>DCKO01000025.1:3226-21052 GCA_002320665.1 Micavibrio sp. UBA1672
TTGAATAGCATTAAACCACTTACCGGATTGGTTTGGTGCAGCGCCGTGCGTTAAGTGCCCACCAGCAGCAAGGCTGAGACCCAAAATTGTATCGCCGGGCTGAAGCAGCGCTTGCATAACACCCTGATTGGCCTGAGAACCGGAGTTTGGCTGAACGTTCGCGTATTTAGCGCCGAAAAGTTCCTTCGCACGGTTACGCGCCAAGTCTTCAACGACATCTACAAATTCGCAACCGCCATAGTAACGACGACCGGGGTAACCTTCGGCATATTTGTTTGTTAAAACACTGCCCTGTGCCTGTAGCACGGCGCGGGAAACAATATTTTCAGATGCGATAAGCTCGATTTGAGATTGCTGACGGTGAAGTTCCTCACGAATGGCTTTATGGACTTCCTGATCCGTGTTTTCCAATTCTTCTGTAAAAAATCCATCAACATCTGGTGTTAGATTTTCTGCGGTATTACTCATTTATAGTTCCTTTCTATGAGTTTTGATTTTTATTTCGATAATTTATTTACCCTGTTTTGATGGCGCCCGCCCTCAAAGTCAGTATTCAAAAATGTTTCAACAATATCAAAAGCAACTTGTTGCCCAACCAAACGCTCGCCCAAGGCCACCACGTTTGCATCATTATGCTGGCGGCACAGTCTTGCCATGGTCATATCGGTGCACAAAGCAGCGCGGATTTCCTTATATCTGTTAGCGGCGATAGAAATTCCTATGCCTGATCCGCAAATAAGAACGCCCTGCTCGACTTCGCCATTTATAACAGCCGCGGCCAGCTTTTTTCCAAAATCAGGATAATCGACTGATTCGGTTGAATTCGTGCCTAAATCAACCCAATCATACGTCTCTTTGAATTGATCAATGATCGCAGATTTCAAATGAAACCCTGCGTGATCCGATGCTATGGCGACCTTCTTCATATGCCCGATATATCCCTATAATTCGTCCATGGAACACAATATATAGTAGGCTTTGCCCCCCAAAATCAATGCTTAAATCAAGCCTTTCTTTTTCATGACATACTCAAGGCGCTTTAAGGCATTATTTTTAAGGGTTTCTCTGGCACCATTTACTGGCCCCTGAACAGAGACTTCTGTGAGTGTCTCGACATCCATAGCCGAGACCTTCATGTAATTTCCAATAGGATAAAATTCTATAATGATTTCACGATTTGCAAGGGGCTGCTTGCTCATTATGGCCTCAATGATGGTTTAGAAAGACTGAATTATATAGAGAAATTAGCCCAGTAAAACCCTAAAAATTATACTTGAGGCTCTATCTTTTCTGTTGTCTCAGTGGAATGGGCCAGAAGCGCACCGATGTCAAAAGTTTCAGCAATGCGCTTATCTCTTGCAGAAAAGGTTTTATCTATAAGCGGCTGATCTTCTTCACTGAGTAAGTTCTTATACTGTAGATATGCTAGCAATAAAATGCGACTTTGCGGATCAGACTCGGCTTTTGGCATAAGAGGCATGCCTTCTAACTCAGGATTTGTTTCCAACAAACCAACCTTGTAATGCGGTACAAATATCTGGTCGTGCTCAATACCTATGATATAGGCATTAATGCCAATATGCTGCATTTCATCTTTTATGCCTTTTACATCAGCCTGATCGACTTCTGGCATTTTTCTAGTATTCACTACCGTGCCATAAACAGGCATTCCTTCAGGCTCAAAATGAAAGTCAGGCACCATACCATAATGATGCGCCAAGCGTTCCTTGATCTGGATTGCATTTTTGAAAAGTTCTTTTATAGGTAAATCAGGATAAAGTTTGTCTAAGTCCGTTCTCCCTGATTCAAAATCATATCTTAGTGAAGAGGCTCTGACTGAACTTTCATTTCTGCTATGAGCCTTATTCAAAAAAACAAAAGTATTTCTTTCCCCTTGAAATAAAGCCCGTTCGTAATTCTTTTTTTCTTTGACTGGGAATACATTTTCTTTACGCTCTGCTGTGTAAGTATCACGTTCCCACATTTCTTTTTTTCTATCCAGTAAATTGGCAGCCATCCGAAACAGGGAAATTTTAGGCGGATCGTATCTATCGATTTCCTGCAACTCGTTGAAAGGCTCATAGGCCGATTTATTGATTAGCTTTGTTATATGGCTCATAATATTTCAAAAACACCCGTCTTTTAATACCTTTTATTATATATAAAAAGACAATACTATACAAAAATAAATGACAGGACACATATTGGTCCTGCCATTCTTTTTCTGTCTTAGTAATTTTGTTTTTAGGAATGTTTTTTTAGAAAACACCACCAAAATTGGTTTGTTGTGCCCAGAAACGCTCCAGCATTTTTAATGTCTGATTCATTTCCTTCAAGCGCTCCGGCGTAACTTCCGTGCCTTCGATTTGTCCTTCGTGACGTGTAAACATCTCGGAGACCATATCGCATAGCTCGATACCTTTATCAGATAAGCGCACGCGGATTGAACGCTTGTCATGAACAGAGCGTTCTTGGATGAGATAGCCGTTTTCAACCATCTTCTTTACATTATAAGAAACATTAGACCCCAGATAATACCCCCGAATTGTCAATTCCCCCACGGTCATTTCTTCCTTACCGACATTATATAAGATCATGCACTGGACATTGTTAATGTCCTGCACGCCTTTTTTATCAAGCTCGACTTTGAGCACATCCAAGAAATGTCTGTGCAAGCGCTCGATCAATTGAATTGACTCATAATATGGTGTGTTCACTTTTATCTCCAATTAGTGACTAACATAGTTTTTGTGGACCTTTGAAAAATCATAATAAAGATTTGCCTAAATCACAAAGATAATTTTATATTAGTTTTACTTTAAAAAAACGTAAAAATAGCGATAAAAACCATGTTTTACAATCACTCTTCTTCATTTCCGCAAAAAAGAATGCGTCGAAACCGCTCTAAACAATGGGTTCGGAGCCTTGTAGAGGAAAATTGCCTAAGTATCAATGACTTGATTTATCCGCTTTTTATAGTAGAAGGCAGAGCCATACGGGAAACAATTCCCTCTATGCCCGGTGTTTTTAGACTTTCACAAGATTTACTGATTGAGGAATTAAAATTAATTGAGGATATCGGCATACAAGCCGTTGCTCTGTTTCCGGTTGTTCCGCAAGAGAAGAAAACAGCCGATGGTAAGGAAGCCTATAATGCGAATAATTTGCTTTGTAATACATTACTTGAGATTAAAAAGCATGTGCCAGATATCGGCATTATAACGGATGTTGCCTTAGATCCTTACACCTCGCATGGTCATGATGGCGTAATGAAGGGCGACACAATTGATAATGATGCGACTGTTGAAATCCTATGCAAGCAGGCTTTAGTTCAAGCCAAAGCGGGTGCGGATATTGTTGCACCATCTGATATGATGGATGGGCGTATTGGCGCTATTCGCAAATCACTCGATGATCATAAGAAGACAGATACACTGATTTTATCTTATGCTGCTAAATATGCGTCCAGCTATTACGGGCCGTTTCGTGATGCCGTGCAGTCAAGTTCTTTGCTGAAAGGTGATAAAAAGACATATCAAATGAATCCTGCCAATGCCGATGAGGCTTTGCACGAGGTTGCTTTAGATATACAAGAAGGTGCAGATATGGTTATGGTTAAACCTGGTATGCCTTATCTGGATATAATTTCATCTGTAAAAAAGACTTTTCAAGTACCAACCTTTGCCTATCAGGTTAGCGGCGAGTATGCCATGCTGAGCGCAGCCGCCGAGAAAGGCTGGCTGGATTATCGAGCCAGTATGTTAGAATCTATGCTCTGTTTTAAGCGAGCCGGAGCTGATGCAATCTTAACATATGCCGCCAAGGATATCGCACGTTGGCTATCGAAATAACAAAAATTTAAGGATTAAAATCAAAGGGCAAAACCTCTTTCTTTATATTTCTTAAAAAAAACAGTACAATGAACTATCATTTCTGAGGTGTTGCTTTTTTAAGCACATTTTTTCTGCGTCAATTATTACTGTGTTACCCAGAATATGCTTTTGTAGGGAAAAACATATATGAAACTTCTTGGCGTTTTACTCGTCTTTGGCTGTACTTTTGGTGGTCTAATTATGACTGCCGGTATGGAAAAAGCCATGCACCTGTTGACAGGTGTTATTCTTCCAGCGACTCCCGGTGAAATGGTCATTATTATGGGTTGTGCTATTTCTGCCTTCCTAATTGCCAACACGATGGAGACAGTTAAGGGCACTTTAAAATATTTCGGCGCCCTTGTTAAACCGACAGCTTATAAAAAAGATGATTATGTAGACCTTCTTTCTCTCATGTTTACAATTTTTAAACTGGCTAGAACTAAAGGTTTTCTTGCACTGGAGCAACATGTTGAAAACCCACATGAAAGTGATCTGTTTTCCCAATTCCCCAAATTTCATGCCAATCATCATGCAGAAGAATTCCTGTGTGACTATTTACGGATTATCTCATTAGGGGTTGAAGAGTCATCCAAAATTGGTGGTCTTATGGATAAAGAAATTGCCGAGATGCATGCTCATGAAACCCATCCGGGGCATGCTGTTCATCATATGGCCGAGGGTATACCAGCCCTTGGTATTGTTGCAGCGGTTCTTGGTGTGATTAAGACAATGGCATCTATTTCCGAGCCTCCAGAAGTTCTGGGTAAATTGATTGGCGGTGCGTTGGTCGGTACATTCCTCGGGGTTTGGCTATCATATGGTATTTTTGGTCCTATTTCACAAGCTATGACCGAAAGAGCCGAAAGTGAAACGCTGTATTACAAAGTTATGAAAGTAGGTATGGTCGCTTATCTTGATGGAGCTGCACCACAAGTAGCTGTTGAATTTGCTCGAAAAGTTATCCCTCATAATATACAGCCAAGCTTCGCAGAACTTGAGGAAATTTTGAATGAACTTCCTGCACCTGGTTAATAGTGTCTATGAAAACTATTAGTATACAGATAATAGAGATAAAAGATGGCTACCCAGGCGGAGCTTGGAAAGTTGCCTATGCTGATTTTGTGACAGCTATGATGGCCTTTTTCCTATTGATGTGGCTGCTCAATGTTACGACGGATGAGCAAAAGAATGCGATTTCCAACTTTTTTGATCCAACCCACCCTGCTGTGTCAGATAGCACAAGTGGTGCGGGCGGGGTGATGGGGGGATTGACTATGAGCCCCGAGGGTGCAATGGCCTCTAATCAGAACCCATTAACACCACAACAAGTTAACAAAGAAAGACTTCGCGGCAGTGATTCAAAATCCAAGCCTGCAAATAAACGTCAGAAGGCAGAAAATAATCGCTTCCAAAAAGCCAGTGATAAATTAAAGCAAGCTCTCAATAGTAATGAAAAGCTTAAATCATTAGCCAAGAATGTCCTTATAGATATGACGCCGGAGGGCTTACGAATTCAGATAGTGGATCAGGATAGTGAATCCATGTTCCCGTCTGGTAGTGCACGGATGTATGCAAAAACGGAGGAGCTATTAAAACTCATTTCACAAGCTGTCCTTGATATGCCTAATGAGGTTTCAGTTCGTGGACATACAGATGCGGCGCGCTATTCAGATGGGGCAACTTATACAAACTGGGAACTTTCTGCGGATCGTGCTAATGCCTCACGACGGGTTATGATGGATGGCGGTATTCCAAGTGATCGCCTTAATAATGTTATGGGTAAGGCCGATACGGAACCTTTAGTGGCAGAAAATCCACTTGATCCAAAAAACCGCCGCATTACCATTATTTTGCTCAAAGAGGAATTAACTAATCCGGATTATTATAACGAGAGTGATGATGCAGAAATCCAAGAAGACAATGAGGCTGCGCCAAGACGCCCGCCTATTGGTACTTTCCGTAAAACCCCTGGTGAAGTAGAGTTTCCTTAAATACTTCATTCAAGAAAGTGTTTTTACGCAGCTCTTTGTGAATTATTTTGGTATTTATCGATTAAGGCTTTGGAAACATAAACCGGATTTACGCGTCTCAAATTCGGGCTTTTTGTTGTCCATTCATGTACTTGCTCATAGATTCCAAAGAGCAAATAACCTTGTTCTTCCATGTAGGATTTTAGAATTTCAAACGGAACATGACGGTTATTACCCGGATACATGCCAGCCTCAAGCTCAACAATATCAATTTTTTGTGCCTTTAATAAGTCGCAGGCCCCCTTAAGAACATCCAGATCACGGCCTTCTGTATCAATTTTCAAGAAATCAATATGATCTATGTTTTCTTTCTCACAAAAATGCGTAAGGGTGAAAATATCTACCTCTACAATTTTCTGGTCTTTTGTATCTTCTCCTTCTTCAACAAGGTACGATTGATCAGAGGCCTCTTTGGAGACCATTTGTGCCTTGCTATTTTCCTGCCCAAAGCCAATTTGGAATGCTTTGGCTTTTGGGTCTGCTGCTATATTCTTTTTTAAAGCTTCGAAGGTCGATGGTACTGGCTCAAAACAGTAGATGTTGCTATCTGGATAGTTCTCACGGAATTCTTTAGCTGACTGACCAATATTGGCACCAATATCAAAAATTGTTGTAATCTTGTGACTTGGAAAGGCATCTTGGATGTCAAAACTTGGATCAAGACCTCTGGGCAGGGTACGAAATATTCGTGTTCCGGTTGCTTTTTCAGTGCATATACGCATCATTTTCAAGAATCTCATAAACCTTCTCTCCTCTCAGCTTTAGGTAAGTATTATGCGCAGAAAGCTATAATAATATCAATGCAGATATTACTGGAAGGCTGGCTCGTCAAAACTACGAAGTTTTCGGCTGTGGAGTTTTTCCGGTGATAATTCGCGCAGCAACGCCATGGTTTTCAGGCCTATTTTTAAATGTTGCTCGACACGCTCACGGTAGAAGCTATCAGCCATACCGGGAAGTTTTAATTGTCCGTGTAACGGCTTATCGGAAACACACAGCAGTGTTCCATAAGGTACACGAAAACGAAAGCCGTTGGCGGCGATTGTACCGGATTCCATATCCAGCGCTATCGCCCTGCTCTGGCTAAGCTTTGTGTTTTGCTTTAGATAGGATTTAAGTTCCCAATTGCGATCATCTGTGGTTGCCACAGTTCCGGTGCGCATAACTTTTTTAAGATCGTACCCTTCTTGACCAGTGACATGTGCAACGGCTTGCTCCAGAGCTTGCTGGATTTCTGCGAGGGCCGGAATAGGAATATCCGTGGGCAAAAACTCGTCCAGAATATTATCTTCACGCAAATATCCATGTGCCAGAACATAATCACCCAACCGCTGAGAGTTTCTTAACCCCGCACAATGCCCCAGCATTAGCCAAGCATGTGGGCGCAAAACTGCTACATGGTCAGTAATGGTTTTGGCATTAGATGGCCCTACACCAATATTTACCATAGTAATCCCAGAACCATCAGGTCTTTTTAAATGATACGCTGGCATTTGCGGCAAGCGGGTAATATTATCACCAGCTTGGTCGCTCTCGCCATTAGCTGGAATATTTTTGTTGATAGTTACTTTGTTCCCTGGCTCGACAAAGGCGCTGTAGGCTTTGTTTTCTGCGTAAGTCTCAGGATTATTGCTTGCTCCCATCATCTCGTGACACATCTCTACGAACTGATCGATGTAAAACTGATAATTTGTAAATAGAATATAATTCTGGAAGTGTTCAGGGGTCGTGCCGCAGTAATGCTTGAGGCGCTGGAAACTAATATCTACGCGCGGCGCGATGAATAAGGATAAGGGATGCGCCTCTTCATCGGCTTTCGGTACGTAAGTCGCATTTGCAATCTCATCATCCAGAATATTCAAATCCGGCACATCGAAATATAGCGGTAAATCTGCTACTTGCTCTTCCGTAAGATCCTTTTCAAGATGAAAGCTTTCGCCAAGCCCAAAGTGCAGCGGTATGGGCGTTGTGCTTGTTCCGATTTCGACTTGGATATTATGATTTTTTATTAGCAACCTAATTTGCTCTTTATAATATAGTTCAAAAAAATCAGGCCGCGTCAGTGTTGTCATATAGGTACCGGGCCTTGAGGCGAAGCCATAGGAAAAACGGCTATCACTGCGGCGGGCCGCTTTGGTTGTAATTTTGATATAAGGATAATAAGCCCGCACCTTCTTCGCCTTATCCATATCAGCACAATAAACATCAAAACAATCCCGTAAATATTCGGTATTGGCGTTGTATATTTCCTTTATGTAATCAAAGGCAGATTCTGGATCTTTGAAACGTTTGGGTTTTAGAATTATTGCTTTTTTTGACATACGCTATTATGCAGCTTTCAGTGTTAAAAAATCACAAATTTTTTTAGCAAAATACGCAGTCTAAAATTATAAATCAGTTAATTACTCCAACCCCATCAAAGAACGGGCATAATCTTTTGCAGAAAATGGTTGTAGGTCATCAATCTGCTCGCCAACGCCAATTGCATGAACCGGAATACCATATTGATCGGCCAACCCAACAAGAACGCCGCCTTTGGCAGAACCATCAAGCTTGGTGACAATCAGACCAGAAACATTGACAGTCTCTTTGAAAGTATCCAGTTGTGAGAATGCATTTTGGCCCGTTGTGGCATCCAGAACAAGCAAGGTTGCATGCGGCAGGTTTTCATCCTTCTTCTTCAAAACGCGGGTGATCTTACTCAATTCTTCCATCAAATTAGCCTTGTTTTGCAAGCGCCCAGCCGTATCGATCATAAGAACGTCATACCCCTCTTTCTCGGCCTTTTCGTAAGACTCAAAGGCAACCGAAGCTGCATCTGCTCCTAAATCTTTTTGATAAAGTTCCGCGCCGGAACGCTTTGTCCATTCAGCTAGTTGCTCGATCGCTGCGGCCCGAAAAGTATCACCAGCAGCCACCATCACCTTCAGGCGTTGGGATTGTCGAAGGTAATTGGCGTATTTTCCAATCGTCGTTGTTTTTCCCGTGCCATTCACACCACAAAAAAGTATCACAAACGGGCCTTTTTCAGGTTTTTCTATATTCAGGAATTTTGCAACAGGCGATAACACATCTTCGATATTCCCAGCCAGAGCTTCTTTAATTTCTTCTTCACTGACTTCTTTACCAAAACGATCTTTTGAGAACGCTTCGATGACCTTAGCAGCAGTCTTGGGACCTAAATCAGCGGCGACAAGCACCTCTTCCAGATTATCCAGACTTTCCTGATCCAGCTTTGATTTGGTAAGGACATCACCAATACCTTTGGTAATCTTAGTGGTAGATTTGCTTAGGCCTTTCGTCAGGCGAGAAAGCCAGCCCCCCTCATCTGAATGATCAGAAAGATCTTCTTGCTCCCTGTAATCATCCATACTGCCATGGCTGGGAACGGGAATTTCATCCAACTCATCGAGAATATCTGTTTCACTTTCTTCAAGTTCGGATTCACGTAAATCCTCAGAGATATCAGCATTATCCTGATCCGTAGAAGGTTCTAGCTCGGGCTCACCTTCTGGATGCAGCAACTTTTCATCGCGTTGCTCTTCATCTAGACGATCTTCGCTTTTTTTCTTACGCCAAAAAACCATGTTCATCACCCTATTTCTTTTGAAGTGAGATTTATTTCTAGCACAGCTGGCATCAGATAAAAATAACGAAAATCAAGAAAAGCGACAGATTATTGTTCAGGCTCTGGTTTACCTTCAATAGTGCAAAGAGATAGCTTTAAGGCCTTAAACAAAGATACTCTGTCGGCATGGCCAAGTTCATTGTCTTCTTCAAAAGCATCAAAGATATCTTGCCTATCTTTTTGAGTAAAAAGTTGAGTATAATTCGTAATCTCTATGAAGTTTCTATCAGCAAGCATTAAGGTAACCGCAACTAAGTGCGCCGATGCTACACCGCCTCCTTCATTTTCATTTGCAAGTATTTTTCTGCACTCAATTGATGATTGGGTTTTTTCCCATTCAGCCTTGGTCATCATATCCAATATTGTTTGAATATAAGTGTTACTATCATAATTTTTGTCTGCAGGCATCAAGGATTCCAAAATAGCCGCCGCATCACTTTTATAAATGCGTTCGTAGAATGCTTTGGCTTTTTCTCTACTTATATCATCCAGAGACAATGTATTTCCAGAATCTTTATAATCCTGCCATTCCTTACTTTTCATAGATGAAATTTTCTTGCATAGTGCAGAGAAATCCATTTCGCTATGCTCTGCCATGTCCAAATTATTGTTTTGATAGTCGGGAAAACAAAATTCATAATTAGCTCGCCGTGATTCCTTTTGCCAAAGAAGGAACTCCATACGCTCTTCTTGTTCTTCGGAGGATATTTTATCAGGCCAAAGTGCATCCATTTTCTGACGAAACCCGTCTTCAGGGATATGGAGTATACCTATGGCTTCTTTAAATTTATCATCAATCATAGTATTTGTATTATGCCGCTATGAGTTCGTTATCTTTTATCAAATCAGATGTTTTTATCTTTGTAATCTGCCCAATATCATACACGCGAGATAATTGCACAGGCAAGAAATTAGAGGCGCGCCCTATATTGCCTTTTTCGACAACGACTTCCATTTCTTTGTTAGTGTTTCTTTGAAGCATAGATTGTAGCTGCTTTTCACCCAACTCACGTAATCTGGCTGCACGTTCCTTGCGTAGCGGTGGATGAACTTGCGGCATTTTGGCTGCTGGCGTGCCTTCGCGCTCGGAATACGGGAAGACGTGCAAATATGTGATATCGCATTCCTCGACGATACGCATAGTGCTTTCGAACATCTCATCAGTTTCAGTTGGAAAACCAGCGATGATGTCCGCACCAAATGCTATATCAGGACGCAAGTGCCTTGCACGTTTGCAGACATCAATCACATCTTGCCTTAAATGCCTGCGCTTCATACGCTTGAGGATCATGTCATCACCTGCTTGAAGTGATAAATGCAAGTGCGAGCAAAATCTTGGCTCTTCCGCGATCAAGCACCACATATCATCATCAATTTCTACAGGATCAAGTGAGGATAGCCTTATACGTGGCAAGTCGGGTATAAGCGCCAAAACGCGGCGGATCATTTGCCCTAATGTGGGCTCACCCGGGAGGTCGTGGCCATAGGATGTCACATCTACGCCTGTGAATACGATTTCATTATAGCCCTGCTCTACCAAGTGCTTTACATGCTCGGTGATTACGCCAATCGGCACTGAACGGGAATTCCCCCTGCCATAAGGGATAATACAAAAGGTGCAGCGATGATCACAGCCATTTTGCACTTGCAGGAACGCGCGCGCATGATCTTCGTAGCCGTCAATTAAGTGGCTGGCGGTTTCCGTCACCGACATAATGTCATTAACCAGAATTTTTTCATCACTCTCCAGCCCCCAGCTCTCGGCCTTGAGCTTTAAATCATTGCCGATGATCTGGTCAACTTCATCCATTTGTGCATAGGTATCAGGGGTAATCTGAGCGCTGCATCCTGTCACGATGATTTTAGCGTTGGGATTTTGTCTTTTGGCCTTGCGGATGGCTTGGCGTGCCTGACGCTCGGCCTCTTTGGTTACTGCGCATGTATTAAAGATAATCGTGTCTTCAAGGCCTGCGTTTTTGGCATGATCCTTCATCACCTCGGATTCATAGAAATTGAGGCGGCAACCAAAGGTCTGGACTTGTGGGTCGTTGTTCTTGCTCATAACGGCTTTTGAGTATTCTATGACACGGTAAAAAGTCAAGAAAATTGAAATAAGGAGAGTTAGGGTGTTGTCCAGCCATTTACTACTGATGACTCTATATGAAGTGCTTCCCGCATTTTTCCTCTGGAGGTGTTATCTAAATTAAATTGATCTGCTAATTCATTCACCAAACGCACTTTTGAACCATTATCAAGCCCTTGGCTAATGACCGGAAGCAATCGTAAATCATCATCAGTAATACTCCCTTGAAGGTCAGCTCGCTCAAAAGCCTGATTTAATATTGTTTTTGCTGTATCATATTTAATCTGCGATACGTTTCTTTCACTGGCTACTTTGGGCTTATCTAAAGCCTTATAATCGCCAACTGTAGTATTCAAGAGGTCAAATAAAACCTCCTGATACTCGCGAATATCTTCAAAATTATTAGGTTTACTGCTTCTATATTGGAACTCGCACCATTCGCGAGCTTTCTGTTGCATTTCTTCCGTCAGCGGCGTCGTAAAACCCTTTCGTTCAAAATCCATCCATCGTATTTTATCAAAGCCCAAGACTCTCTGACGCAATCGGTTAAACCCATCCCGCTCTTCCTGCTCAAGCTGCTCTGCATTTTTATCGCCGGAAATAAAACGCTCTATCTTTTCTTCCAGAACTTGTTCACGCCATTCCAGAAATTTTTTTCGATTGTTTTCCCAATCAGAGGGCCCGTATGCCATTTATCACTCTATATTTTATTATTTTACAGAAGAATATTATAATAATAGTTATCTAATATTGCAAAAACTATATAGTCTACGCCTTAAGATATTTGACAAGTTACCATAGTGTCGCTTAAAATTAAGCTCAAACTAATATAAAGGTGATAATTAGGGTGATTTATAATGGCGAGCGATCCTCCTTTTACAAAATTTAATCGTTATTCTGGCGGCAGAATGGATAGTCGGCGGACGGACAATTCGGTTACTGTGCCCATTGATATTCAGAATGCAGCCATCACTCATGCCGCCATGTTATTAAGTGATATAGACAGAAGTGATCTAAGTCAGCCATCTACAGCTGATGAACTTTTTGAACAAATGAACGAGTTTTTAAAGCAAGCCCATATGGATGAGGAGCTTGTTGTTCCGAGTAAAAATAGTCTACGTGGTTTTATCCAGACAACTCTGGATACGGCGCTAGAAAAAATTAATGCTGATGAAGCTGCAAATGTCATTGATGCGGGTATGGCTGGGGCGCTTGAGACGGAAGCGATTTCTGCAATTCGTGATATAGGTCAACCAAGACACCAACGCGAAGGCAATTATCCCGAGCTTGATCATAAAATGGAAAATGGCACTGTTGCTCTATCTGATGAGGGGCAAACTACTTTTATTAGAGAATTACAAGACTTCATAAATGAGCAATATAAAAAACAAAGACGCATTGCCCCAAGTCTCACAAAGCAGCCAGAATTACTTTCCGAGATTATTGATAATGCCTGTGAAACAGCTTATCACCATATTGTCGAGAGCGTCGCCAGAGAAATTGAGGCTGATGTTTTTACAAAGCTGCATAACGGCATTCGCCAAGAAAGCATGGTTCTTGCTACACCGGCAGAGCTTAGTGGTATATTTACTGATGCTGATCAAGCAAAAAGCCCAGTGAATGCTCTTATAAAAGAATCTATGCCACAAGAACTGTCCAGAGCGCATGATGATCAATTCAGACAAGATGTCGCTAATCAACTGCATAGAAATTACGTGGAATCACTAAAACAAGTATTGTCTGTGCAATCTGCCGAAACGTTGGAACCTGAAACCTGATCAAGAAATCAGTGTTCCATCAAAAACATGGACAGCAGGGCCAGTCATCATGATATGACCGCGCTTGTCTTGCTCCATAAAGAGTGATCCACCATCCAGAATTATCTCGGAATCTTTACCGATTAAACCACGATGAATAGCGGCCGCATGCACGGCGCAAGCACCTGAGCCACAAGCCAGCGTAAAGCCACAGCCTCGCTCCCATGTAATTTGGCGTAAAGCGGATTGCCCCCCTTTATCCGCAGAGCGCAATTCCACAAACTCGACATTGGTTCTATTTGGGAACAAGTCATGATTCTCAACCGCAGAGCCTATATTTTCTAGTGTACGCTCGATCGCAGCCAGATCATCGACAAAAAACACGCAATGCGGATTGCCCATATCAACTGAGACAGGATTTTCAAGACCGCCTATACTAAGGTCTATATCTTGTATACCCTTTGGGCTACCCATATCAACCTGAATAAGATCACCGACTTTGCGGCATTCGAGGACGCCATAAGTGACCTCGATTTTGCATTCATCATAGCCTGTTTCATTCATGATAATTTTCGCCACGCAGCGGCTGGCGTTCCCACAAGCACCGCTTTCTGATCCGTCTGCGTTGAAGTAACGCGCAAAGACATCGGCTTTTTCAGATGGCTCAAGGATTGTAACCAGATCACACCCTACGCCAAAGCGCCTATCGGCCAGTTGCTCTATCTGATCTTCGGACATGAAGATGTCTTCCTGACGTGCGTCAAGAATTACAAAATCATTCCCCAGCCCATGCATTTTTCTAAATTTCATAACGCACCATAGTTATTTACAGCTTAACTTAATTAATAATCCAGTTTCATTACAAGATTATTCTCGACCGCCTTGTTTGCCATGTCCAAAAATACAGAAAATCCAAACTTAGCTGCATCCTCTAAATTTCCTGTGTCACTTGGGCCGTTATCTCGCCACTCGGTTATGATCTGCGCATCCGCTTTCCACGTTTTATCGTTTAGCTCCAAAAGCTCTTGTTCCAATTTCATGACAGACCCAATCATAGTTTCTTGACCTGTCGCATCTTGAGTCCCAAAACAAAAAATAAATTCTTCAGGAATCCATAGCTGAACATCTCTTAATAATGCGGGATAAGTTGTTTTAAATGTCGCTTCTGTGCTTCGATTAAGTGCCTCATCAGTATTTAAATCTTTTACACACTTTTCTGGTGGTACAAGATCATCATGTTCGGAATACGCAGCCCACAGCAATAATGAACAATAACCATCCCAATCAGGTTTATCTGTAAAATACTGAGATTCTGGTGTTTCGTCCCAGTTGAATTCAAGTTTTTCATTATCCTTTAAAGACCCTTTTATTCCTTCTCTGATCGAATCTCTCCAACTGATGATTATAGGTCTAGCCTCTTCCTGACTTATATTTTCCGGATTGTTTTGATAAACCACCTGAAAATCATAGCCCGCCGCTCTGGCTGCTTTTTGTGCTATTAACTCCCAATCGCGTGCGTAATATCTAGACAAAGAGCCAACATATATATCCAATCCCATAACCTGTCCTTTTCATTTTTTGTAAATTGTTTTTAGCACAAACAAGATACGAGACAAGCTGCAAGAAAGGTTTTGGCCTCTTTTACCTTGACATTCATAAGGCTAGCGGTTACTTTCTGCCAAATTTTCACTGGCAGTATTGATTTGTCAGTGCCCGCGCTCTCTCGGGGAGCAGGTACACCGCACTCGGCGAAGTAACGCTCAGTGTGGCTAATTTGGTTATGGATAAGTGATTAAGAGGAACAATGTTCGACTCTTTGAGTGAAAAACTTGGTGGTGTATTTTCTAAGCTGCGCGGTAAAGCAAGCTTAAGTGAGAATGATGTTATGGCAGTTGCGCGGGAAATCCGCATTGCCTTGCTGGAGGCTGATGTTGCCTTGCCAGTGGTAAAAGACTTTGTCGCAAGCATCAAAGATAAGGCCGTTGGTCAAGAGGTGATCAAGGGCGTCAATCCGGGGCAGCAAGTCATCAAGATTGTGCATGATGCTCTGGTGGAAATGCTGGGCTCAGAGAGTTCCGATCTGCAATTTGCCTCCTCCCCTTGTGCGTATTTGATGGTTGGTTTGCAAGGGTCTGGTAAGACCACATCAACAGCGAAAATTGCTAAAATCCTGACCGATAAACAGAATAAAAAAGTCCTGATGGCTTCGCTCGACGTGTACCGTCCGGCAGCGCAGCAACAGCTTCAGGTTCTAGGCGAGCAGACATCTATTGCCACCCTGCCGATTGTTGAAGGTGAAAAGCCATTAGCTATTGCCAAGCGTGCGATGGATACGGGCAAGAGAGAAGGCTACGATGTCGTTATGCTCGACACCGCTGGTCGTCTATCCATTGATGAAGAGTTGATGAAAGAGCTTGAGGATATTAAAGCCTTTGCCAAGCCCGTTGAGACGATGCTGGTTGCCGATGCGATGACGGGGCAGGATGCCGTCAACACGGCAGAGATTTTCAATAACCGCATTGATATTACAGGCATTATGCTCACCCGCGTTGATGGTGATGCGCGCGGTGGTGCGGCGATGTCGATGAAGGCCGTCACGGGTAAGCCTGTGAAGCTAATCGGGGTTGGCGAAAAATGGACTGAGGTGGAGACCTTCCACCCAGAGCGTATTGCAGGCCGTATTCTTGGTATGGGTGATGTGGTTTCCTTGGTGGAGAAAGCTTCGGAGACTGTCGATCAGGAAGAAGCCATGAAAATGGCGCAGAAGATGAAAAAGGGTCAGTTCGACTTTAATGATCTTCTTGCGCAAATTCGTCAGATGAAGAAAATGGGCGGCATGGGGTCTTTGATGAAGCTTATGCCTGGTCTTGGCGGGATGAGTGGCAAGCTCGAAGAGATGGGTATGAATGATGATCTCGTGAAGAAGCAAGAAGCTATTATTCTTTCGATGACGGCCAAGGAACGCGCTAAGCCTGAGCTCTTGAATGGTTCGCGCAAGCGCCGTATTGCGGCTGGTTCTGGTACAACCGTGCAGCAAATTAATATGCTGGTGAAGCAGCAAAAACAAATGCAAGTCATGATGAAGAAGATGCGCAAAATGGGCAAAGGCCAAATGATGGGCATGATGAAGGATATGATGGGCGGCAAGGCTGATGAACTTGAAATGATGGCGGGGAGTATGGACCCTGAAGGATTAGGCGCGGAGATGTTAGAAAAGGATCAAGGCGCTTTGGGTCCTAACCCGTTTGCCGGGGGTGGTAATCCACTTGCCGGTATGGGTGGTATGGGCGCAGGCGGCCTACCGGGACTTGGCGGTCAAGGCGGGATGCCTCAATTACGCGGTGGAACGAAGAAGAACCGGAAGAAAAAGAAAAAATAGATGAGAGAAGCAACAGCAGCAGATTTTGATCTTGTTTACGACATCTATATGGATGAGAGCGTAAACCCCTTCATGCGCTATGAGCCTATGGATAAGGATTTGTTTCTGGAGGCGTTTGATGATCTCATGAGCCGTGATTATTTCTGGATCTTCCAGAATGATAAAGGGCAGGATTGCGGCATGGGCTCGGCGGTACTTTATGACGGACGCTTGGGGCATGTTGCAGAAATTCGAAGCCTTGGCATTAAAAAAGAAGCGCAAGGCAAAGGGCTTGGTCGCCGCGTCATGGGTGAGATAGTTTCGGCTCTAATGGATAAAAATATTGAGCGCATCCAGCTCTTCGCCGAGAGCGACAATGAGAATGGCCTTAAGTTTTATGATAGCCTAGGCTTTGAACGCGAAGGCGTGATGAAGAATTATTTCCAGCGTGGCGACGGTCACTACGTTGATGAAATTGTTTTTGGTTTAACTGACTTTGACCGCTTTAGAAACTGATTTTGAACGCTTATTGAAGGAGAAAGAAAATGGCACTAGCAATCAGATTGTCTCGCGGGGGACGCAAAAAACGCCCGTTTTATCGTATCGTTGTAGCGGATAAACGCATGCCGCGCGATGGTCGTTACATTGAAAGACTTGGGACTTATAACCCTTTGCTTAATAATGATAATGACAACCGTGTTCAGCTTGTTGAAGACCGCATTAAATATTGGCTAGACCAAGGCGCGCAGCCATCAGAGCGCGTTGCGAAGTTTTTGGGCCAAGCTGGTATTATCGACATGCCTGAAACACCTATTCGTCCAAAGAAATCTGAACAGTCTGAAAAGACTAAGCTGAAGATTGCCGACAAGCAGGAAAAGCTGCAAGCTGCTAAAGAAGCCGCTGAAGCTGCTGAAGCCGAAGCAAAGGCCGCTGCAGAGGAAGCCGCTGCTGCGCCAGCTGAGGAAAAAGCACCAGCCGAGGAGCCTGCTGCTGAAGCCGAAGCTCCTGCGGAAGAAGAAAAGCAAGACTAACTGGGTCTTATCCCCTGCCCTGATTTTTCATGGCGGGGGGTTTTTTTCTTATGGCAGACAAACG
>DCKO01000025.1:21349-85961 GCA_002320665.1 Micavibrio sp. UBA1672
TGGCGGGGGATTTTTATCTTATGGCAGACAAACGTATTTGCATTGGTAAAATAACAGCTCCGCATGGCATCAAAGGATTGGTAAAAATCCTTCCCCTATGCGAAGACACATCCCTATTAAACGGCGCAGTCTATACGGATGAGCAAAATCACGACACGATCGAGATTAAGCTTAAGAATAAATCCGGCAAATATATCCTTGCAGAAATAGCAGGAATTACCTCTCGTGAAGACGCAGAAAACAGCCGATGTTCTCTATTCGTTTCACGTGAAACGCTTCCCGATCTCTCAAGCAACGATGAATATTACGTAGATGACCTAAAAGGCTTGACCGTAAAGAGCCAAAATAATGAAGAAATAGGCAAGGTTATTGATGTGCAAAATTATGGCGCTGGCCCCCTGCTAGAAATTCAGCCAAAATCGGCTAATTCCTACTTCCTACCCTTTCGTGATGAGAACATAGTGGACGTTGATTTAGAAAGCGGTATTGTTATTGTGCAAAACCAAGATGATTTTATTTTATGAAGATCAACTATTTTATATTTGACTTTGATGGTGTGGTTGCGGATACGGAAGATGTCTTCGCCAAGTTTGACTGCCAGATCATCAGCGAATATCTTGCAAAAGCAGGTTTTGACCACACAATTCCTTATGAAGAAATGCGAGGTTTGGCAGGCATACCGGGTGAAGAGAAATTCTGCCGTATATGTCATAACCATAATATTGATCCAGAGCCACTCGCAGAAAGTTTCACGAAAGAGCGTACAAAACGCAGAAAATCACTGTTTGAGAACCATCCAGTTTCCCTTGGTAAAAACTTAAGGCAATTTTTAGCACAAATAGATGGGCGTTTTGCGCTAGCGACGAATAAAGAAAAGCATAAATTGGATAATGACATAAAAGTTATGGGGGTAGATGCTCTTTTTCCGACTATGGTGAGTTGCGATCCGCCATTACGTCGCAAGCCAGAACCCGATGTTATTATAGAGGCTATGAAACGCCTTAATGCCCAGCCAAAGAAATGCGCCTATATTGGCGACAATGTATCTGATATTAAAGCGGCTATTGCAGCTAACGTTACCCCTATTGGCTTTGTTATTGATAGTGTAATTGACAAAGAAGCACATGGCACAAAATTAAAAGATGCTGGTGCCGCCATGATTATCAGTGACTTTACAGACTTACTGCCTTACAAATAGATCTATGAGTAAATCACCTTGGCACGTTAATATCCTTACTCTTTTTCCCGAGATGTTCCCGGGTAGTTTGGGGCAATCCTTATCCGGTAAGGCTCTTGAAAAGGGCTTATGGTCATATGATACCGTTAATATGCGTGATTTTGGGCATGGCGTACATAAGGCTGTTGATGATACGCCTTTTGGTGGAGGGGCCGGTATGGTTTTGCGCGCCGATGTGCTTGAGGATGCCCTGCTCTCTTTACCTCATAAGGCTGCTAAGAACATCTATATGTCACCGAGGGGCAAACCATTGACTCAAAACAAGGTTACTGAGCTTACTAAGATACCGGAAATAACCATTCTATGCGGACGCTATGAAGGTGTTGATCAACGCTTGCTGGATGCGCATAATTTTGAAGAAGTCAGTATTGGCGATTATGTTCTTTCAGGCGGGGAGCCTGCCGCTATTATCCTAATGGATGCGTGTATTCGTCTTTTGGACGGGGTAATGGGGAACACGCAAACCCCTGATGAAGAAAGTTTTTCCAACGGTTTGCTGGAATATCCTCATTATACAAAGCCTGCAAGCTGGACGGATTCCAGTGGCGCTCAACATGATGTGCCGGAAGTCCTAACATCAGGCCATCACAAGAAGATTGCGCAGTGGCGCAAAGAGCGCTCCGAAGCGATTACAAAGCAAAACAGGCCTGACCTTTGGGAAATCCATAAAAACAAAGAAAAGAGCTTGTAAATTGGCGTAAAATCCTATACAAGGACGCCAACTCATTAGAGTTATCCATAAAAAGAGAATTGAGCCGCCGGGCTTTTATAGTGAAAGCTTCGAAATCGGGCTCTGAGAAAAAGGATTAAAGAAGATGAATACATTACAGAAATTCGAAGCCAAGCAACTTGCAAAGCTTCAAGAAGCAAAGCAAGTTCCTGCGTTTTCACCAGGGGACACAATCAAAGTTAACGTGAAAGTTAAAGAAGGGACACGTGAGCGTATTCAGGCTTATGAAGGCGTTTGTATTGCCCGTGGCGGTTCAGGCGTGAATGAGACTTTTACAGTCCGTAAAATCAGCTATGGCGAAGGTGTTGAGCGTGTATTTCCACTTTGGAGTTCACGTGTTGACTCAATTGAATTGGTGCGCCGTGGTTCTGTTCGTCGTGCGAAACTTTACTACCTTCGTGATCGTCGCGGTAAATCTGCCCGTATCACAGAGCGTACAACTGGTCACGGTATTGAAGCCAGACCAGAAAAAGAGAAGAAGGCTCCTAAGACTAAGGCTAAAAAAGAAGCTAAGAAGTAATTACTTCTGCCTTTATTGGAATTTAAAGAGAGCGGCGCGTTTATTCGGGTCGCTTTTATTTTGCATATTTGTAACAGAACACTAAAAATCTTCGAATATTTTGGTAAGACCTATCCATTCAAAGCAGGAGGATGCCATGCTTGTAACCCCATTATATGCGGCTGTATTTGCGTTGATTTACGTGTATCTGTCTATTCGTGTGTATAAGCTGACGAACCAGAATGGTATATGTCCTGTCGGTGAAGAAAAATCCAAGATTGCGGCGGAAATTGCCAAGCATCAGAGCTTCTCCGAGTTTGTAGTTCTGGGCTTGATCCTGTTTTTCTTTCTGGAGATCTCCGGCGGGCCGCAAGTTCTGGTGCATGTTGCCGCTATAGCACTTGGTGTCGGGCGCTTAATGACCTCGTGCAGTTCCTGTCAGGAAAGCGCCACAAAGAAATATGAGAAGTTGGGGCCAGCCCTAAGCTATACTTCTATTGTGGCAGTATCCTTTGGAATCCTGTATTTCCGCTATTTCTAGCTTTCGTTTTGCAAGATCGCCTTGATTTCCTCGGTCATTGTGCCGACTTTATCCTTCGTGGAATAAAGCTTGATCAGATTATTTTCAGGCGACATGAAATACATGAAAGATGAGTGATCCATCATATATTCATCCATCATCTCGTTTTCAACTTTGCTGGCATAGACCTTAAAGGAATCCTTGACCGCATCAATTTGTTCTTGAGAGCCTGTAAGTCCGACAAGTTTCGGGTGGTATTGCTCAACATAGGCTTTGATAATCTCTGGCGTATCGCGTTCGGGGTCGATAGAAATCAGCATGGGCTGGACCTTATCTTCCAACTCACCAAGACCTTCCATGATTTTAGCCATGCGGCCTAATTCGGTTGGACACACAGCTGGACAATAGGTGAATCCAAAGAAGATCAGCTTGTACTGATCTGCGTAGTTTTCTTGTGTTACGGTCTCACCATCCTGATTAACAAGCTCAAAATCCCCACCAAGTTCGGGTACGCCCAAAGACATCCCCGTGGCCTTGGCTTCTTTCTTTTCCTCGGGCATTTCGATAACACCGCCAGCCAATTCCTGAGTCTTTTGATATTGTGTGATCCCCACACCGATCAACACACCAATCATGGCAAAGAAAACAAGTCTTAGATATCTGTTTTTCATGACGTCATCCCTTCTTAGATTTCATCAGTATTATTTCGCTGCGACACCTTGACAATTCGCACCGTAAAAGTAAAGCTGCTTTATTCAATTTACAGCCTTAGGGGTGCATATTTTGCTGAGATTATACCCTTGGAACCTGATGGTTAAAACCTGCGTAGGAAAAGGAAAAACGCTATGCCGCATATAATTGTTGAATACTCGAAAAACCTAGAAGAGCTTTTTGATCTGCCCGATATGCTGATTGACATGCATGAGGCTTTGGCCGGAAAAGGCATTGAAAAGACGCGCATTAAAACCCGCGGCATTAGCATAGACCATGCGATTGTAGGCGATACAGGGCATGAGGGCGCGATGATGCATTGCACCCTACTCTTACTAGAGGGGCGCGACATCGAGACCAAGAAAGACTACGGCGATGCCCTTCATCATGTCATGAGCCACAAGGTTGCCAATATCATTGATCACTGCGCCGTGACGCTGGAAATTCGCGATATGGATCGCGATACGTATTATCTATAAAAAATCATTGAAATATAATTATAAGTAAAGGCGGTTAGTTATGTCCCCCAAAGACCTCCCCACAACCCAGAATAATGTTTGCCCATCCACAACACATGTGACGCGCGGCCCCTTGTCGGCCTCCAAGAAAGTTTACGTTGGCGAGCTGGGCGTGCCCATGCGCGAGATATCCCTTAGCAATGGCGAGAGTATCACGGTTTATGATACATCTGGCCCTTATACGGATGAAGCCCAAGAGCTGGATATCATGGCGGGAATTCCAAAGAAGCGCCTTGAGTGGGTGGTGGAGCGCGGCGATGTCGAGCATGTTGAGGGACGTAAAGTCAACCCGCTGGATAATGGCTATAAGAGTGAAGAGCAACTGGCGAACCGCAAGGTCAAGCATGAGAAATTTCCGGCTTCTCCGGAAAAGCCTTTAAGAGCTAAATCTGGAAAGAATGTCAGCCAGATGCATTATGCGCGTCAGGGCATCATCACCAAGGAGATGGAATATATTGCCATCCGCGAGAACCAGCGCCGTGAGGCTGTGCATAGCTATGCCAAGGCTGGAGAGAGTTTTGGTGCGAATGTGCCGGAGTTTATTACCCCTGAATTTGTCCGCAAGGAAGTCGCCGAAGGTAGAGCGATTATCCCCGCCAATATCAACCACACGGAATTAGAGCCGATGATTATCGGGCGGAATTTCCTCGTGAAGATCAATGCGAATATCGGGAACTCGGCTGTGACATCATCCATTGGTGAGGAAGTTGATAAGATGGTCTGGGCGACGCGCTGGGGTGGTGATACGGTGATGGATTTATCCACGGGTAAGGATATTCACGATACGCGCGAGTGGATTATCCGCAACTCCCCTGTTCCCATTGGCACTGTGCCGATTTATCAGGCGCTGGAGAAAGTGGACGGGATTGCCGAGAATCTGACTTGGGAGATTTTCAAGGACACGTTGATCGAGCAAGCCGAGCAAGGGGTGGATTACTTCACCATCCATGCAGGCGTGCGCATTGGCTATATCCCCTATACGAAGAACCGTGTGACGGGGATTGTGTCGCGCGGTGGCTCGATCATGGCGAAATGGTGTATGGCGCATAGGCAAGAGAGTTTCCTTTATACGCATTTCGAGGAGATTTGCGAGATTATGAAAGCCTATGATGTGAGCTTCTCTCTGGGTGATGGCCTAAGACCCGGCTCGATTGCGGATGCGAATGACAAAGCGCAATTTGCGGAGCTGGAAACGCTGGGCGAGTTGACCAAGATTGCGTGGAAACATGATGTGCAAACGATGATCGAAGGGCCAGGTCACGTGCCGATGCATTTGATTAAGGAGAATATGGATAAGCAACTTAAGGAATGTCACGAAGCGCCGTTTTATACGCTGGGGCCGCTGACGACCGATATTGCGCCCGGTTATGATCATATCACGAGCGGGATCGGCGCGGCGATGATTGGCTGGTTTGGCTGTGCGATGCTGTGCTATGTCACGCCGAAGGAGCATTTGGGTCTGCCCAATCGCGATGATGTGAAAACGGGTGTGATTACCTATAAGATTGCGGCGCATGCGGCTGATCTGGCGAAGGGACATCCGGGGGCGCAGTACCGCGATGATGCTCTGTCCCGTGCGCGCTTTGATTTCCGGTGGGAGGATCAGTTTAATCTCGGCCTAGACCCTGACACCGCCCGCAAGTTCCATGATGAAACCCTGCCCGCCGCCGGTGCGAAGCATGCTTCGTTTTGTTCCATGTGCGGCCCTAAATTCTGCAGCATGAAAATCACGCAGGAGGTACGGGAGTTTGATGGGGTTGTGGATGATGGGGAGAACCGGAAGGTGGGTTGATGGACGCGGAAGACCAAGGTAATTTTCTTTCATTTTTCTTGGCTATTTTAAGCGCAAGTCTTATTGCATGGTCTATATGCATTTTACAATTTGAACTCCCACCTATTGAAAAATATATATCCAGCCTTGAAGAAAAATATAGTAAAAAGCAAGTAATTATAGATAAAGGGAGTCAACTATGGCAAATTACTGGACAAAGAATTCAAAGCGTAAAAATATTGCTAACTATTATTAATCACGGCAAGCCTAATAGTGTTTCAAAATCCACATTAGTTGACGCTGAGATTGAGATGACTGATGCTCTATTACAAAGGTATTATTTAGCACATAATGATAAATACGAAGACGCACTTGATGAGCAAAAAAAACGTGCACAAATAAAAAATACAATCCGTTCATTAGTACATAACGCTATTTATGGCGGAGCAGAACATGATAAAGCATTAGTAAAATACCAAAACCAACTTGTTGATGATTATTTTGATATCATGAACGTTGTTGCAAAAGAGAGAGATAAATTTAAAAAACAAATACATGAAAAAAGTATTGAGGTAAGAAAACTAAGAGACCGTTCTACATATATACAAATCATTTCTATATTCATATCTTTATGTGCGGCAAGATTGCTTGAATTTAGGTCTCTAGGAAACAAAATCTACAATTTTCTAAGAAATTTGAGGCAATAGTTAATAATCACAAACTACTCTCAGGGCTATCATTCGGGTTGGTGGGGGTGGATTGTGCTTGCGGCTGCGCGTCGGCTTGTGGAGCGTTATCCCGTATCAGGGCTTTAACCTCTGGCATAAACTCTCTGAAATTATGTGCGGTGTCCCTGTCTTTTGAATCGGAGTCCAGCAAGATGAGCTGCGTGTTCGGATTATATTGGCTGAGCTCGCTATGGCGTTGTTTTCCGACGCGACGATAGGAGCGCATGGATGAGAGAATAAAATTCGTCGGGCAGTCAATCCCTTCGGGGCACTCCTTTCCCGCCAATGTCGGGTCCAGCAGCGTCAGTTGCGATAAATTATGATTGGGCGCGGCCATCAAAGCGCCTGCTCCACCTGCACTATGGGCGATGATTTCGAATTGCTCTGGTTTATAGATATCATAATCGGCGTAATAGCCTTCAACGACACTATTCACCGCATCTTTGAAGTTTGAAAATACATTTTCGGGGTCGGCCTCATTCAGCTTTACCCCTGTCATATCAGGCAGGACCGTCGCCGCACCGCGCTCCATTGCTCCTCTGCGTAAATTTTGCATCAGATCATCAGAGGGCTTCATGTCAAAGCCTGAGAAGATAAAGGCTAGAGTGCTCGGGTTTTCGGGGATTATGACATGGCTTCTGATCCCGTTATAATCGACCAGTTTTTCTGTAACTTTATCGCTCATATTGCAAGTCCCATGGTATTAATAATTCTTGTTCGTGCATAGGATTTATTAGCTCTTCCTCGTTTAGCTCTTCTCCGCTTAGATCAGGCCTAGATATTGCGGGCGGCGCTAAATCTGTGACCAAGCGTCTTATTTCCGGCAGAACTTCGCGGAAACAATGTCCGGTCTCAAAATCTTTTTTAGTATCAAACTGTGTATGTGTATTATGTTGATTGTTATCTCTCAGCCGTTTATAGAGGTTTGCGCCGGAACGCTCGCAGGGTAAATAGGATGACGTAATAATATGCAAAGGGCAATCAAGCCCCCGTCCCCATTCTGGCGGCACGATTGTCATATCAAGCAGCGTTAATTGTGATAGGTTGTAATCCTTGGCATTGTGTAAGGATGCAGCAGCTCCCGCGCTATGAGCAATGATCTCAAAGCTGTCAGGGCGGTAATTGCTCTTATCTTCAAAATAACCGTTAATAACAGCCTCCACAGCCGGAATAAAATTTTTATAAGCCTGTCTGCGATCTCTTGGACAGAGTTCCAAATCGCTAAAATCAGGGCAAACAACAGCAGCTTGACGTCCCATAGCACCATGCCTGAGCGCCAACAGGAAGGTATCCTGTTTATGCATATTATAGCCCGGCATAATAAACGCCAAACCACTGGGTTCTAACGGCACGCTAACATGTGTTTTAATGCCGCCATATTCAACAATTTTATCAATACTCATAGTTTTAAGTTTTTAAGCCCGCTTTTTTTCTGCTTCATCTTCACTTGTCATATTAATCATTCTTGGTTGATTTTCCAAGATTTTTGTTTCGCCAATATCCTCCAAGCCTGCTTTGGCGGCTTGCAGATCCTTGAATTTACGGGCAGCTGGCAAGACTTGACGCTCCATTGATCCTACGGCTGCATTATAGCCTGTCATTGCCGTATTGAGGGATTTCCCAACTTTTTCAAAGTGATCGGTGAACTTTAAGAAACGCTTATACAGATCAACACCCAGATCGGAAATATCCTTGGCATTTTGTGCGAGTTCAACCTGACGCCAACTCATCCCGACCACACGAAGAAGGCTCATTAATAATGTAGGCGATGCTATAATTATATTCTGTGCAGCGGCATAATTCACCAGATCATGATCGGCCCTCAGCGCCATGGAATACACATGCTCGGATGGCAGGAAGAGCACTGTGAAATCCGGGCTATCTACATCCTCCCAGTAATTCTTACGGCCCAAAGCTTTGACATGATCACGAACCTGCTTGGCAACATTATGGACAAGCTGCTCATGCTCGGTTTCACTAATGTTTTCGGATAAGCGCTGAATGGATTCATTTAGAGGTGCTTTGGCATCGATAATGATATTAAAGCCGTCCTGCATACGGATAACCGCATCTGGGCGCTTGGTATTGGCATTATCAATAGAGACTTGCGTTTCATAGTGAACCCCCTTAATCAGCCCTGATTTTTCCAGCAAGCGCTCAAGTATATACTCACCCCAGACACCTTGCGCAGATGGGTCGCGCAGCGCCCCGACAAGACGTGCAGTTTCGCGGTTTAAATTTCTAAGATCGTGACGTAAAGCCTCATCCGTTCCTTTGATTTGCTCGACGATACTGGATAGGTTTTTTAAGTGTTCCTGAACTGGCGTGACCATCTCTTTGATGGCTTTTTGCCTTGTATCTAGATCATGTGCACCATCTTTTTTCAAGTTTTCAAAGCGTTGCTGGGCGAGTTGCAGGAATTGCTCTTGAGAGGCGTTAAGGGCATTTTGCGCTGTTGCCTGAAAACGCTGGTCCAGTACTTTTCCAGCCTCCTCCCATGCTTCTTCTCTGGCTTTCAGCTGCGCCTTCAGCTCGATATTTTCTGCCGTATATTTCTGACGGGCGTTCATATAATAAAAGCCCATAACAGCAAGGCCGCAGGTGAAGGCTGCAAAAGCGATAAAGATGTTACTTAATGTAAAGACGTCCATGAGCTTAATTGGCCTTTCGAGAGAAGTTTGCTAGTTTTAAGAATCAGTGAATAAAGCCTAGCACGCATAACAACAAATGAAAACAAAAAGAGAACAAAATTTCAAGAGAAATTCACAAGACGGTAATGCATTACTGTATGTGTTGATTGCAATTGTTTTATTTGCAGGACTTGGATTTACGCTGGCGCGGCAATCTCATAATCAGGGTGTATCCGAACTTGATGATGCCAGAGCGGAGCTCTATGCCGATCAGTTAATTGCCTATGCGGCGCAAGCTCAAAACTCTATTGACCAGATGTTGTTTTCCGGTAGCGAGATTGCTGATCTGGATTTTACACTACCCAGTGAAGCCGGATTTAATACAGCTCCCTATCACAATAAAGTCTATCATCCGACTGGAGGCGGGCTAATACCAAGTAGTTTAAATGATTCTATGAAAAAGGAAGCGTCCCCTACGCCGCCAGCAAGTTGGTATCTGGGACGCTTTAACAATGTCGAATGGAGTGATAGTACGAACCCTGATGTTATGTTGAGCGCTTATCAAATCACACGAGAAATTTGTGAGAAGATCAATATCAAAATTACAGGCTCTGATACTATTCCAGCGGTTACCGTACAGCCTCGGACACTTTTTGTTGATGATTCAAATTATTCGGGTTCGAATGAAGACCTAACAGTTGCCAGATGTCCTGATTGTGAAAATTATAAGGTTTTGTGCGTTTCAAATCCTGGTGTGAATATCTTTACGTTTTATGCTGTTTTGGCGGATGAATGACTGGCTTATGCATAAGACAAAATAATGGCTTGAAGTTCGTTCAGGCCAATATCTTTGTGGCTGCTAGTGGCATGAATTTCGGGATAAGCCGCAGGGTGTTTCTTTAAAGTTTCTATGATCTTGTTGGTTCTCTTTTCGAGTTCCTGTGTTTTGATTTTATCGGTTTTAGTTAGAATAATGCGATAGGATACCGCCGTTTCATCCAACATTTTCATAAGCTCTAAGTCGCTATCTTTAAGGCCATGGCGAGAATCCACAAGAATAAATACACAACGTAGCGTCTGGCGACCACGTAGATATTGATAAATGAGTTTGGTCCAAGCCTCGACTTTTGATTTTGAAACCTTGGCATAGCCATAACCTGGCATATCAATCATATAAAGCATATCACCAAGATTAAAGAAGTTGAGCTCTTGCGTACGGCCCGGTGTGTGTGATGTCCGAGCCAATGCTTTGCGGCCAGTGAGTGCGTTGATCAGGGAAGATTTGCCAACATTAGAACGCCCCGCAAAAGCAATTTCAGATTTATCAGCATTGGGCAGTGTTGCAAGAGACACAACGCCCAGCATAAAATCGCAGGAACCAGAGAAAATCTTCCGTGCTTCCTCCAGCTGCTTTTGTGAAAACTTGGTTTCCATTATTTTTTCTTTTTCTTGCTTTTCTTGGGCTTGGGTGGCTTGATCTCTTTTGGTGCAGGCACACCGCTTTCTTCATCAAATAATGCTTTTTCTGCTTCATCTTCGGCCATTTCTATTAAAGGATGGACACCTGGCCCTTGCTCTACTTGCTCTTCCAGCTTTTGCTCGAATTGATCCTTGTTAAAAATATAAATCGGTACATTTAAAGAGCGCATGATGATTAGTTGCTGGATAATTCCGATCAAGCCACTAAAGGTCCAGTAAATAACCAAACCAGAGGCAAAGCCCGCCATAATCCATGTAATAAAGAATGGGAAAATAGTCATCATGTCACGCTGTATTTTATCCTGTGGCGGAGGATTAAGCTGTTTTTGTATAATCATGACAACCAACATCATGCAAGGCCAAGCACCAAACATCAGCACAGAAGGCAATTCATAAGGAAGAAGCCCAAATAGATTAAAAAGGCTTGTCGGGTCACGCGCAGAGAGGTCTTGTATCCAACCAAAAAATGGCGCATGGCGTATCTCAATAGTAATAAATAGAATTTTATAAAAGGCAAAGAAGATGGGTATCTGTACCAAGATTGGCAAGCAACCGGACATCGGGTTTACCCCCTCTTTTTGGTATAGTTCCATAATTGATTTTTGAAGCTGCTCCTTATCATCCCCGTATTTTTCACGTAACTCAACAATTTTAGGAGAAACAACCTTCATCTTGGCGAATGAGCGGTATGATACATTTGTTAATGGAAATACTGCTCCACGAATTAAAACAGTAAGCAAAATAATAGCAATTCCCATATTACCTACGGCTAAGCCCACATAATGCAACGCCACAAAGAATGGATAAGTGAAGAACCAGAACCAACCAAAGTCAACTGCAAGATCAATATTCTTAACACCTAACTCACGCTCGTAATCTTCTAATAAAAAGACTTTTTTGGCTCCGGCAAAAAGGTGATATGTATTTTCGGCAGAAGCACCATTCTTAATTTCACGAACAGGCGCTGTAAAGTCTGTCTGATATCTATTCCACATACGCTTCATAGGGCTTGGCGTATATTTAAAGCGGAATGTCATATTTATGTTTTGCTCTGGCATCAGAGCTGTAAGCCAGTACTTATCTGATATTCCGATCCAACCTGTTTCAGCTTGAAAGATTTCATTAGGCTCACTTTCCATGTCGTGGAAAGAACGCTGTTCAAGTTCACCGTTAAAATACCCCATAGGGCCTTCATGCATGACCCATGTGCTATGGTTGGTTCTAGGAATGCCTGTTTGGGATACAAGTGCATATGGGGCAAGCTCAACGGGTTTGCCTGAATTATTCAGGACTTTTTGGGTAATATTGAACAGATAGTGTTCGTCTATGGTAATTTTACGTTCAAATATCAAACCTTGTCCGTTATCCCACTGCAATGTCACAGGATTGTCCTGTGTTAGCTTACGATTACCTTTGACCGACCAGAGTGTCTCCCTGTCTGGTAAGCGAACAGATTTATCCGGTGAAATCCAGCCTAAATTTGCATATCGAGATTCAAGTGTCTTATCCGGCGAGAAAAGAACAACATTTTTTTCTTTTTCCAATGTTTCAAAATATTCGCGTAAAGACAGGTCATCAATGCGTCCACCTTTCAGGGAAATAGAGCCGTAAACCTGTCCGTTATCGAATGTCAGGCGCGGAGATTGCTTCAACGCTTCAGCGCGTTCTAGAGGCTCAAAATTAACAACTTCAGGATTTTTTAAAATAAGTTCCTGTCGGGCTAGTTTAGCTTTGCGCAAAGCCTCGCTTTGGGGTTTAAGAACATATACATCATATAAAAACCAAAGTGCTATCGATATAACGCCAAAAATAAGGAGGTTGCGCATATCCTCCGGATGCATTTTATCTTTATCCTGATGCATGTAATAAACCCTTAAATGTCTTAAAGTATCTTTTTTCTGTAAATTTCGTGCAGCCGTTTATAGCGCATCAATAAGTACAAGGTAAACCACTAGATTGAAATATTTGCTTATTTCTTATGCTAATAGCTCAAGACGCTTTAAGCACCATTTTAGATCTTTAAGAATTTGTTCATAGGAAACGGTTTCACTTTTCGCTCGCCCTACTAGAATATAATCATGTCCGCTTTTGCCTTTTACACCGATAATATCAGCGGCAGCGGCACGCAAGCGGCGTTTGATTCTATTACGCGTTACAGCAGATTTGCTTATTTTTTTGCTGACTGTAAAGCCAATACGAGAAGGTCCTATATCATTAGGCATTGTTTGAATTATGACTGTTTCAGAGACCCATTTCTTGCCCTTATTCTGGACAAGCAGAAATTCTTCCCGCTTTTTTAGGGAAAGAAGTTTTTGTCTTTGTGATTTGGTAGTTTTCATTGGCCCCTCACATCTTAAGGGGAATAGCGCATATTAAGCTGAGAGCTTTTTACGGCCTTTAGCACGGCGACGAGCCAAAACAGCGCGACCATTGCGTGTTGACATACGGCTGCGGAAACCATGGCGGCGAGCGCGAACTACACGGCTGGGCTGGAATGTACGTTTCATAGGTTTAACCTTCTAAATCTAAATTCGTGCTAAAATTCTTTATAGCGCGCGTTTATAACGGGTTAAACGGTCCTTGTCAAATATCTTGTGCTATTTTTTTTAAAGTTCTTATTGCTGGATCAGGTTTGCTTTCAGGCTTATTTTTTTACCTGTAAAGTGATCAGCGCTAAGCGTTATAGTTTTGTGTTTTTCAAAGCTACCATTTAGTTCTTCAGGCACATGGCCGATCAGGAACTGGCCTTCATATAAAACAGCATGAACCGAACGGTCTTCGGCATTAAAAAGAACTGTTTCAGCACGAATATAAGCCGGATCATTGAACTGGATTAGAGGACAATTATCAGAATCCAATAGGATTTCTGCGTTTACAACCTGATCATTTACTAGAATTTGTCCCATGATAGAACCTCATAAAATTAAACCTAATACAGTCTAAATTATGTGGGTTTATAAAGGGTTAATTAGATGTTCCGACTTGGAACTGTATTTTAGTGGCATCAGATTCTAAATTATCAAATTGAAACTGACGGAAATCAAAATCTTGATTATCTGCCTGTGGCCCTTCAGTTCCAGTATTATTTAGGTAAATCAAGCCAGCATCTCTCGCTTGTAAAGTTGTTGATTCAAGTATTTCTCTCGCCGTCTGTAAATTATCTGCTTTTTCTCTTAAATTATCCGCTTCTTCTTGGAGTGTTGCTTGCCCTGCTCTCAAGTTAGCGTAATCAATCATTGGCGATATCATTAAATCAGTATCAACAGAATCGGAAATGGCCTTATCATATTCGGCGACCAAATCTTCTATAGATTCAGGATCATCAATATTATGACCATACCCCAATGTAGCGCTAGTTTCGTTATATGCATCTACAGCTATTTGCATAGCTGAATTATAATTTATGCGCATAGCTTCGAGATAATCAGGCATCGCATAATATGTTGCCCCCATCTTAACATCGTCCATGCCTGCATCTACTAATTTACTTGGGTCCAATGCATTTCCAGATAAAGCCGGATTAGATTTGAGCGCATTTATTTCATCAATACCAAGGTTTTCGGGTGCCCATGGCATCAAAGTATCATCCCCTGTTTGAACCATCACATATATTGATCTGGCATCAGCCGAGGTATCATGAACAAATTTTGTTGTTAATTCGCCGCCTTGATCCGCCATAATATTTCCCCTAACTACGAGTTTTTATTATTTAATAACCAAACTATAGAAAAAATAGTAATTATTGCAATAGTTTTCTCCTGTATCTCGACAAACCTGTTTACAGGCGATATATGTTTTCTCCACGAAATATAAGGAATAAACATGGCACCAAGAACGCTATATGAAAAAATCTGGGATGATCACGTTATTGAACGTTCTGATGATGGAACTTGTCTTATTTATATAGACCGTCATCTCGTTCATGAGGTAACTTCGCCGCAGGCCTTTGAAGGGCTGCGTATGGCTGGGCGTAAGGTTCATAATCTAGATGCTACATTGGCGGTGATGGATCACAATGTACCGACATCTGATCGCTCTGAACCGATTGAGCAAGAAGATAGCCGAATCCAAGTGGAAACTCTGAGTAATAATTGTCAGGAATTCGGCGTTCAACTTTTTGATCTATTCGATAAGCGCCAAGGTATTGTCCATGTGATCGGGCCAGAACAAGGCTTTACCCAGCCCGGCATGACGATTGTTTGTGGTGACAGTCACACGAGCACTCATGGTGCGTTTGGCGCTCTGGCTTTCGGGATTGGGACATCTGAAGTTGAGCATGTACTCGCGACACAAACCCTTATTCAAAAGCCATCAAAGAATATGCGTATTACTGTTGATGGTAAGCTTCCCGCGGGCGTAACTGCCAAAGATATGATTTTGGCAATTATTGGTGAAATCGGGACATCTGGTGGCAATGGGCATGTGATTGAGTATGCTGGTGAAGCTGTAAGAAACCTCTCTATGGCTGGACGAATGACAATATGCAACATGTCGATCGAAGGCGGCGCGCGCGCCGGTATGGTGGCGCCGGATGAGACAACATTTGAGTATATTAAAGGTCGTCCGATGGCGCCTAAAGGTGAAAACTGGGATAAGGCTGTCGCCTATTGGAAGACGTTATTTTCTGATGAAGGGGCTTCTTATGATAAGGAAGTTGTCCTTAAGGCCGAGGATATTGCTCCGATTGTGACATGGGGCACAACACCGGAGGATATCGTGCCTATCACTGGCAACGTGCCTGCACCTGAGGATTTTGATGATCCCGATAAGCAACAATCAGCTAAAAGGATGCTGGAGTATATGGGGCTTGAGGCTGGAACGAAGATGCAAGATATCCCGATTGATGTAGTTTTCATCGGCTCTTGTACGAATTCGCGCATTGAGGACTTAAGGGAAGTTGCAGAAATCGCTAAAGGTAAAAAAGTAGCTAGCAGCGTAAATGCGATGGTCGTGCCGGGTTCCGGCCTTGTTAAAGAACAAGCCGAGACAGAAGGTATTGCTGATATCTTGATCGAGGCAGGATTTGACTGGCGTGAACCAGGCTGCTCCATGTGCTTAGGTATGAATCCCGACCAATTAAAACCGGGCCAGCGCTGCGCTTCAACATCAAACCGAAATTTTGAAGGCCGCCAAGGCCGTGGTGGCAGGACGCATTTGCTCTCACCCGGAATGGCAGCAGCGGCAGCCATCACTGGTAAACTAACCGATGTACGTGATCTTAGCTAAGGTCGCTTAATTTCTAATTTCAATTTGCAAGGTTGGGCTGAGGCAATCGATATTGCCTTCGGGGCAAATACCAAAGCGGTTATCTTTATTATCGGCATCTTCCAGATTTTGGCGAACGGCAGAACCAAATTTAAAGCTCCAGCTATCATTTCCTAATAACTTGAAATTACCTATACAGCGCCATGCTTCTTTTGCCTCAGACTGCTCACTACTGTCTTCATTCGGCGTTACCACGCTTGAACAATCCCCTAGCCCACTTAAAAAAGCATTCTCATTCGGGATCTGTTTATCAAATGACAACGTCAATTGTTGATCTGATAGATACGTATTCTCCAAACATGATACGGGCTTAAATGATTCCGAAAATCTATGGCAATCTTCCTGACTGAGAGATAGATAACTGCCTTCCAAGTCTTTGGGTAAACTTAAATCCAGAGGCTTTTTTGTAAGAATCTCTTCGGATTGTTCTGGCTCTTTCTTATTCGGCGCAATATTAACATCAGGGGTTTTATCTACCTGATGAACGGTTATGTCTGATGGCTCGATAACAACATTGACCTGTTCATCACGTTCGCCAGTATCTTGCGAAAACAATGTAAATGTTGTTGCAAGTAATACATTTTTTAAAACCTGATTTATACGTTTGGCCATTATTATCTGTTAAACTCTAAAAGCTTTTATTTCAACTTACCGCAAAAGCACTTATACTATTCACTATAATATTAACGGGCCTTATAGAGCAAATATTCCGTATTATGTATATAAAAAAAAGTAAAACATTAGATTACTGGCCGGATAGCTTTGATTTCGAGACTGATCCTGTGTGTCAGGAGCAGTTCAAACCCTTCATTATTGATGAACTTGATAAGCTCAAAGCTTATGATCAGCAAAGACCGGACGATATTACATATATCTTTCATGAACATGCAGAGCGCGTTTCGGGCAATGTCTATAAAACCTGCATCCATATGGGTTTGGGTGAAAAGATTGCAAATAATATGAAATGGCTCTCTATGCCTCATGATATTGGGAAACGCCTTCTGCCCATTGATCTCTGGGATATGGAAGAAAAGCCTACGAGCAAGCTAAAGCAATTCAGGCGCACTCATACCCTATTGGGCGTGCAGATCGTTCTGGAGTACTTTCCTCAACTTGAGCACCCATTCAAGGATTTAATGATTGAAATTATGGCGTATCACCATGAGCAAATGAATGGCGAAGGCACACACAGGATCAGTGGTGATATGCTCTCGGCCCCGGTGCGCTTGATGTCTATTATCGAGGCCTATGATGGCTGGCGGATATGGCGACCTCATTACGGGGAACGCGATATTTCTATCCCCGGTGTTCTCAAGCGCATGCGCGAGGAAAAGGGTGCAGACATTTTTGATATGGAATTCTTCGAAGCCTTTGCAGAAATGAAAATGATCGAGTATAACGAGCAGCAGAAAACAGGATGAATTTATGCCCTTTAGAATAATTTTGACTTTTTTACTTTTCTTGATCTGCTCTTTTCCTACATGGGCGGAAGAAGACCCTGATCTCAAGGCTAAATTTCTGAGTGCATGGGAAGCGCATCAAAAATCTTTACCGACAACTGTTGCACTTGAGAAAACTGATGAGCCGAATATCTATAATTTTGAAACGGCCCTGTTTCCCTATAGAGGTAAATTGCAGGTCAATAATATCCTGATTAGCCGCGACCTTGATTATTATTATGATTACAATCTGGGCGCTGAATATGCCCTAAAAGGCGTCGCAGAGACTGAGTTACTGGATATTTCCAGTGATGACCTTTATAGGAAATATCCGCAAAGCCAGCAATTATGGGCCAAAGAGCAATATCTCTTTTGGGATGACAGCCAAAAGAAATGGCTCAGCGCAGATGAGTGGAAAAATGCTTCTGCTGTCGTCAGTCACGAAGAGATGACATCGCCTTACAACAAGCCATGTGTTGTAACAGAGACACTCATGACAATCTGGCCATTTTTAGTGATATTACTATTTCTCATGATCTTTCTTGCCAGAATCAAGCAATTGCAAAAGCAGCAATTCGAGAAATTTGACCTTAGCATAGAACGACAGCTTGAATCTTTGGAATTACAAAAACAATCACTTGAATTACAAAGAGAAATTCTTAAAGTCCTAAAGCAAAAGACATAACAATAATTAAGAGCTAAAGATGGAACCATTTAAGACCCTTCGCGCAAAGGCTGCGCCTTTGGATATGATCAATGTTGATACGGACGTGATTGTGCCCAAGCAATTCCTAAAAACCGTTAAACGCACTGGGCTTGGCGTGAATGCATTTTTTGATATTCGCTACAATGACGATGGCAGCGAAAAAGAAGATTTTTCCTTGAACAAGCCCGAACATAAAGGCGCTGAGATTTTAATCACTGGCAAGAATTTTGGCTGTGGCTCTTCGCGAGAGCATGCGCCTTGGGCTATTTTGGATATGGGCTTTCGCTGTGTTATCTCCGCTGGTTTTGCTGATATTTTTCACAATAATTGTTTTAAAAATGGTATTTTGCCTATTACTCTGCCCCAAGAGCAAGTTGACCAGTTAATGGATGAAGCCAAGAATAACCCTGATGATTTACTGGAAATTGATTTGGAAAAACAAACCGTTACACGTGGCAACAAGTTTAAGTTTGACTTTGAGATTGACCCGTTCCGCAAGCATTGCCTCCTCAATGGTTTGGATGATATCGGCTTGACCTTACAAAAAGAGAACGCTATCACGACATTCGAGAAAAAAAGAGCACAAGACAAACCTTGGCTGTAAGAAATAAGGATCACTCATGAGTTATAAACTACAAATTCTGGCTGGCGATGGCATTGGCCCGGAAATCATGGCTGAAGTCAAAAAGCTGATTGGCTGGATTAACGAGACAACAGATACCAAAATTGAAACTGCTGATGGGCTTATTGGCGGTGCATCTTATGATGAATTCGGTGAGCCATTGACAGATGAAACGCTTGAGGTTTCAAAAGCTTGTGATGCCGTCATTCTTGGTTCTGTAGGTGGTCCGAAATGGGATGGTGTTGATTACAACGAACGCCCCGAGGCTGGTCTCCTGAAACTTCGTAAGGAACTTGATTTATTTGCAAATTTACGCCCAGCCCTAGTCTTTGATGCGCTAATTGATGCATCTACCCTTAAGCCTGAAATTGTTAAGGGGCTGGATATATTGATTGTGCGCGAACTTACTGGCGGTGTTTATTTCGGTGAGCCGCGCGGTATCGAAGATTTAGGCAATGGTGAGCGACGCGGCGTAAATACGCAAGTTTATACAACATCAGAGATAAACCGCGTGGCGTGTGTAGCCTTTGATCTGGCCCGCAAGCGCAGCAACAAAGTTACGTCTTGCGAAAAAGCCAATGTGATGGAAAGTGGTAAGTTGTGGCGCGAAGATGTCACGGCGCTTCATAAGGCTGAATTTAGCGATGTTGAACTTGAACATATGTATGCTGATAATTGCGCGATGCAGCTTTTGCGTAATCCTTCGCAATTTGATGTGATTGTTACGGATAATCTCTTTGGTGATATTCTTTCCGACGAAGCCGCTATGCTGACAGGATCGCTTGGGATGTTGCCATCGGCCTCTCTTGGCGTGGAAGGATCATCCGCCGTGTATGAACCTGTTCATGGCTCTGCGCCGGATATTGCAGGACAAGGCGTGGCGAACCCGCTTGCAACAATCCTGAGTTTTGCGATGTGCTTGAGATATTCTTTAGACGAGCAAGACCTGGCACAGAAAATTGAAGATGGCGTTCAAAAAGTTCTTACCGATGGTTTAAGAACCCCCGACATCATGGCGGATAATTGCAAGAAAATCTCGACATCCGAAATGGGAGATGCTCTAATAGAAGCTATTAAATAAATTGCTATTAGAAAAGGGTTTCGAATGATCACGAGTATCATACTGGCCTTACATTTTATGGGCGTTGTGCCACTAGAGTCTGCTTATTGGTCTTTATACATAGTTTCTGCGGTTCTTATCCTTGCAGAAATAGGTGTGGTATCTTTTGGTATGTTGGCATTTAACGGTTTTCTAGCATTTTATGCTGCGATAACCCTACATTTTCTTAATTCTCAGGTCTTTGGTGTTTCGATTAGCTGGAGTATTATTTTCAGCGTTGCTTTAATTGAGTTCGTATCCATTTTTATTGCCCTTTTTATTTGGAACAAAATTAAGAATATTAAGACAGAAACCGGTGCAGAAGGTATGGTTGGTCAAAAGGCCAAGATCGTTAGCTGGGATGGTTTCAAAGGAAAAGTTCGCTATGAAGGCGAAATCTGGATAGCAGAATCAGAAAAAGAGATGGATTTAAACAAAGATGATAATGTGTCGATTGAATCCGTCGGTAAAATGAAATTAAATGTTAAAGCCTAAATATAGGAGAAAATTATGCCCTTTTTTGCAGTTATACTCGTTGTCGCTTTTGTATATATATTAGGCTCTATCAGAATTATCCAAGAGTATGAACGTGGTGTGGTTTACACACTAGGTCGATATACAAGTAACCGTGGGCCGGGCTTTAGACTTGTATTTCTATTTGTCCAAAGAGTATTGCTGGTTGATATGCGTATCCGCACCGAGGATATCCCGCCGCAAGATGTAATTTCAAAGGATAACGTTTCCGTAAAGGTTAATGCGATTGTTTTCTACCGCGTTGTTGATCCGGGTCATGCGGTTAACAAGGTTGAAGATTTCTCTATGGCAACTAGCCAGCTTGCGCAGACCACAATGCGCTCTGTGTTGGGTAAGCATGATCTGGATGAAATGCTTGCGCAGCGTGAAGAGCTGAACGAAGCTGTGCAGGAAATCCTGGACCAGCAGACCGAAGGTTGGGGTATCAAGATCACGAATGTCGAGATCAAAAATGTTGATATTGATCCGACAATGGTGCGCGCGATTGCCAAGCAAGCCGAGGCCGAGCGTTCAAGACGTGCAAAGATCATCAATGCGGAAGGTGAATTGCAGGCAGCTAAACAGCTTGATGAAGCTGCAGCCATCCTGGCAAAACGCCCTGAAACTATGCAGCTTAGATATCTTGGTACGATGAGTGATTTTACCAATGCCAAGGGTAATACGATTGTTTTGCCCTTGCCGATGGATTTGCTGGGTGCGCTTAATAAGATTGCAGCGCCAGCTAAGAAATAGGCAAAAAAAGAGCCGGATTTCTCCAGCCCTTTCACGAATTTCTGTCTAACTATCCGTTTTCATTAACCTTGTATGCGTATCAGCATGGCACATGCATCAGCCTGGCTGTCTTCATCATAGGCGCCAGCAGCACCACAAGCAGCACCACCATCACCACCAGCAGAACCCGTTGTTGGGTCGCCATCATCAACTTTGCGGTCAATACGAGCCGCTTCAAGAGGCTGAAGACCAACGCCATTACCAGTGTTAACTGTAGCTATTGATAAATAATGCCCTGCTCTTGGGTTGGCAAGCAAACCGATTGCAGCGCCACCAGCAGTGTAACCAGGTACAAATTCATTACCATCAATATTTGTGTCCAGGAAGCTGTTTGCCGCATCAAGACCTGAAATCAGATCAGCCGCTTCAAGCTGTAAGAAAAATGCTATTGATTCTGCATCTGCAAGTGCGCCAGCATTAAGAGGTGCAGCTTCAAGACGCTGGTTACCATTTGAAGCTGGATTACAAACACCATCATTACAATTTGTAATTCTGTTGTTGGCATTCTGCATATCGCCAGGGAAGGAATCATACATATCGCGGAATGTACCAACGGCCGCGTCAACAGCTTTAATTTGTGCCACTGTAGATGTTACTTGTGTATTAGCGATCATCTCCTGACCTTTCAGGATACCACCAACAAGCAAACCAATAATAATCATAACAACCGCCAATTCGACAAGCGTAAAGCCCTCATCATTGCGGATAGAGTCGTACTGAGTAGTCATAGTATTCTCCTTTATAAGAATAGATAGAATTTTAATAGTTGTGTTTAAGTAAGAAGTAGTTAAAGAACGTGCTGGACAGCACAAAGCGAATCATACACATCTTTTTCCATTTCTAAAAGCCTCAATATGTTCAGAATGATTTATTTTGCTAAAAAAACATTTAAAAACAGAGGGGTAAGTTCTCAAAAAGACAAAATGATAAGTTTTTATTTTGTCTAGAGCAACATTATGTATAAAATATAGACGTTTTGATCTAGCCAATCATATTTTTGCGGTATTCTCTGGGGCTGCGCCCTTCGATTTCTTTGAAAACACGGTTAAAGGATGGCAGAGAATTAAAGCCAACTTCCTCTGAAATGACCTTAATACTGATATCAGTTTCCAAAAGCATTCTTTTTGCATCCTCAACTCGGTGTTCATTCAGGATCGTTGGAAAAGATTTCTTGAAATGGACATTAATAATCTTTGAAACAAGGCTTTCCGATAACTCTAATTCCTTGGCCAGATCTGATCTGGAGTAACCTGTTTCATGATAAATTTTTTCTAATGCCAATAAATCCTCGATCTTCTTGGCAACGTCCAGTTCTTTTTCACTTAAAATATCTGCACGTGGCTTAGCGTCCCTAAGGCTTAGAGATTGCGGATAAATACGTAGTAGACTTGTATTAATAAGGTAAATAAAAGCCAGCCCCAAGACTGTGCGCAAGATAACGGAATTTTCCTGATATTGGCTATTACCTAGGCTCAGCATAAAAGATGCTAGCAGAAAAATATTAACGAAAACTAGCGAAAGGATCACCCAATATCTTTCATTTCCAGATTTCTGCCTGTTAATGAGTGTAAATAAATCTCGCCTGAACCATATAATCAACAAGCTAAGAGCACCAGCAATCATACCTGTAATATTAAGCCAACCGGAAAAATCGTTACATTTATCAATATATTTGCAATATTCTACGGTTGTGCTCTTGGTAATGATGATCGAGGCCAGCAGAGCCAATGGCACGAATAGCAACACCCCCCACTCTGCCAGTTTTGGGTTACTCTTGGCATGAGCCATTTGTATTATAAGAAGGGCGCTAATTGATGGGCCATAGCTCCATAGCGCCCAGTTTATGATGCTATAATAAGGTATAGCCTCGGAAATATAGCGCTCCGCTAGATCAGCAAAAAAGGCTGCGCCTAAAATAAAAAAATAAATACACGGCAAAAGTATTGAATTGATATTTTGTGCCCGAAATACGATATAAACAAGGATATAGACACACTGAAATACTCCCAAAAGCGAGAGAACCTCCTGTAAATTGAACTGGAACTGGTTCATTTTTTTAAATGCCCTTACTTGTATTTGGGTACATTATCACATAACGGGTCTTTTTGGGCTTCCTCTTCGGATAAAATCTGGTTGCATATATGTGCCAACATTTGATTTACCTCTTGGGGCTGTAATTTCTCTGCCGAGGATTTTAGAATTTCGACCATTACTGTATAGGCAAGCTCTTTGTCTCCCTTTTCCCGTAAAACAAAGGACGGTATTTGTTTTGTGAATATAGGGATATCTTCCTTTTTATGATTTGCCAATTCTTTTGCTAGCTCAAGGGCTGTCTCATGGTCTTTCATATTTTTTCGGGCGACAACAACGGCTTGTAGTAAAAATCGCCATTTTTCATCTTCAGTGCGCAAGCCTATTTCTCTAAGGTAGGATAAAACAGGACGAAACCTTTCCGGCTCTTGAAGAGAACTAAAATAATATGCAGCTAAATAAGGTATGTAATTAGAAGTAGAATCCAGATAATCTTCTACATAAAACCAGTCTGTCAAAGTCTCGTATTTATAATCTTTTAGCGCTGTTACGCGGCCACCACTATCGCCCATATTCTGGATCATGATCCCTATAATGCGGTAGGCGAATTGAGAATCGCCCAGACCATAAAGCGCGGCATATTTCTTATTCGGCGCGGGTGGCACATTACTCCATTCTGCCTGAAGGTTTCTAGAATAGAGCCAAAAAACAACATTTATTATCAAAGCCATTGCAAAGATATATATGACTTTTTTTTCTGCTTTTTTAGAGGCGTTAAGCATAGAAAGACCTAGAATTGCCGTCTAATAAAATCCAGTAGAACAGCATTGATGATAAGAAAATAAAAGACAAGACATTGCCCGATTATAAAGTAAATGGCAAAAAGATCACTGCTATAACCGTAAATCAGCCAGTTATTCTGAGCCATTAAATCGAGGCGTGGTATAAGAATGGAGACCAGATTCATCATCATATCAAGGGCCACATGGCTTTCAACAAGCTTAGATTCTATAATCCCCAATATCTGCCCCATCATGCGCGCCAAAATATAGAAGGCTGACAAGGCCATAGCAGCATTGGAAGCACTCGACATATAAAGAGCAAAGAAAAAGGCTGTGTTAACCATGATTATACTTTCCACGGTTAAGCTTAGGCCCCAGACCCACGCCCCACCGAAATCTTGCCGCAAATAATTCATTCCACAAACAAGAGCCAAAACAGCAAGGCTTAGCATGATTGCTATGATATTGAACGCCATAGAATATGACAAAACAAAGGATATCCGCCCTATTGGCCTTGAGAGCAAAAACTCGACATCTTTGCTGTCATATGATTTTCGTACAAAAAATATGACAAAGAGGCAAAGTCCTAGCACCGCGGCAATTCGAAGGCTTCCAGCGATAAAAACAACAGCAAATATATCCTGCTCGATAATAGCCGAGCTGCCTAGAAATACAGAAAGACTGGTTCCAACGACTAGGACCAGAAATAAGGCCAGTACCAGTCGATCACGCAAAGCCGCTATTAGAACATATTTAATCAGTGATGGAGACATAAGCTAACTCAGAGATATTATTGCTTATAGTTTAAACGGTCTGCGGTCGCCAGAGAACTTACGGTACAGATCCTTATCTGTCGCATGAATAGTATCAGCACCGTCCTCAATTATTGTAGCCTTTATAAAAATAACCAATTCTGTTTTTGAAATTAAGTCATTTTGTTTCTTAAACAAAGACCCGACAATCGGCATCTCACCTAGAACAGGCACGCCTTCTTGTAAATTTGTGGTTCGGTCCTGCAACAAACCACCCATCACGATGGCTTGGCCAGAGGAAACATTAACAACAGTATCGATTTCCTGCACATTAACCTCTGGTATTAATGATTCAAGGTTGGCCGCGCCAGGAATTGTAGAGGCTGCAAAGGCTACACCTGGGTCGCGTTCTGTGCCGACAACACGTGTGACTGTTGGACGCAATGCCAATGAAATTTTTCTAGTATCCAGATTGATAGAAGGCTGAACGTTCACAAGAACCCCTTCTGGAACACTATTAATCGTTGAGTCAATTTCGACCGTATCGATATCTCCATCATCATCTTTATCTGTTGATTCAACTTCAATTTCAAAGAAGACCTGATTGGTTGCAACATTCAAGACAGCAGATTGGTTGTTGAGCGTTGTTAAGCGGGGGCTTGCCAAAGCGCGTACTGTACCAAAACCGGAGATTGCTTGCACCAAGGCCTCCAGATCATTTCCCAGGTAGCCAAGAGTAAAGTTATTGGGATTTGTACCGGACAGAGAAGAGCCGATCGGCGCTGTTACCAGACCTCTTGTTAAACCTGACGCAGCGGTATTAAGAGATGTTGCACCACCACTAGACAGAAAGTTACCGAATCCCTCAGGGCCAAGGGATAGAGCCTGCCAATCAATCCCCGTGATATATTCATCAAACAGATTTACTTCGAAAATCTTGGCTTCGATCAACACCTGAGATGTCACTGCTTTCTTTAAAACTTCCAGATATGCCTGAACTTCTTTTTGTTGCTTTTCAGTTGCATAAATATTGACCATACCGGCCTGTTTGTTGATCGAGAACTGCGTTGAGGCCTCGCCATCCCCTGTGCTGCTACCGAAATCATCATTACCGGCATCGACTGGCAAGGATTCCACATTCAAGACCACTTCGCGGTCATCTTGATTATTCGTACTTCCGTTTTCGGAATTAACAGGGTTCGAAGGAGCTGCAGTAATTCTCGGATCTCGGTTTGTCCGCAAAGCAGACCCTCTTGCGCCTCCTAATATCTGAGAAAGTCCAGCTTCCAATTCACCCCAAAAATCAGAATTACTCTCAGAGCTAGCAGAAAATGATGACCCAGTGTCAGCACCATCTCCAGAAACCACAGAAACATTCGTGCTAACAGCACCCTGATTATTTCTTATGAAACTCAAATAATCGATTTTGTAAAGTTTATTGTAAGGTGTATCCAACTCTACACGTAAGAAGTCTTCTTCAAATTTATAGCGCAATCCAGCAATATCAGAAATTCGCTTGATAACGACATCAAAAGGCTTGTTTCTGGCAGTAAATATAATAGACCCCCTGATATTCGGGTCTAGTTCAAGATCGTAATCAGCTTGTTTTGCCAACTCAAATAATACGTCTCTAATCGGTACAGATTGGTCAACAGCAACAGAGACCAAAGGCATTGGCTGGATGCTGGAGGTTGCCGTCGAGACATAAGGCTGCATCTCGGGAATTCCTACTCTATTGGAAGTATCGCTTGATGGTGTTTCGAGTTCAGGTGTACGCTCTGCCAAGCCATCACGGTAATCTTGTATCTCCATATTTCCGGCTCTGTCTGCTCTGGTGTAATTATGCGCCAAATCACAAGCCGACAAGGAAAAACAAACCAATATTGCCGGAAATAGTCCGAAAGGTTTACTGGTTGTGTTTTTCAACTTTTGTAAAACAAACATAATATACTTAGCCCCTAGGAAATTTGATAAAGACATATGAAAGAAACAGAACAATCAAGGCGGACGCCCATCAAGATTCCAACATAACTATATTGCGCTGTATGGTATGAAATATCGACTAGTTTTGGCAATAAGCTTCTTATTAGCTGTGAATAACTTAGTGCTAATATGGGAATTATTTTTTGAACTACAGAGCAAATTTAGCTTATTCAATACCTGCCAAAGGCGGTTCCCACTTATCATTTGATGCAGTGGCCTGCCAATTCAGAATCACATCACCACTATGCGGGAATCCTAAACGGTCATTGTAATGAGCTAGTATTGCATCTCTGGTATCTTTATCATCTGTATTTGATACTGTTTCAAAAAGACGTTCAGCCTCACTAATGTCATTACGCGTGGCCATTTTCTTAATATATGGGATACTATCTACGCCGGCAGACAGGTTTCTGAAACCGGCCCCTAATAAAAGTCCAGTATATTTCGTATGTGAAGCCATTTCACCGCAAATACTGACAGGGAGGTTTTGTTTATTAGCCGCCGTAGCTATGTCTTTTAATGTTTCCAGAACAGCCGGTTCCGTTGGGTCATAAGCTTCAAGGTTTTCATCACTATAGCGATCAGGACCAATAATTTTTGCAATAAGATCATTCGAGCCCACCGAAATAAAATCAGCATTTAGCTTTCCTCTTTTTAAGGCATGAACGCCAGCAACGGTTTCAATCATTGCACCTACAGGGATCTTGGTCTTTACACCTTGCTTTGAGCATTCTTCCTCAAGCATCTGTCTGACTGGATCAAGGTCTGCATTAGAATTAACCATAGGCACCATAAGTTTAATCTTGGGCTTACGCCCCTCATCTTCCATTTTTTTGGCTAATAGAGCTATGTCTTCAATAAGACGCTTTGTTAGTTTTTCTTGATCCTGAGCACGTTTTTCTTCATCTATATTACCGTTTTTATCAAGAACTGGATATTTATCTCCCGCCAGATCCGGTGTTCTGATTGTTGCTTCAATATCTCCACAATTCCTTAAGTTACACTCAATGATGTGGAAGTAATTATGGTCATTTTGCTTAAACTTAGATGATTATGTTTCACTTTCTTTGTCATAGCGCATGTCTGCAGCAACTTCAGTTCGATACAGTCCAATACTAACAGGGTTAGTCTCTCTAATCATATGTGATTCAAAAGAAGCAGCATAATTAGCGTGTATATTGACTTTCTCTCCATCTCTGGTTTTAACAGATTTGGTTTTGGTAGAATCCTTAGCTAGTGCCTGAAATTGTTCTTCCCGTTTATCAACTTCACCTTCATAACCTTTGATAACACTTTTATTTGGATGAAGTAAAACCATGTTTTCGGAGCCATCCATAACAATAGGATCACGGTTCTTGATATGCTTCATATCATCTTGCTTGAGCCTGCCATAAGGAATGCCCAAAGCATCAATAATAATAGCTGCATGGCTTTCTAAACTTCCTTCATCGACCAAAACACCACTAACCTTCTTTTCTCCGGTCTCGGAATCACAAAGAGCGGATACTGCACTTAAGGATATTGAAGGCATAATCAGTATATCACCTTTTTTAACATCATTGATTGCTGATAAGGTTTTATCCGGATGCAAATGGTGTTGCATCGTTGCTCTGTGTTGTTGCAGTTCTGTCGCTCTGGCCCTAAGGTACTCATCGCCCATAGCCATGAATGTTGAAATTTGTTCTTCATAGAAACCATCAAGTGCAACTTCTGCAGATTGCCCGCTTTTTATAAGTGTCTGAATTCCTTCTTTAAATGTATGATCACTAACCATTCGGACTTCAGCACCCAGCACCTCTTTTACAATATCCTGTATCTCTATCGGGGCATTTTCTGCATCACTCAGATAGTTTTCGTAGGTTGTGATCGCTCTCTTGTGCGCATCTTCAAAACGTGAGAGCTGTTCTTCTACAAAGCTCTTTTTTCTGGCTTCCTGTTGTTCTATCGGCAATAAGTTGAATTCTTCTTCAGTGCGTCCAAAAACTTTTTCATACTCTTCATCTGACGGCTTTATACGGCTGATATCAACAATATAAGCCTCCCCCACAGCCATTTTCGGACTCGAGAAATAAGCCGGAACGACCTGTGCACCATGCTTGTCATCAAAATGAGCGGCCAGCTCTGTTTTTCCATCTTGAGGATCGTCTGTCATTATCACCCTATTATTTTTGCGTTATATTATAGAAATATTATTTATTGCGCAAGAAATAAGGCTCGGGTTACTCACTGAAAGAAATACGGGATGTATCCACTGAATCCAACGCCCCGTGGCTTTCACGTGATTGTTTGACCAGATTTGCTTGCTGGATTTTTATTTTCATATCTGACGGCTTATCAGAATTTGAAATTGCCGATTCATCGGAAATCAGACCCTCTATATAAAGATTAAGTAAGGATTGATCGAATGTCATCATGCCCAGAGAGTTATTTTGCTCCATCACGTCATGGATTTTTCCGATCTCGCCTTTAAGGATCAAGTCACGGACAAAACCCTGATTCAGCAAAACTTCAATTGCCGGAGACATGCCTCCTTCCAGATTTGGAAGCAATCTTTGCGAAATAATGGCCTTCAAATTCATGGAAAGATTCAATCTGATCTGGTTATGAAACTCCTCCGGGAACAGGTTTACAATACGCTCAATGGCCTGATAAGAGTTGTTCGTGTGGATCGTTGCCAAACATAAATGTCCGGTTTCCGAGATCGACAAGGCTTGCTCCATAACCTCACGATCACGTATCTCCCCGACCAGAATAACATCCGGTCTTTGACGCAGGGAATTTTTCATCGCGGTGGCAAAGCTTTCCGTATCAACACCCACTTCACGCTGTGTAACAACACAACCTTTATGCTCATGAAAAAATTCGATCGGGTCTTCAATTGTAATGATGTGGCCCTGACTGTTGCGGTTACGCTGATCGATCATAGCCGCCAGAGAAGTTGATTTACCAGAACCTGTCATACCTGTAACAAGAATCAATCCTCTTTTTTCCATAGAGAGTTGTTCAAGAATTTTAGGTAGTTTCAATTCCTCAAAGCTTGGAATTTCCGATGTAATGCGGCGAATAACCAATGCAGGAAACTGACGCTGTTGCATAACATTGATACGAAATCGACCATGTTCTCCCATATCCAACGCTGTATTCAGCTCAAGATTAGCCTCGAAATCACGTTTTTGGCGGTTTGTCAGCATTGATGTCAGGATTTCATTAATATCATCCGGTGATAGACTATATTCTGAAAGATTAACTAGACCGCTATCGCCACGCAAGGATGGTGGAAAACCCACTGTCAGGTATAAGTCACTGGCTTTGTGCTCATGCATACTATTCAAGTATTGGAATATCTTAGGTGGTGTCGTCAAAACGAATATCCTCCGTCTTCACTATCTCCTTGATCCGAGCTGCTCATATTCATGGATAGTTCTTCCCCGCCAATGCGGCCACCGCCCATAGAGGCTGAAGCATAGCCCTCATCACGCTCCCCACCTTCTGTTTCACTCTCTTCAGAGCTTTTTAGCAAGGCACGTCTGGCTTCGTCTTTATCGATAATGCCGCCTTCTAGTAAATTACTGATTGCATCTTCCATGGTGATCATGCCGTAGCGTGAGCCTGTTTGCATCATGGAGTACATTTGCGGCACCTGATTCTCACGTATAAGATTTCGAACAGCATTTGTACCAACTAGAATTTCGAAAGCACCAACACGCCCTCCTCCCACTTTCTTTAAAAGTGTCTGTGCGACCACACCTTGCAAGGAACTGGAGAGCATAGCGCGCACCATTTCTTTATCGGCGCTGGGGAATACATCGATAATACGATCAATGGTTTTTGATGCTGAATTCGAGTGCAATGTGCCAAAAACAAGGTGACCTGTTTCAGCTGCTGTCAGAGCAAGTGATATTGTTTCATGATCACGCATCTCTCCGACCAGAATAACATCAGGGTCCTCACGCAGCGCACTTTTCAACGCTCTTGCGAAGCTATTTGTATCTTGACCAACCTCACGGTGGTTGATTAGTGATTTCTTTGATGTGTGAAAGAATTCAACAGGGTCTTCAATTGTCAAAACGTGTTTGGCATGATGAATATTAATATGATTAATCATAGAGGCCAATGTCGTTGATTTACCAGATCCTGTCGGACCAGTTACAAGCACAATACCTTTTTCAAGCTCAGCAAAGCGGCGTATGACAGGCGGTAAATCGAGTTGTTCCATTGTCGGTATATCACCAGGAATAGTCCTAAAAACTGCTGATGTTCCCAGACGGGTTGTAAACGCGTTTACACGAAAACGGGCCTTTTCACCCAGTGCAATAGCAAAGTCCAGCTCCATATCTTTTTCAAACTGGGAACGTTGATCCTCTGACATGACGGAATACAGCATTGTTCTGATGTCATCACTACCAAGAGAATCTGCCTTAACTCTCTTCATTGTTCCGCTAACACGAATGATCGGCGGATTACCGGCACTTAAATGTAAGTCCGATGCATTATTTTGCATTGTAAAGGCAAGAAGTTGCGTAAGATCCAAAAGACGTCTCCTTAAACTTTTTTATGATACGCAGAAAAAATATCCGGAAGTTCCCAGCTACTCACCTTCTCTTTGTACCTGAATTTTCTAAAGGGAACGTAAATTTTTTTATTATTTTTGGCATGATTTTGCATTTTTTATGAAGTTCCTTGCGTTAAGAGTAAGATATAGAGGGATAATATCAAGGCCGGTCCAAAAGGAAACTTAGCTTCCTTCACGATATATTTCCAGACAAGCCCAATGGCTACGCCGAGAACACCAGATAGAATCAGAAAATAAGACAGGTTTGAAAGTCCTAGCCATAGGCCGGAAGCTGCTGCAAATTTTACATCGCCTAAACCAAGCGCTTGTTTATTCAGAATTTTTCCAGTCAGCATACCCATGAGCCAAAATATAAATGAAAAAACTACCGCCCCTGCCCCATATTCAATTAAATAGATGGATATATCCAGACCGTTACTAGCACCAATATAAGCAAGCCTTATAAGGCCAAAAGATGCTACGATAATAACCAGAATATCCGGCAGTCTTTTATGCTCTAGATCAATCAGAAATAGCGCAATAAGAAATGGTATAGTGAATATAATGATAAGGGCTTGCACCGTCATACCAAAGGCAGCATATATTCCCAAACATAGTAAGGCGCTACATATTTCCTGTAGCGGGTAAAATACCGAGACCTTGGAACCACATTGGCGGCATTGCCCTTTATTTACAGCCCAAGATAATAATGGAATAAGGTCGATTGCCGTTAAGGCTTTACCACAGGCCGAGCATGATGATCTTTTAGAAATCCAATCTTTATTTCGTGGAATACGATAGGACAAAGCAGAGGCAAAGCTACCCATAATCAATCCTAAGACGGTGAAAATAACAATGCCTGTAAAATCCATAATTTTTTGATTACTGGCTATCTGATTTGTGCCAGACGCTCGAAAACAGCATCTCTTGGTATTGTGCGCCCCGAGCCATATAAAGTATCAACTTCAAGAGCTTCTTCGTAATATTTTATGGCGTTATCCGTATCACCATGTTGATCATAAATTATTGCCATATTGTAGATATGGTTGGCATTATGTGGCTCCATGCTAGAGGCCACGCCCAAATATCTAAGCGCTGAAGGGAAATCACCAGATTTTGAATAAGCGAATGCCAATTGAGAAACTATACCTACATTATCTGCATTATCCTGATATAGCTCTAGTAAACGTCTTTGCGCTACAGCTGGATAGCGCGTTGCAAGAAGCCCCAGCATATTTTGTTTTACATCAAGGTTATCTGGATCGAGCTTTGAAATTTTTTCATAAACTTTCATGGCTTCGTCAAAACGTCCAAGTTTTTGTAGGGATATTGCTTTTCCCATTAAAACACGACCATCATCACCAATTTTTCTTTCCAGCATTTCATACAAGTCCAGCGCAGAATCAAAGCGTCCTAAGGATATTGCACGTTCGGCAGCCACCAACTGAGAGCTTGTTGTACCAGCATCCTGATCTCTGCGGACAACAACATAAGGTGCAGCGGGACGCTCCCGTGGGCTATACAGAACAGGTCCTTGGCTCCCCATCTCGCCTCTAGAGACATCATCCGAGTCATAATATGTAGGCGAATCCATGGTTGGTTCACTTGCTGCAGTCGGGCCAGATATTGTATTCCCCTCAATTTGTGGGATTTCATCAAAGTCATCTGGCGGCATATCCTGCGCGAAAGATGCTGATGTTACACTTGCGGACAACGCGAAAATGCACGCCGTAAAGACTAGTTTTTTGTATTTTATTGATAACGGCATATTAGGCACACCCGAGAAATATGGACAGAAATATTGAAAGACAGAACGTCTTAGCAGAATCATATTGCATAAGGAGTATATCATGCAGCGGCCTGCCCCTCAATAAAATCAAGGAAAGCATGCTCAAGATTTTTTGTGGATGTTTTTTTCTTCAGATTTTGTGGTGTCCCGACATATTGAATCCGGCCATTAAATAAGACTGCAACACGGTCACAGATTTCATCCATATCCGCCAGAATATGAGAACTTAAAAATATCATTTTATCCTTATGCTTAACCTGCCCGATCATATCCTTCACTTTTGATCTGGCCATTGGATCAAGGCCACTCATTGGTTCATCCAGAATCATAACATCACAATCAGTTAAGAGCGTACCCATAAGGCCTAGCTTTTGACGCATACCTTTGGAATAAGTGTTAACTTTACGCTTTAGAGCAGCTCTATCCAAGGCCAGCGCGTCTGCAGCATTATAGACTTCGTCTTCTGAAATGCTTTTTTTATACAGGCCGAGCGAGAATTTTATGAATTCCATACCCGTTAAAAACCATGGTGGTTCGAATTTTTCAGGTAAGTAAGCCATATTCTTTTTACTTGTGGCATTATCGCGTGCCTGATTATTAATCAGGATTTCACCTTCATCCTGATTTCTTAAGGATAAGATGCACTTGATTAAAGTGGTTTTTCCTGCACCGTTCAAACCAATCAGACCGAAGATTTCACCATGATTAATCTCCAGATTTACCTCTTCGATGACGGGCTTGTCAGTATATGTAACGGAAACATCTTTTATAGATAAAGCGACTGTTTTACTCATAATAATCTATAACTACTTATATTGTTATTCACCCATTAAAAAGATACGTTGATCCAAGTTAAACCGCTGGTTTGTCTTTAATTTGATTGGATAAATAGTATTGGTAAATGCATCCAGCCATTTAAGTTCGATGTAATCCTTATATACAACCAGATCAAGAATTTCCTCGGGGATTGAATCTGGCTTTACACGTTGATTATTAAGCCATATTGTCCAGTCTTTTTCTGTTTTGAAGGCGATACCCCCAAGTTTTATTTCCCGAATTCCCCTATTTGGTGTGAATTCATCTTCACTATTTAACTCTTGCTCGGTGGGCGCCTTTACAAAGCCTCTGCTTTCTTTCATTTCCTTGATGGATTGGTGTTGCCAGAATGTGAAGAACAACGATGGATATGACTTGTTTTTAGCTGGTTTTGTTGGTGTTTTTGGTATTTCAGGCTGCTCATTTTCAACAGATTCAGGCGGAGGAGGCATCCCCTCAATCTTTATAATATCTTCTTCTTGTGCATAAGTTTTAGGTATGCTTAGAGCTGTCAGGCTCGTGCACATAACACATAAAAAAGCAAAATATAAACTTGTCTGTTTTACCTTCATTTATCTATTCCTTTGCTCGTCCCCTATAACCTGGGATTCCGGAATAATTGTACGCCAAGATAGCTTTACCTCACCCTTGACCAAAACAGGGCTAGAGCCTGCTGCGATAGCACGCAGTACTGCTGCACTGATATCGCGAGACCTTGTGACAGTGATCGCATCAACAGATAGATGTCCGGGCAAAGTTTGCTGCGCCAAATCAATATATTTATATATATCCGAGTCATCAAAGGCTTCTATTTCAATTTCAACAGGGCTGTACAAGATTTTGTGCTTCGCTTTTTGAGCTTCTTCATTATTTTCAACCGTACCAGATTTTACGCTGACTACAGCTGATATGACGTTAGAGCTTTCTTGCACCTGATTGAAAATGGCTTTGGCCATACTCCGTTCCTGATTGTTGAAAAACCCTTGCTCTTTCAACAAATCAAACTCGTTTTGTTGCTCGTCTAATTGTTCGAATTCTATTTTCAAACGATCAATATCAGATGTTAAACCACTGACACTTCTTCTAAGTTTTGTTAAATCACGCTCCGACGATTCTTGCATAGGCACCATATATAGATATACGAGCGCTGCCATACTTGCATTTAAGACAATAAGTATCAGCAATAGAATTATTCGTCTTGGCCCTATTATATTGATCATAGTTGCGGCCCCTCAATTGTAATTTCCGCGACATAGTCCTGCTGCTTGTTTTTCGTCCCTATTTGTCCGGTTTCAACAACGATCTCTTCGCTGTATTCATAATCTTCAAGGAACTTTGTAACTTTTACCGTATGGTCCTTTAGCAAAGTCTGTAGTTTTTCCTGTAATTTTCGGACCTCCATATTGCCCTTTAAAACATCGGCGTCACTTGGGAAGGTCATTTGCATAGTCGCGATATAATTGGGTGGTGCTTGTTGTTGCCCGCGACCAGACGTGAAACGTGACAAGAAATTCTCACCGCGCTTTACATTCATATTGTCGATACGCAGATCACGCCCCAAGCCTATAGAAATTTTCTGGACCAGATCCAGAATATTGACTTGCCTCTTTTCCAGTTTATCGTGAATAGTCAAAGAGCTTTGTATTAACTGAATATCAAAGCCCATATCCTGTTTGCGTTTAACTTCTTGATTATACCGTAACTGAAGCGTTGACCGACGGTTTTCGTATTCTTCTATTTGTTCCCAGTTCTGGTTCAGATCATCAAATTTATTCATTAAATCATAGGCCTGATACCCAGCACCTAACACCAGAAGAACCGAGACCAAGGTAGCAATTTGTCTGGGTTGGGAAACTTTATCAATTTCCTTAGCCTTTAGAGGAAGGATAAACTTGCTTTTACCGCCAGCCCAAGCAACATGAAGCACATCTGCATATTTAGGATCTTGCTGATAACCAAGCGGAATTTTAAGGTAATCGGCGGCTTCTTGCGCATTTATATGATGATAATTGCATGGCGTTTCGATCATATTTCCCAGCATCTCTCCTGTCTGGGAATCGGAAATAAAAATAACATCCAGCCCATCATCAGCATTAAAACCAAATCTGGAAAGGTAGCTCATAGTGGCTTTAAATTCCTGATGAACATCTTCTGATATTTGTACAGGATCGTCCTCGTTATCAGATATTGGCGTCATACGTGTAAGAGCTAATTCACCGTTATTGATAACAACCTGACGTAAACCTCCGCCTTTATGCATACCGATAAAAATCTTCCATTTAGATTTCTTATGCCCTTTAGAATGGATTTTCTCGGAGAGTTTTTTAACCATGTCAGAGGATTCGATAGGCAAAAGACAAAAACCGGCGATCGGTGCTAAAGATTTATTTGTGGCGGCAAGAACCTTTTTAAAGTTTTCTGTCGCCGGAATAGCTGCAAAAATATACAGCCCCCCGGATTTTAGTTTCTTTTTTGTTTTTTTATCTTCCTTTAAGGGTAATGCTGCGCGTACAGGATAATTCTGGAAAGCCACCATAAGCTTACGTTTGATCACGTTTTGCTTATCCATGATACTGACTTTGGGGATACGTTCCTTTCGATAATGTTGTTCGACCATGTCATTTAGAACAAGAACAGGCTTACCTTTACAGTCTCTGGATAAAATCTGAGCTACATTGTCGACAAAACCGTCAGCATCCCACGGAACAGTATCAATCAGACGCACGCCTTTGGAGCTGTTACTATATACAAATAGTGCTTCATCAGAAACTAGTAGGACTGTTCTAGAAGGTGTCAAAAACGAAAGTGACATTGTTAAAAAAAAGCCTGTGAAAAAATACGAACTGTGTGTCTTTTTAGCCGATAGCTTCCATCATATTGCCAAGATTCATATAGATCGGACCAAGGGAGCCAGCTGCTATCCAAACAATCACGAGTGCCAGTATAACAGTTAATGTCGGTTGAATCATCTCAATTAGCGCATCTATAGCTTCATCCACATCTTTTGTATAAAATTCGCAAATCTGAATCAAAACAGGCGTCAGATTTCCTGATTCTTCACCAATTTTTACCATTCTTGTTACCATATTTGGAAATTCGCCTGATGCTCTGAAAGCATCGGAGAGCGGACTACCGGACTTAACGTAATGCTCGACTCCTTCCATAGCATCAATCAATGCTAAATTGGATACAGTTTGACGTGCGGATTTAAGGCCATTCAGCACATCAATACCACTTTCGAAAAGCGCTCCAAATGTCTGGGCATATCTGGCGATAGATATTTTACGGATTAGCGGCCCGATAACAGGCATATTCAAATACATAACATCCATTTTATAGGCAATTTCATCCGATAATCGTCTGATTATCATTAGAAATGACATAATTAATATAGGCACAACTAAAACAATGATTGCTCCATATATAGGTAGCCCTAATATCTTGAATTGCGGCTCAACAAAGAAATCCGAAGTTGACATGAGCGCCGTTGTATACCAAGGCAGTTCAATACTCAGATATTTTAAAAATCCTACAACCTGTGGAACAACCATGGTCATCATGAAAACAATGGTAAAGAGGACAACTACGGTTACGATTATCGGATAGCGTGTCGCCTTCTTGATTTTGGATTGCATGGCATCCAGCCATTTAAGGTATTTCTCTAATTGCAAATAAGAGGATGTCAGGTCACCAGTGTCCTCACCTGCTTTGATAATTGATATAAAAAGAGGTTTAAAAACTTTTGGATGTTTTGCTAAAGCTTCGGATAGTGATGCGCCGTCGCGGACATCACGATGAATTTCACTCATCATATCACGCATCATATCATTTTCTGCGCCATCTCGAATATCTCCCAAAGCATCAAGCAAGGGTACACCTGCGCTTTGCATTTGTTCCATATGAATAAAGAACTGGATTAGATCTCTAAGCTTTACCTTTTGCAGCGTAATAGTGGGTAGCGAGCTTTTCTTTTTTGTCAAAGAAGCACATTGAATTAATTCAAGCCCTGCACTTTGAAGCTGATTATGTAAGTCAACTTCGTTCATCGCCGCCAATGTCCCGCGGACAGGACGACCCTTTACATTTATGGCTCTGTACTTATAGCGTTCTATAGCTTTAACTCCAATTTAGACAAAAGAAAAGACTGACCATTATTTTGTCAGGTCGACAACCCGACTTAGTGCACTGAGGCTTGTTACACCTTCAAGTACTTTAAGAATGCCATCGTCCTTCATACTTTTGAAGCCTTTTTTAATAGCAACGTCCCTTAATTTTGCTTTTGACTCATTTTTGGCAACAACTTCATCTAACTCACTATCAAAAAGAAGAATTTCTGCGATCGCCACGCGCCCCTTATACCCCTTGCCCATGCAACTATCACAGCCCTTTTCCGAATGGGTGTAAATAGGCGGCAGGTTGGAACGGCCAACACCTATAATCTCGACTTCTTCATCTGTGGGTTTATGTTCAACCTTACAATCCTCACATAAGCGACGAGCCAAACGCTGGGCGAATACGGCGATAATGGCTCCTGCCAACATGCCGGGTTTCATGCCAAGGTCTAAAAGTCGCGGAATTGCACCAAAAGAATCATTGGTGTGAAGCGAGGTAAAAACCTGATGTCCTGTCATAGCCGCTTTCAGAGCCATTTCAGCAGTTGTTTTATCTCGAATCTCACCAATGAAGATAATATCGGGGTCTTGACGCAAAAGCGCTTTAATACCATCCGCAAACTCAAGCACGCCTTCACGAACATGTGTTTGACGAATCATTGGCAAGGAATATTCAACTGGGTCTTCCAAAGTCTGGATATTGACCTGAACATCATTCACTTCGTTGAGCATAGAATAAAGCGTTGTTGTTTTACCACTACCCGTCGGGCCAGTCACAATGATAATGCCCTCAGGTCTTGAATTAGCCTTATTAATTTTTTCTTTGTTTTCATCACTAAAGCCGAGACCTGATAAAGGCATAATACTTGCGCTTTTATCCAGAACACGAAGAACTATATTCTCGCCATTCACTGTTGGGAGTGAAGACACACGGAAATCCGCTTCACGGCCACCAATATTAAGATTAAAACGTCCATCTTGCGGGCTGAGCTTATCCGCAATATTCATCTCGGACATAATTTTTAGCCTTTGGGAAATACCATTCCAATGCTGTTTATGGAGAATTTGAGCTGTAAACAAGACACCGTCAAGGCGATAACGCAACCGTACAAAGTTTTCTTCAGGTTCAAAATGCAAGTCAGAAGCGCCTATTTTTACGGCCTCAAAAACAAGTGCATTCACGAGACGAACGATCGGGTGAGAAAAAGCCTCTTTCTCACTTAGTGCAGCGACATCCTTTTGTTCCGTCCCCTCCTCTAGCTCCTGAAGAATATCTTTGATTGAGCTTGCGTAACCATATGATGCATCAATCGCATCCGATAATACAGCAGGCGTAGTCACCAAAGGTCTAACATGCATGTCTTTGCTGATGAAACGGCGTAGTGTATCAAGCGCTACAACATCATGGGGATCAGACATTGCCACATATAATCTATTATTATCGATCGAGACAGGTAAAACCTGATGTTTTACGGCGGTCGATTTATCCAAAAGCTCAAGTGCTTCGCTATCAACAATTGTATTTTTGGGGTCGAACAACCCATAGCCAGAGCTTTCAGCAAGGAAACCGATTAGGTCTGATTCTTCAATAAAACCTAACTCTACAAGAATTTCTCCAAGCATTTTTTTAGAGATTTTCTTTTCTTGCAAAGCTACGTTTAGCTGGTCTTCGGTAATCAAGCCAGATGCGACCATCTGATCACCGATCCGGCCAGTATTTGCCTTTTTGCCATGCTGTTGTGCTTGAGCTTCCACCTCTGCTAAATGCTCTTCTTCATTTACCCCAAGCTCTTTTGTAGGAGGCTTCACTGAGCTAATTATCCCAGCTTCGGAAGATTCAACTTGTCCGGTGGGTGTTTCAATTTGTTCAGGAGCATTTTCCTGAATTGTAGATGATTCAGATGCCACCATATCAGGATTCATATCTAGCTGATCCATTCCAAAATCATCTGTACTATTATGAGAAGTTTCTGCCTCTGATGTTTGCGTAGCTTCTAGCCCGTCTTCTACACTCACGTTAAAATCCACCTCTTCATCTTGATTGAATACAGGCGGTGTATCTTTCTTTTTTTCAGACAGCATTTCTTCTGTCTCTGGCGAAATATTAAGTTCTATATCGTCCATAATACCATGATATACAGCTTACTAGGCGAGCTATATTCTCTTTGTTAAAGTTTTAGAAAAACGCAGTAAAAATGATAATCATACCAATCCAAGCTTATTTTTATCATGGAAAGGTTAAAAAAAACCTACGATAGCGGGAAATATAAGAAAAGTCTTAATTAAGAAAAATAAGCGCATAATTTGTTGCTATGCGCTTATTTTTTGAAATTTATAAAATCTTACGACCTATTCAATTACTCAGCTGCGATCGCTGTAACTGAAGCGTCTTTACGCGGCCATGAGGTAAATGTGAATAAAGTTTCATCAATACCGCAAATTGTGGCACTAATTCTTGCCGCTACAAGGTAAGGATCAGAGTTGGCACCCGGACGACGATCTTCAAAATAGCCATAGCCTTTAAGTGCAACAGGTTTTGGAATACGAATTGAACATCCACGGTCAGCTTCACCGGCTTTGAATGTGTTAATGTCACATGTTTCATGCAAGCCTGTAAGACGATCAGCCAAACCGGCACCATAAAGAATAACGTGTTCTTTGTGCTTTTTACCAAGAGCTTCAACAGCAGCTTCAATAGCAGCCTTACCCTTAGACTTGTCGCGTGTGTCATTTGTAGAAACGTTTGTGTGCATACCTGCACCGTTCCAATCACCTTTTACTGGCTTGTTGTCCAGAGAAACACCAACACCATATTCTTCACCTACACGGTAAAGCAACCAACGGGCAATATGCATTTCATCTGTCACGCGAAGCGCTGAAGCTGGTTCTTTTGGATCACCACGGAAACCAATTTGGAATTCCCATTGTCCGGGCATCACTTCCGCATTAATTCCGTAGAACATTAAACCGGCATCGAGGCAAAGCTGGGCGTGGTCTTCGGCGATTTCGCGGCCAAAAATTTCATCGGCACCGACACCACAATAATATGGGCCTTGCGGACCCGGGTAACCGTGTTTAGGCCAGCCAAGAGGTGTTCTGTTTTTGAATAATGTGTATTCCTGTTCAAAACCAAACCATGGGTCTTGAGCACTTGCACCAGCATCCAAAACAGCACGTAATTGTGCGCGTGAATTTGATTCATGCGGTGTGCCATCAGGGTTATTGACTTCGCACATTACCAAGTAATTGCCTTCGCCGCGGACAGGATCCTTAACGAAGTGAACTGGTTGAAGGATACAGTCTGAGTCACTACCGTCAGCCTGCATTGTAGAAGAGCCATCAAAGCTCCATTCTGGGAAATCCTCAATATCAGGATTAGCACCCAGATCAACAACACGTGCCTTGGAACGAAGACAGCGCGTAGGCACAGCACCATCAAGCCAAATATATTCGGCTAAAGTAAAATTAGGCATTTGTAATCTCCTTGATCAACTAAATATTTTTCTGATTCATTAACATACTCGCTGAAAAATTCAAGCTTTTTCGGGAATTATTATATTCCTCAGCCCGCGCAGAGCTTTATTTCCATGAGATCAGGTAGAATGAAACAAAATTAGGCAGAACGAAGAATTTCTTTCGCAAAATCACTTAAGGAATCATCACGTGCGCCCATAATAATGATACGGTCGCCTGTTTTTGCTTCTTTTACAAAGTACGGTTTAATTTTTTCACGATTCTCGAACCAGAGTGCCTTTTTGCCTTTATTGATCAATCCATCAATAATATGAGCCGAGGTTACAGAGCGATCGACTGTCCCGCCAGCGTAATACACCTCGGGCATTATGATGATATCTTCGTCTGACATATTGCGGCTAAAGGCCTCTATAATCTCTTGCCCCATCAGACGTAAAGGACCAAAACCGTGGGGCTGAAACATAATAATAAGACGACCATCAAAAGACTTTAGTGTTTCAAGGCTAGCCGAGATTTTATCAGGATTATGCGCGAAGTCATCAATAATAGTTATACCGTTTTGCTCCCCGACATATTCGAGGCGTCTTTTGATTCCTTCAAATGAGAGAAGCCCTTCAATTGCTGATGTTACATTTACCCCACCAACTAAAGCTGCCCCTATAGCGGCAAGAGCATTCATAATATTATGCTTACCTGGCACTTTAAGGCTAACACGATAGAGCTGTCCTGTATGATTAAGTGTGAACTCAGTGCCATGTTTTGTATATTTTATATTATCTGCAAATAAATCTGCGGCTTTGTCTGAAAGGCTATAGCTTATTATTTTTGCAGAACCGCTTAGGCTACCAGCAATATTTTTCAGGCGTATATCGTCTATATTAATGATAATGGCTTTTTTTGCTCTACTCAGAAATTTTTGGAAATAGCTTTCGATTTCTTCAATTGATTTATGATCCAGCGCAATATTATTCAACACAGCAATATCCGGCGTGTAATGCTCAATTGATCCATCGCTCTCATCAAGCTCGGCGATGAACAAGTCAGGATTTCCCACTTTAATATCTTGAAATGGGCCGGAGAAGTTTTTGACTTTACCGCCATTGACCACTGTAGGGTTATTGCCTGTAGCTGCAAATATTGTACCGATCATTCCGGTAACCGTTGATTTACCGCTTGTTCCAGCAATACCAATTGATGTTTTTGCCTTATTAAAAACCTCCGCTAGCAATTTACCTCGTTTGATAATGGGAATATCCATATCTTTAGCGCCTTTGACATCGGGAATTGTTTCTTCAATTGCTGTTGAGACTACTAGATAATCACAGCCCTTTACTCCGTTTCCATCCTGAGGGCATAAGACTATACCCAAATCTTTGAGCATTTTAAATTTTTCTGGTGATTTACCGTGATCGTAGGAACGATCAGACCCTAGCACTTCATGCCCACGTTGCTTAAGAAAAACAGAAAGCGGCATCATGCCGCTTCCGCCTATTCCACAAAAGAAATATTTCTTTATATCTGTCAAAATACGCCTATTCCGCAAATAACGGTGTCGGACCGGAGACTGCCTCACCAGAATCTACTGGCGGTACAATTGCTGTTCCTCCCGAATTTTTTGAAGGCGTAGCTTCTGTAGTTTCACCAGTACCAAGACGCTCTAAAATAGTTTCTAAACTTCCTTTATCCTGCGCTTCGACAGCAGAGTCATCTGACATATTCTGCTCTTGCATCATCTGCTCTCTTTCACCACGGCGCCATATTTTGGCGGGTTCTTTGTTTTTATCGCTATTCATGCGTGGTGCAGCCGGACGAAATTCCTCAAGATCATATTCTTCAGGTTGTTTGATGTCAGGGCTATTATGCTTTGGCAAGTCATTGGGCACGATGGCTTCTTGAGAGAAATCAACAGCAATCACATCAGGATAATGGAACAATGATTTCGAAGCATAATCCCAAGCCATACCAGCTGGCGTTCCCCAAATCGCTTTGGTTTCAAGACTAGGTGCAACGGTCATGGTTATACGTCTGTTACCTGGCGCCATACAATCAAGCTTCATATCATTTTCAGATTTCATGATGTTCATTTTTTGCGGCGGGTTTATCTGATACCGGATTTTGTCTACCCAGACATCACAGCGGGCATTTTCTGCACCAGGTGTAATAATTTTCACGGTCTGATTGGATTTCTCGACGGCATAACCACATGCAGCAAGAATTACAACCGAAGAAAGAGATAAAATTTTAATGGTATTTTGACGTAAAGGCATTTGACGTTTTCCGATACACTAGAGTTACTCGACAACAAGACCTCACGACCATAGCTTAAAACTGTAGCCATGACAATAGGATAGCAAGCAAGCTTGCCATTTATGCTACATAAATTTTTCAAGCGCTCTTATGCATCAAACACCAATTTATCATCCTTGAGTGTCACCTTGACGGTTTCGCCTTCGGTAAATTCACCTTTCAGGATGAGTTCGGCAAGCTCATTTTGTAGCTCGGTCTGGATAACCCGTTTAAGCGGGCGCGCTCCATAGACAGGATCATATCCTTTATCTCCAATCCACTTCTTGGCATCTTCACTTACTTCTATATCAAGTCGTTGAGCCTTGAGAAGTTTGCGCAAATAACCGAGTTGAATATCGATAATACCCGTCAGGTTTTCTCTGGATAGACGAGAGAAGAGCAAAATTTCATCCAATCTGTTCAAAAACTCCGGTCTGAAAGCATCGCGTACTTCACTCATAACGGCCTCGCGAACGCTTTCAACTTTCTCGCCTTCTTTGAGACTAACCAAAAACTCACTGCCAAGGTTCGAGGTTAAAATCAGCACCGTATTGCTGAAATCGACCGTTCGCCCCTGCCCGTCCGTCAAACGTCCTTCATCGAGGACCTGAAGCAGGACATTAAAGACATCGGGATGAGCTTTTTCAATCTCGTCAAAGAGCACAACCTGATACGGCCTGCGGCGTACAGCCTCTGTCAAAGCGCCGCCTTCATCATAGCCGACATAGCCTGGCGGTGCGCCGATCATCCGTGAGACGGAGTGTTTCTCCATGTATTCGGACATGTCCATGCGTATCATTGCAGTTTCATCATCGAATAGGAATTCCGCCAATGTTTTGGTCAGCTCGGTTTTTCCTACACCCGTTGGGCCCAAGAACAGGAATGAGCCGATAGGACGGCGTGGGTCTTGCAGGCCAGAGCGAGAGCGACGGATAGCATTAGAGACAGCCTCAACGGCCTCATCCTGCCCGATCACTCTTTGTCTGAGGCTATCTTCCATATGAAGCAGCTTTTCGCGTTCACCTTCCATCATTTTATCGACCGGAATGCCAGTCCATTTTCCAACGATATAAGCAATATCATTCGCCGTAACTTCTTCATTGATAATATTTTCTTCTTGCGTTTCAGAGACATCTGTCAGCTTCTTCTCAAGCTCCGGTATGGTCGCATATTTTAATTCACTGGCACGCGCCCAGTTTCGCTCGCGCTCGGCCTGTTCAAGCTCAATACGAGCCTTATCAAGGCTTTCAGTCAGTTTCTGGCCCGCATTTAGCTTTTCTTTTTCCGCCTGCCATTGAGATGTTAAGTCCGCCGACTTCGCTTCAGCTTCGTTTAGCTCTTCTTCAAGCTTTTCCAAGCGCTCCTGAGACGCTTTATCTTTTTCCTTATTCAAGGCCTCTTTTTCGATTTTTAGCTGGATGATACGGCGATCAAGTTCGTCGATCTCCTCCGGCTTACTATCTACCTGCATGCGCAATCTGGCGGCTGCTTCGTCCACAAGGTCAATAGCCTTATCCGGCAAGAATCGATCCGTGATATAGCGATTAGATAATGTTGTCGCAGCAACTATTGCTGCATCAGTAATACGAACTCCGTGGTGTAATTCGTATTTCTCCTTGATCCCACGCAGAATAGAAATTGTATCCTCAACTGTTGGCTCTTCTACAAAGACCGGCTGGAAACGCCGTGCAAGAGCGGCATCTTTTTCGATATGCTTACGGTACTCATCCAGCGTGGTTGCGCCGACCATATGCAGCACACCTCTAGCCAATGCAGGTTTTAGCATATTTGATGCATCCATTGCGCCGTCTGCTTTTCCGGCTCCTACTAGCGTGTGAAGCTCATCAAGGAAGAGAATAATCTCACCAGTGGCATTTTCAATTTCATCGATAACAGCTTTTAAGCGTTCTTCGAATTCACCGCGATATTTAGCCCCTGCCAAAAGCGCGCCCAAATCCAAAGACATCAAGCGTTTATCGCGCAAAGATTCTGGCACATCATTTTTGACAATGCGCTGCGCCAGACCTTCGATAATGGCGGTCTTACCAACGCCCGGTTCACCGATTAAAACGGGATTGTTTTTTGTACGTCGAGAAAGGACCTGTATTGTGCGCCGAATTTCTTCTTCGCGTCCAATGATCGGATCAATTTTTCCTTCACTGGCAGCCTTCGTCAGATCACGCGCGTATCTTTCAAGCGCATCAAATTGATCTTCGGCTGTTGCGGAATCTGCTGTTTTACCTTTTCTGATCTGGTTAATAGCCTGATTAAGAACCTCGTCACTCAAGCCTGCATTTTCCAACATCTCAGAAATATCAGAGCGTTTTGCTAAGACCATGGCTTGCAAGACTCTCTCAGCTGTAACAAAGCTATCTCCTGCCTTTGATGAGATGTCTTCAGCATTGGCCATGATTTTTGCCAAATCAGATGAAATTCGAAGCTGTCCCGCACCAGAGCCCTGCACGACCGGAAATTTGGCAATTGCTTTCTCGCATCCTGAAACCAGATCCTGCGCCTTAACACCTGCGACTTGTAACACCTTACGGATATGCGCATCCGTATCATCCAGCATAACTTTGAGAAAATGTTCAGGCTCAAGGGATTGGTGATTATACCGCAGAGCCAAAGTTTGTGCTTGCTGTAAGAAGCCTTTTGTTTTTTCCGTATATTTATCGAAATTCATGGGCAACCTTTTGAATACTGAAATTGAGTAAAACCAAGAGAGTCTTACTTAGCAAAAAACAAGGAAAAATTAAAATGATATAAATCAAAAAAGCGTTCCTGAGACAGAACGCTTTTGTATAAGTAGATTAATAAATACTTATTTTCTTAATCGGCAGATTCCATTTCTTTCTCTTCGACCGGAATATTATCACCAAGAATGCTGGCGGGAAGACTTAGATCATCAGAAGATGCAGATTTTTTCTGCTCCTGAATTGGTGCCGTGCCATCAAAATCATCACTGTTGTTCACTTCACCGGAAATGCGGTCAGTCACTTTTTCAAGATCAAATGTGCCATTTGCCTCATTGATGATACGTATATAGTGCTCCGCATGCTGATAATAGCTCTCGGCAAGAATGCGATCACCTGCAGAAATAGAGTCTTTTGCCAAAGCCAGATATTTTTCAGCTACCTGATGCGCAGTGCCTCTGATACGAACATCCGGTCCGTTGCTATCATAGACTTGCGCGCGTTTCTGGTTACTGCGACGTCCTCCATTGCTTCGGCTTCTTTGTCTTCTATTCGATGTTCCGTGTCTCATGTTTCCAACTTCACCAGTCTTAAAAAAGTTATACAAATACCTGATTCAATATATAAAATTTAGGCACAAAACTCTACTCTGCGCGATATAGTTATGCACAGCTAAATTCAAATATTGATATTAGCTAACCCGACTAAATTCTCTGTAATTCCGCTAATGTCGTCGAGTGATCTTAAGGTACTTGCAACCACCTTTCCGGCGCAACCCGAAAGGTAAAAAAAAAATCATTTATCCCCACAGGAGATTTCCACAACCCGCGGCTGGCCTGCGATATCCACATGAACGCATCGTTCTGAAAATCCATAAGTTTCCGCGAGTCGCATCACATCGTCTTTCTGGTTATACCCAATTTCAAACAAGCCGTATTTGCCTTGAACCATGATATTTTTTAGACGTGAAAAAATTTCTTTGTATGGCGTTAATCCATCCTTGCCACCATCAAGTGCTAGAATCGGGTCATGATTCTTCACCTCGGCAGGCAGATTCTCTATGTCTTGATTCGAGATATAGGGCGGATTAGATACGACGAGATCAAATTTATTTTCAAAATTTGTGTCCCAGCTTCCTTCTATAAATTTAATTTTGCTCTCCAAACCTAGATTTTTTGCATTTTCTTTGGCCACGGCCAGAGCCTTTTGAGAAATATCGAGGGCGACGCCATTGGCGTCAGGGAATTCTTTAAGCAAAGCCATCAGGATGCAGCCTGTTCCTGTGCCCATATCCAGAATTGTGTCCGGTGGATTATCTTTATAAAGCTCAATAGCGCGCTCGATAATAGTTTCCGTATCGGCTCTGGGGTCTAGTGTCTCTGGTGTAACCTTAAAATCCAGCCCCCAGAAAGAACCCACACCATAAATCCTTGAAATCGGCTTACCATTAAGCCGTTCGTTTAAATCTTGACGAATTAGTCTCAGTTGATCAGCCGAAATTTCTTTATCAGGATAAGCAATGATATCCGACCAGTCCAAACCTGTTCTGTTGTGAAGGATAATCCTCGCCTCTTGCGCGGCCACATCAGCATCTGCTGATTCCAGTTTTTTAGACAAAGAATCATACAATTGCTTTAAGGATGACGGAAGCACCTTAATTCTCCAGAGAAGCCAGAGATGCAGCCTGATCCTCGGCAATCAGAGAATCAATAACTTCATCCAGAGCTTCGCCGCTCACCACTTCTTCCAATTTATAAAGTGTCAAATTAATGCGGTGATCTGTTAAGCGCCCTTGCGGATAGTTATAGGTACGAATTCGCTCGGAGCGGTCACCTGATCCAACTTGTGATTTACGATCTTCCGCGCGCTCATCGGCAAGTTGTTGACGCTGCAAATCGTAAAGGCGTGTTCTCAGGACTTTCATGGCTTTATCGCGGTTTTTGTGCTGGGATCGCTCTTCCTGCATTTCGACAACAACCCCCGTTGGAATATGTGTAAGCCGCACGGCACTGTCGGTTGTGTTAACATGCTGACCACCCGCACCTTGAGAACGATACGTATCGACACGTAAGTCTTCGGTTCGGATTTCAATATCCACTTCCTCAGCCTCAGGTAGTACAGCCACTGTTGCCGCTGATGTATGTACCCGCCCCTGTGTTTCCGTTTTGGGCACGCGCTGCACGCGGTGCACACCTGATTCAAACTTTAATTTCGAAAAAACATTTTGACCTGTGATCTGGGCGACAACCTCTTTATAACCGCCAATATCATTTTCGGAAGCCTCGAGCACCTCAACGCGCCAGCCCATTTTAGCAGCATAGCCCTTATACATGGTGAACAGATCAGCCGCAAAAAGTGCGGCCTCATCCCCGCCGGTTCCGGCTCTGATTTCTAAAATTGCGTTTTTGGTATCGGCCTCATCCTTTGGAATAAGAGCAAGCTTGATTTGTTGCTCCAATTCGGGAATACGTTTATCCAAGGCTAGTAATTCCTCCTTGGCCATATCCTTCATTTCCGGATCATTAAGAAGTTCTTGCAAATCCTGCTTTTCACTTTCAGCATTTCCCAATTCATCAATGGCTTCGACAACGGGGCTAAGCTCGGCGTATTCCATGGAAAGCTTGGTAAATTCATCTCCTGCCAGATTTCCGGCAGACATAAGCGCAGCCAATTCTTCGTGGCGTTTTTTGATCGTTGAGAGCTTTTCATTCATAGACATTTTATTTTTGTTTTCTTGCCTGTTTGTTAACCAAATTCCCTTACAAGTACTTAAGGGGAATTACATACGTGAAGTTGACACGTCAATAAAGAAAATAATGGCAGTTCTTTTATGAATAATATTGATATCGCATTTCTGACAGAAATAATTGGCTATACCGCCCTGTTCTTCGGGCTTCTTTCTTTTCAATTTAAAAGCGGCAAAAAAATATTAGCTTTGCAGGCTGTGATGTGTTTTTTTTGGTATTCTCATTATGCCTTAAGTGGCGCTTATGTTGGTGCGTTTATGGCAGCTGTCGGCTTTTTTAGAAACGGTTTGGCGTGTGTTCTTCCTGATAAATACATTAAAAAACTGGCTATAATTTCTTCTATTATTGCCTTAGCCATCGGATTTTCAGTGGCTGAGTCTTATATATATTTGACGGCAATGTTTGGAACTTTATTGAATAACGTGTCTGTTTTAAAAAGAAACAAACCAGCCCAACTAAGAATTTTCCGTATCATTTCAGAATTTTTCTGGCTGACTTATTCTATATCTGTTTTATCTGTTCCAGGTATGATCTTTGGCATTTCCCTAATTAGCTCTAATATAATCGGGTTTTTCAGGCATGAAAAAGATTTCATTAGACATTATAAAGCAGGCCTTATTCAGAAGAACTAGGCTCCTCTTGCAATTCGAATTGCATCAAGTGATCAACGTTCAAAGGTATGTTACGGCGCACTTGTGATTTTTTGCCCAAGGGCTGCAGAGCCTTACCGTTCACAACAATTTCTACTCCTCCAGCATTCCCCAGCGACATTGTAAGACCGGGACTATCGGGCACAAAATACTGATCACCTGTTTTCAAGACCTCAGATACCAGAATTTTTCGGTTCTGGTCTTTAATTTCGACCCAGCTATCCTCCTTGATGTTCAGGATGATACCTTTTTTATTGACCACTTCTTCTGGCGCTACAGAATTATCCTCAATCACCATCTCGGTTTCATCTGCACTTTCTTCATTTAAAACACTGACATTTTTAGGCACTTGTTCAAGTACTGATGCCTCTTCCTTTATTATATCTTCCGGTTCATTCAGCAAGTTACTGGAACGCGCCTCTACACGCTCTGGAACAGGTGGAATATATTCAATTGCCGTACGATCATTATATTGTAATGACGTCCAATAATATATGCCTGCACCGACCATTATTAGTGATAATAAGACAAGCCAGAATGCTGGTACTTTGCTTTCTTCTGCAGGTATAGGCAAAGATGGTTTTTCATTCGCAACATTGCTTAAATATTGCCTTTTGAACATATCAACGGCTTGATCACCATCAAGATCAAGATACTCGGCGTAGCTACGTACAAAGCCAATTGCATAAACGCGTCCCGGCAGCTTTTCAATATCTCCATTTTCAATGGCCTCAATCTGGCATTCACGAATTCGGAGTGTTCTTTCAATATCTTGGAGGCTTTGTTCGTAATGCACGCGCGTAGCACGCAAAATTTCCCCGATAGTTTGTTCCTTACCGGCATAATTTTCGGTTTCTAGCGCCTGAGCTTGCTCTGCCATAACAGAGCATATCTTACATTATTTCTGGCTAATCTTCCAGCCCATATGCAGCATGAAGCGAACGAACTGCGAGTTCTGTGTAATCTTCTTCGATCAGTACACTGATTTTGATTTCAGACGTCGATATAACCTCAATATTTATGCCCTTATCTGCCAAAGTCTGGAACATGGTATTAGCCACACCGGCATGGCTTTTCATACCAATTCCAACCACAGAAATCTTGGCTACATTTTCATTAACGGCAATATCCTGATAGTTAAGCGTCACATCATCCTTGAGGACTTTCTTAGCGCGCTCAAGATCTGTACGCGGCACAGTAAATGTCATGTCGGTCAAGCCATCTTGAGATATGTTCTGAACGATCATATCAACATTGATGGCTGCGGCGGCCAATGGCTTGAAGAGTTTTGCAGCTACGCCGGGCACGTCTTCCACGCCGATTACTGTTATTTTAGATTCATCTTTCTGGTGGGCAATGCCACTAACGAGTTCCTGTTCCACGATATCTTCCTCTTTCGTCACTAATGTTCCTTTACGGTCACTGCCGATAAACTCTCCAAAGCTGGAGAGCACCTGTATTGGCACGCCGCTTTTTGCACCCATTTCAACAGAGCGCGTTTGCAAAACTTTGCTTCCCAAGGATGCAAGTTCGAGCATTTCCTCATAGGAAATTTTATTTAACTTGCGCGCTTTGGGTGCAATTCTGGGATCAGCGGTATAAACGCCATCAACATCGGTATAGATATCACAACGATCAGCTTCAAGTGCAGCAGCGACTGCTACGGCGGAGGTATCTGATCCACCGCGTCCCAATGTTGATATTCTGTTTTGTGCGGTGACACCTTGGAATCCCGGTACAACAACGACCTCTCCTGCTTCAAGGCGCTTATTAATCTCGGCTGTATCAATATCCTCAATACGGGCCTTACCATGAACATTATTTGTCTTAATTGGAATCTGCCAGCCAAGCCAAGACCGCGCAGTGATTCCCCTTTTCTGAAGGGCCATCGCCATCAAACCTGCCGTGATCTGCTCACCACTGGAGACAACCGTGTCATATTCTCGTACATCATGCATGGGGCTAATTTCCGTGCAATAGCCGACCAGTCTGTTTGTAACGCCGGACATAGCAGAAACAACGACTGCAACCTTATTACCCGCTTCAACTTCCTTAACGATTTTGCCAGCAGCATTTTCGATGCGTTCAATATCTGCTACCGATGTGCCACCAAATTTTGCAACTATTACAGCCATATTTTCTCAGCTCTTTATTTATACTCTTGTTTTTACAAAGAAGGTTATCCATACTGTTATTAAAATAAAAAATCAAAGAGAATGTGATGAATACGGCGCAAAAAACCACAATAAATGCCGAAGAGATTGAACATTTTTCCAAAACATCGGATCAATGGTGGGATGAAAACGGTCCTTTCAAACCTTTGCATAGATTAAACCCTGTTCGGATAAAGTATATTAAAGACCAGATCTGTACGCATTTTGATATTGATCCAGATAAGGCTCAACCATTTAAGAACCTAAAGATTTTGGATATAGGTTGCGGCGGTGGCTTGGTTTGTGAACCTATGGCGCGTCTAGGCGCAAAAACCAGTGGTATTGATGCCGATCAGAAGGCTATTGCTTGTGCAAAAGAACATGCCACACTTCAAGACCTTGATATTGAATATATTTGCGGTGATGCTGCTGACTTAAAACAAAAATACGATGTTGTACTCGCACTTGAGATTATCGAGCATGTTAATACGCCGTGCGAATTTGTCTCTATATGCAAAACGCTTTTGAAGCCGGATAGCATTGTTATTTTCTCGACCTTGAACAGGACTGCAAAATCCTATGCGCTTGGTATTGTGGCAGCAGAATATATCTTGCGTTGGGTGCCGACCGGGACGCATTCATGGAAAAAATTTATCAAGCCATCTGAACTGGCACGTTTTGCACGGGCACAAAATTTTGATATAATAGATGTGTCTGGGTTAATATTTAATCCGATCAAAAATGAATTTTGTTTGTCAGAGAATGATCTTGATGTGAATTATTTTATGAGTGTAAGGAATGCATAAATGAATACATTTTTACTGACTATTACCCTGATTGCGATGCTGCTGGTTGTTGTTGTATTGGTTATTGGTATGGTTGCCATGGTCAAAGGCGGCGAATTCAATACAAAATACGGGAACAAACTCATGCAAGCCCGCGTTATCTTGCAAGGTGTGGCTTTGGGTTTTATTGCCATTGCTTTTATGGCTACTCATGGGTCATAATCCCGTTTCCTTTTCTGTTTTTTCTAACGGAGTTTTTCTATGAAAATTTTAGTGCCTATCAAACGTGTTGTTGATTATAACGTCAAAATTAGAGTCAAATCCGATCAAAGCGGTGTTGATCTTGCCAATGTAAAAATGTCGGTTAATCCCTTTGACGAGATTGCCGTTGAAGAAGCTGTGCGTTTGAAAGAGGCCGGAAAAGCAACTGAAATTGTTGCTGTAACTATCGGCCCTGAAAAGGCGCAAGAACAACTTCGTACAGCTATGGCTGTGGGGGCGGATCGCGGAATTTTGGTTCAAACAGACCAGCCGATTGATTTAGGCGGTGTTGAGCCTTTAGCGGTTGCAAAAACGCTTAAGGCCATCATTGAGAAAGAAAGCCCTGATCTTGTTATTATGGGCAAGCAATCAATTGATGATGATTCCAACCAGACCGGCCAGATGCTTGCCGCCCTTTTGGGGTGGGCGCAAGGGACTTTTGCTTCCAAGCTTGAGATTGAAGATAGTAGCGCCAAAGTTACGCGTGAGATTGATGGCGGGCTGGAGACAATTTCTGTAAATCTTCCAGCGATTGTGACCACAGATTTACGCCTGAACGAGCCACGCTATGCGAAACTGCCTGATATTATGAAGGCCAAGAAAAAGCAGCTGGATGTTCTAGACCCATCCGAGCTCGGGTTTTCTTATGAGCCACGCCTGAATGTGGTTAGCGTTAGCGAGCCGGAAGAGCGCAAAGGCGGCATTAAGGTGGCTTCTGTGGATGAGTTGATCGAGAAGCTTAAGAACGAAGCCAAAGTTATTTAAGGGGGATATTAAAATGAGCATATTAATTTTAGCAGAACATGATGGAAAAGAACTTTCGCCTGTGACTTTGAACGTTATTGGGGCAGCCACTAAAATCGGCGGTGATATTCATATTCTGGTTTGCGGTAAGGATTGTGATTCAATCGCCCAAGCTGCGGCCTCTATTTCTAGTGTTTCCAAAGTTATTAAGGCCGATAATGAAGTTTTAGAACATCATCTTGCCGAAAATATTGCACCAATTATTGTTGATCTAGCCAAGGATTACACCCATGTGCTCGCCCCTGCTACGACATTTGGCAAGAATATCCTGCCACGGGCTGCGGCTTTGCTAGATGTTCAACAAATATCGGATATTATCGTCATAGAGGATGCCGAGACCTTTAAGCGTCCGGTTTATGCGGGTAATGCCATAGCAACAGTAAAGTCCTCAGATTCTATTAAATTAATTACAGTGCGCGGTACGAATTTTGATCCGGTAGAGGCCGCAGGCGGCTCGGCATCTGTTGAAGAATACAGTGTCACGGCATCTCAAGATTTATCCTCTTTTGTTTCGGCGGAGCTTTCTGAATCCGAGCGGCCTGAGCTGACCAGTGCGAAAGTTGTAGTGTCTGGTGGGCGCGGTGTTGGTTCCGAGGAAAAATTCGAGCTTATCGAGCAGCTAGCCGACAAACTAGGCGGCGCGGTTGGCGCTTCGCGCGCAGCAGTTGATGCTGGCTATGTTCCCAATGATTATCAGGTTGGACAAACCGGTAAAGTTGTTGCTCCGGAACTCTATATCGCGGTCGGGATATCCGGTGCAATCCAGCATTTGGCAGGAATGAAAGATTCCAAAGTGATTGTTGCTATCAATAGAGATGAAGACGCGCCAATCTTTTCTGTCGCTGATTATGGCCTTGTCGCTGATTTGTTTGACGCCGTGCCGGAATTGATTGAAAAATTGTGATTTTCTTGCACAACCGATAATAAAGCATATATATTCTTTCATATAAACTTAAATATTAATTTACAAGGTGGTATTTATGACTGATTACTGGGTGTCTATACAAAGAGATAGAAATAGGTCCGAAACTGCATTATTTTCTAATTTTAGAAAAAAAGCTGGTGATCTAGGCATCAATACTCTTACGCACGAGCCTACAGATAACCGTATTAATGCCAAAGTTAGCTTTGATGGGAGTGTTGATGAACTTGCTCAAAAAGTAGCTAGTATTACTGGTGACACCGCTACGGTTTCAACAAAGCGGGACACCGTGTTTTTGACGCCGATTTAGAACAATTTCAAAACTGGTTAATCTTCTTTTTAATTTAATATACAAATTAATAGTTATGTCTAGTATTTTTGGCTCATTATTCAATAGAGAAGATAAAGATAGAGGCCCTATTGGTAAAAAAGACTATGAAAGGGGTTTGAGAAGCTTTTCTGTTAAGCTCTTGGAGAGTCCTGATCAACTTCCGGATTCTATATATCAATGTTATGAGCCTGATCCACATAAAGCGCAACTTTCTGTACTTTTTGCCTTACAAACGGGATGCTATGATGCGGGCTTAATGATGTACCACCCATTAGATAATCCCGCTTCACCATCAATTAATCATATACAAGTGATGATACGAGATAATTATGATTACAGCACAGCAACACATATAGATACAAAAATAGAAACTTCAGCTGAAAGGCATTATATCAGCCAAAAAGACACTTTGGCGTGCCTCAATAACATTTCGGAGGGGCACAGTACATATATCGTTCACCCTGATGATATTACGTGGACAGATTTTGATGCAGAAAATGATAAGTTTAATTATGTATTCAATAAACCGCATGTAGATTTTCTGGAGCTACCATCATTTATGCAGCTTTATTTACCTTTCTATAGAGGGTCCGGCAAAGGGTTGGTTCATGCTCCTGCCTGCTTGACTGAAGGCACTGCCCCGCTTAGAAAAATTGATATAACACAAATCTCAATCAACCATCAAAACCTTAGTACTGAGGATATAAAATTTCAAACCCGTTTTTATGAAATGTTGGAGCAAGATCCACGTCATCAGCATGCTAAAATGAAACATGAGAATACCGAGAGAAATTTAGAGCTGGATTTTTAGCCTTCTTTCTCTTTTAGCCTGAAAACTGGACGGGATTCATCGCGGTCGAATTTCGCACCCGTTGTTATTGCATCATCCAGATTAGCTCCATCAAGCTTAGCCCCTGTGAAATCCGCATTAGAGAGGTCTGCACCTGTGAAATCCGCTTGTGCCAAGTCTGCATTGATAAACAATGAATCCTTTAGGTTTGCATTTGTAAAATCTGCATAGCGCATTTTGGCTTCTGTGAAATCACATGGATTAAATCGACTTGTTCCACCAGCGCCTAAAAGAAGCGCAGAGCAATCTACGCCCTTAAGCGAAGCATGAGAAAAATTACAGCTTTTGAAAGATGAACCGCGTAAATCGGCATCTTCCATATCACATTTACGGAAATCCGATCCGTCCAGAACAGCGCTTTGTAACTGTATTTTATATAGATTCATCCCAAAAAACTTGGCAAGCGGCGCTTTGATAGCCGTCATACGCTCCATTTTTAAAGAGCCAAGTACGCGTAAATCAATATTACTTAAATCAAGCTGTGCACCTGTTTTTCCTTTAGTGGCAAGCCATTCTTTGTGTTCTTCGAGCAATTGCGGTAAGGGTTTACCCAGATCAGCGACCGATTGTCCGACATTTTCATCTGTGATTGCGCTGGATAAATCAATGCCCTGATCTTTCAAGTGATCCAGTTTGATACCTGTCAAGATAGCGGAAGATATATTTGCACCTTCCAACTTTGCCCCGCCAATATCGGCATTGGATAAGTCAGCACCTTCTAAAGATGCCCCTTTTAGGTCGGCATTGGACACATTCGCTCCCACCATCATGGCATCAGAAAAGTCAGCTTTTGAAGCCATAGAGCCAACTAGTTTTGCGCCGCTTAGGTTTGCGCCTCTAAAATTCACGGCTTGCGGATAGGCATACTCGCCTTCTCCGGCAATGCCACCGACCCGTAAATCTGCTGATTCCAAATCGGCTCCCTCCAGATTAGCATCTTCAATTCTTGCGCCACGCAGGTCAGAGCGGACAAACTTTGTCTGATATAGGTTTGATCGACTTAAATTACAGGCATATAGTGTTGCTTGCTCGAAATTGGTATAGGATAAATCCATATCCGACATGTCGCAGCCAGTAAAATTGGCCTGACTTAAATTTTTTCTGTTTAGGGAAAGGCCACTTAAATCAGTACTTTCCAAATGCGCACGACGCCCGCCGATCCGACCTTCCAGAAAACGGTTATGAAGATCAACTAGAGCGTTAAGCTGTTCTTGAGAAATCTTTTCAAGACCATCTTTTTCTGAAGGCATTTTTGAACTTTCCGATACTAAAGGTTTTTAGTGCTAACCAAGACAGAACTCATGTTTAAGTAACTCAGAATATCATATTTTTTATTAAGAAAACCCTACGCAAAAGGCATTTTTTAATAAACATTTTGAAAATATAGCAGAAAATCAAAAATATCCTTATTCTGCCAAAAAGCTTCACCTTGAATAACGTATATGATTCTACCTGTATCTGTGACAATAAAAGTTGTAGGCAATTTAATAACGTTCAAATTATCCTGAATTTTGTTTTTATGATCGTAATAAGAAGCAAATGTTCCAAGGTCATATCTATCTATGAAATTAATTACCTTTTCCAGATTATCATTCGTATCGATAGAAATTGCCATAACTTCCCATGGTGCACGGGCAAATTGTAGATGCAGCCTCAATTTCTTGAGTGACGGTAACTCCTTAACACAGGGTGCGCACCATGTTGCCCATACATTCACGACTAGATATTTCCCTCTGTAATCGCGAAATGTTTTTTCTTCTCCTATAGGGTCTAAAAAAGGGATATCTGAAATAAATATCTTGTCATCAAGTTTTTTAAAATCCTTGAAATAGGTTACGATTTGTTTTTCCTTTACTCGTAAATCCCTGACGCTTTTTGCCCAGTAGAAAAAAGACAAGCACGATAAGAAGAAAAACAGAGCAATCCAGAAGAAGTATTTTTGAAACCAGCCTTGCATATTAATTTTGTATTTTTGTTATAATTAAATTTAGGTATTTTCTTTTATTGCTTCACAAGATAGATATTATGCTTGGTTTGAAAGGAAATTTAAATGAAAAATCTAAAATTGCATATTCTGGTCTTATTTCTTGCTATTGGACTGGCTGGATGTGGTGTTAAGCCGTCTTCGGTTGATGCCCCGCAAGGCAATGATCAGGATAGTTTCCCGCATACCTACCCTAATGAAGAAACACGTGAAGAATAATAGCCAGCTATGATTGATTTTTTCTCAGCCAAAAACGGCATCTTGCATGCAGAGGACGTGCCTTTGACACATTTAGCCACCGAGTTTGGCACGCCTCTTTATGTTTATTCTCAGGCCTCGATTGAATATCAATTCAAAACGCTGTCTGATGCGCTCAAAAAACACCTGCCAGCAGATCGTCAGCCATTACTCTGTTATGCCTGTAAAGCCAATTCCAATATCGCCATTCTTAGTTTACTTAAATCTTTGGGAAGCGGTCTCGAGATTGTTTCCGAAGGTGAATTGGCACGCGGTCTAAAAGCAGGCTTTGAAGGTCAAAAAATTATTTCCACGAGCTTTGGCAAGAGCAAGGCCGAAATATCAGCATGCCTTGATACGGATATCCTGCAATTCAATATTGAATGCGTGGATGAACTTAACAGCATCAGCGAAACAGCCAAAGCCAAGAACAAGCAAGCCGATGTTGTGTTCCGTATTAACCCCGATGTGGCTGGTGGAGGTCATGATAAAATTAATACAGGGCGTAAAGAAGATAAATTCGGGAATAATGCCGATAAAATTCTGGAGCTATATAAACTAGCAGAAAGCCTTGATAATATTCAGCCTGTTGGCGTTTCCGTTCATATAGGATCACAGGTTTTTAATGTGCAATCCTTTAAGCCTGCTTTTGAAAAGCTAGCCGAGATTGTTAAACTTTTACGCTCTAACGGGCATGAAGTTCGTGTTCTTGATATAGGTGGCGGTTTTCCCATCATTTATAATGATGAGAATAACCTTGATCTAGACTCTTATGCACAGTGGGTACGGGATATTATCCTGCCGCTGGATGTGGATATCCAAATGGAGCCTGGACGCTATATGGTTGGGAATGCAGGTGTTTTACTTTCGCGTGTGGAATACATCAAAACCACAGACGTACGGCAGTTTATGGTGCTGGATTCCGGTATGAATGATTTAATTCGCCCTGCCCTATATGAGTCGTTTCATCTGATTGAGGCTGTCGAGCACCGTGATGCGGAAATCGAGACTTATGATGTCGTCGGGCCGATTTGTGAAAGTGGTGATATTTTTGCCAAGAACCGACAGATACAAAACGTCAATGCAGGTGATCTTGTTGTCTTTCGATCCGCTGGTGCATATGGTTATACAATGGCTTCAAATTACAATAGCCGCCCTCTTCCCGCGGAAGTTCTGGTTAGCGGTAATCAGTACAAATTGATTAATAAACGCCAATCACTTGATGAGATGATGGCGCGGGAATCAATTCCCGAGTGGGTAAAATAGATAATTAGTTGATGCGTTTTTAAACACTTCGCTATATCCTGAAATAATATGCTTGATCCGTTAGATTACGAAAATAGACCCTATCTGGATAAGCTTGCCCGCAAACGCAGGCTGGCTTACTTATCTTTGAGTATTGAAAAGATTGGCTTGCATTTCTGGCGCCCTGTTTTCTGGTGTTTGTTCTTCTTTGGGCTATGGATGCTGGAACTTCCAGATATGCTTGGGAAGTGGGCTATTTATGCTTGCTTGCTACTTTTTGTCGGCGGCCTGTTTTATTTTATTCGCAAAGATATTTTTTCTTATCAACGCCCTGATAAAAGCCGTATTGATGCTGCCATTGAAGCTACAAGTAATATTCTGCGCGGTGAAATCGAGGTTATTGAAGATGACTTGGCCAATCCAAAAAAACATGAAACGCGCGAGTTATGGGGGCGGTTTCAAAAATATATTCTATCGCAGTTTAAAAAACTAAGAGCACCATGGCCGCGCTCTGTGGTTATTCGTCAAGACCCTTATGGTTTAAGGTTTTTGGCGCTTCTGACGTTTATTACTGGTGTAGCTTTTGCCGGACATGATTGGCAATATCGTATAAGTAAATCCTTGCTTCCATTTGCACCTATTTTATGGAGTAAGGAAGCAGGCAAAGATATTCAGCTCTGGATTACGCCGCCGGAATATACATCCTTACCGCAAATTCATGTAGAGGGCAGCGGACAACTGGCAGAAGCCGTACCTATACCAGAAGGCAGTGAGATTAAAATTAGGGTGCGTTCGGCCTATGGGTCTTGGTTTGCGCCTTATATGATTGAAAATGGAAAGCATGTTGCCCTGCCTTCTCTTGGTGATCAGTATTATGGTCTTGATAAAATTATTGAAGACGGCGAAGAAATGCAGATCAAGCAATTCTACCGCACGCTTGCCTATTGGCCATATGAGTTAAAAGTTGACCAACCTCCCACTATTCGCATTGCTGGACCGGAAAAAGACGAAGAGGTTGAAGGGGCTGAAGAGCTTGAAACGGATACTCAGGAAAATAATGAAGTCAGTGAAAGTATAGAACCTTTCGAAGTTATGCCTAATGGTCAGCTTCGTTTTGCGCTAGAGCTTTTTGACGATTACAGCGTAACTGATCTGGAAATGTCTATGACCTTGGATGATGTCGTAGAAGAAGCACCTCTTGGAGAGCCCTATGATGATCAGCGCCTTGTGATGTCACCGCCGGAAATTGATTTTAGAATTGACCCTATTTACGATCTGACATGGCATAGCTGGGCTGGGTTACCCGTTATTATTAACTTCAAGGCAAAAGACCATAAAGGCCAATATGCGACCCTAGCCCCGATCAAGCTTGTCCTGCCGGAGCGGGAATTTGAGCATCCCGTTGCCAAGTCTTTGATTGCATCGCGTAAAAAGCTCGCATGGAATTATAAGGATGATTTCCTCCAACTCTCCAGTGATATTGCAACCTTGCTGAGAGCGCCTGATTTCTTTGGTCATAATCCGGTTGTCTATTTGGCGATCAGAACGGCAAGCTTGCGCTTGGCCTATGCGAACAGGGAAATACAAACTCTGCGCACAGACGCGGCTAAGGCTGTGATCAAGTTGCTGTGGGACGTTGCCATTGCTGTGGAAGATGGGAATTTGGCCCTTGCTTTGCGTGAATTGCAACAAGCCCAGAGAGATTTGGCCGAGGCCTTACGTGATCCGAACACAACGCAAGAAGAGTTAGCCGAATTAACAGATCGCCTCCGTGAAAAGATGGCGCAATATTTCATGGAAATGCAGCGTGAGATGCAAAAGCGTCTGGCAGAAGGGCAAGATATTCCCTTGCTATCCGAAGAGCAGATGAAAAATGCCATCAGCCCTCAGAGCCTCTCACAGTTTATGGATCAGCTCCAGTCCCATTTGCAAAATGGTGATACAAAATCTGCGCAGGAAATGCTCTCCCAGCTCCAGCGTATGATGCAGATGATGGATCCGTCTATGATGTCGGAAATGCCTGCTGATATGCAGATGATGGAAAAAGGTATTAATGAGATTGAGGAACTTATCAAACGGCAGGAAAAGCTGCTGGAGCAAACGGAACAACAGGAAAGACTCCAGAGGTTTTTGCCCAAGCCTTCACCGGAAGGGCCTGATGCACAAGAAGAAACAGCACAAAATGAAGGTAGCTTTGATTTAGACGGGTTTCCACCGCCGCCATCACCTCAACAAAACCAAGAGAATACTGGTGATGATAATAGCTATTCATTTAGCCTTGATACAAAGCCACATAAGGTGGAGCAAGAAGCTTTGCGCTATATTTTGGGGCAACTCATGATGAAGGCCGCGGAGAAAATTGATGAAATTCCAGAAAGCCTTGGCAAGGCCGAGCAGGAAATGCGTGGTTCATCAAAGTCTTTGGGGGAGAATGATCCTAAGACGTCTATACCCCATCAGGAAAAGGCCATTGAATATTTAAAAGAAGGCCAACAACAACTCAGCCAGCAGCTTCAGCAACGCATGCAGCAGATGATCGGCTTTGGTATGAGTGCTGGTTCACAGCAATATGATCCGCTCGGGCGACCCTATGGCGGCGAAGAAGATGACAATGGAAACGCGCATGGGTCAAATGTGAAAGTGCCCGATGAAGCCGAAAGAAAGCGTATAGAGGAAATTTTGGAGCTTTTACGCAAGCGCTCCGGCGAACTTGACCGCCCTAGTGATGAGCGTGAGTATTATCGCCGCTTGCTGCGTCAGTTTTAGCATGGCTGCCATCATGATGCTCTGCTTTATCTGCGTGTGATGCCTCTTTATGGGTATCTTCTGTTTTATGAGCACTCTTTTCTTCGTGATGGTCTTGCTCTTCATGCATCATATTTTCCGGCTGTTTTAAGACAAAGCGGAAATGGATGTCATGGTGTTTTTTGAAATTCTCATTGGCTTCCTTATGAAGTTTATATTCCGAGGTAAAAATCAGCTCTTCTTCACCTTCAGCGCTATGTTTGGGTGGCTCTATGTACCATGCCTCTGTGACGTGGTTATCTTTGTCACGAATAGAGGCCTCAATGAGTGGAATTTCTCTGACCTCACGGCCTAGATTGACAATTTTACCCTCAATATGAAGTTCATTAGCCGTCAGCGTTGACGTTACCTTATCAAAAACCAGATCTTCACCAGGCACCTCCATACCCATGCCGAGCAAACTGTAGAAGGCATGCATAGAGGTGTATTTTTTCATCATCGTGTCATTGAATAACAATAAAACTATAAATGAAATTACAAAAATGAATACGGCTACCCCGATCGAGACCAGCTTTTTATTTGCCATCTTGTTTTGAAGGATTTCCCTTTTACCCTCATCATTTTTTTCAGTGGCAAGTTCTGTTGTGCCATCTTCTGCTTGATCGCTATCTTCAGAACTTTCTTGTTGTTTTTCTTCTTCCCGAGATTCTTCTGCCCCCTCTTCTTCTGAATCATTATCGTGAGCATCTTCCGGTAACGTCTCTTCCTCCTGTCCTACTTTTTCCTCTGTAGAATTATCTTCAGGCTCTTGTTCCAGTTTTTCGGGCGCATCATTTTCAATTTCAGTTGTATCGTCCTTAACAACAAACTCTGTTGCATCGTCATGCGTGTCAGTTTCCTCTTGGGTGGACACGTCTTCAATAGCCTCATCTTCGGCCTTATCATCAATAGGGTCTTGATGCCAAACCTCAAGGCATTCCGTACACCGGACTTTTACACCAGTTTTTCCTAAACCCTCTTTAGGGAAATTAAAACGGGTGCTACAGTTTGGACAAGTAAGAATCATTTTCTTTACGTTTTAAAAAAATTTTATAAAGGGATAAGCAGCATAATGAAGTCTACAGCCTACCATAAAATCCTGATCTGGTTACCTTGTTTTTTTGTTTTTAGCATCCTCATCCACCCTGCCTATGCACAGGAAACACAAAATGAAGTCGTTAAATGTGAAGCCAGTGATTATGCCTGCGTGATAAAAACTTTAACAGAAACAGCGCAAAAGATAGATAACACAGCTTGGCGTGATCAGGTTTACCGTGAAATTGTAAAAACTATGGCTGCCAAAGGGGATTTTGAATCCGCTTATGCACTGCTTGATTCCATAGAAACACCGGATACCAGAGCCTTATCTATACGCGGTATCGGGATGGCTGTTGCCGATCATAAATATGAGCCTGCTATTTATAATCAGATTTTTACAACACTTAGAGCGCATGCCGAAAAGATCGAGCACCCGCCCTCTTATGCTATTGCCTTGACCTATATTGCTATGTCACAGGCATTTGCGGGTGACAATGAAGGTTCTTGGGCAACGGCAAAAACCATCGAAAACCAAGCCTTGCGCAACAAGGCCTATGGTGAGACTGCCGAGATACAGGCCGAGTACGGTGATTATAAAAATGCCAGACAAAGCATTGAATATATTGATACAGTATCTTTTCGAAATAAGGCCTATCACACAATTTCGAAGATTCTCAGCGATGCACAAAAATATGATGATGCTTATGATGCTGCTATGTCGATTGATAATCCCTATAAAAGAGCATTAGCAATCCAGTATATGCTGGACGGGCAAAACATAGAGCCTAATATGGAGGTCGCCCCTTAATATCTCTTCTACAAGAAAAGATCGGAGTATTTGGATCTTGATCAGATTTGAAAATGTAAGTTTCAGCTATGGCACTGGACCTGATATTTTGAAGGATATCAGCTTTACTCTGGCGCCTGGTTCTTACCATTTTTTATCCGGCCCCAGTGGTTCGGGCAAAACCTCGCTAATGAGTTTGCTATATTTGGGGCATCGGCCAAAATCCGGTAAAATTACGATGTTGTCTCAGGATACATCCGACATGAACCGTGATGATTTTTTTGCTCTGAGACAAAAGATTGGCGTTGTATTTCAGAATTTCAGGCTGCTCAACCACCTTACAGCCTTCGACAATGTCGCGCTTCCTTTGAGGATATTAAACCGCCCTGAAAAGGAGATTAAAAGCAATGTAAGTGAATTGCTGGACTGGGTTGGTTTGGGTGATGCGCAAGGCTCACTGCCGCCTACATTATCCGGTGGTCAGCAGCAGCGCGTTGCCATTGCC
>DCKO01000036.1 GCA_002320665.1 Micavibrio sp. UBA1672
GAGCGCCTTCAGCCACTCGGCCACGTCTCCAGCACTCTGATAGAATATGCATTCATTTTCTATGATGTTAGGGCGGGTTTGTAAAGTCGTTATCGACCTTTACAAATATTTTTTCAAATATTCCGTCCAGTTCTGGCGTTCTTCGGTGAATTCACTAATGTTTTGCAAATACCACTTATCATCTTTTTTGAAAATCTGACAAACGACCAGAGCATATTGATTGCTCTTTGGTAATTGGTCGATCCGGATATTAAGAATATTCTCGTTATTCATCGCATCGGCAATACGGATATGCGGCTCATCAATGGCCTCAATATGGTGCATACAATCACTTTCGATCACAAAAAAGAAATGATTATAGTGATCATCAATATCTTTAAGCTCGATATGGATTTGCTCATCATCCAGATCACCAACCCCGTCCATATCATCACCGCTATGATAGATTTTTTCGCTCTTATCTATTGCATTATAGGCATTGGGCGTCACATAATCCTTACAGTGACCATCTTCGTCAAAGCCATAGCATAACAAGTCCAGATCAAAGGACGGATCATCTGTTTCCCGCGTCGCATCATCATCATCTTTTTGGCTCATCATATCAGGATTTTTCACGAAATACCCCAGCATATCGGGATTGCGCAGGATGACCCCTATGGAATTACCGATATTGGTTCTGACATAACCCGCACTGGCTTTCTCGTCATTTTGATTCCATGAGAGCCCCGCGACAATGCGTTGGCGCGGCGAGTTTTCCGCAAGAACCAACTCAATAGCTTCCGAAGGTTTAGGCCCTGTGATCAATCCGTCACTCATCAATTTTGCTCCATCCTTATTGTTTAGAGATATTCTAGGCTAAATGTATATAAATGAGAAGCAAAATAGACTGATGATATTGAAGCTATGACACCTAAAGACCAAGATCATCGCGATCAAATTCTTGATCATTAATTGAAATCAAGTAAATATCAGCAGCCTTAATACCTTGTCTTCTTACATGGTTTAGCACAGTTTCATCTGATATTTCCATGTCTAGTCGCGTAAGCACTTTTTCCAGAAACATTTTCATCATTGATAAATACAGTATCAACTTTACCTTGTTTTCCAATTTCAGCTAAATCTCTGAAACGCTCTTGAATAGCCAAAATATCATAGGGTTGAGATATCGCAACCTTATACGATATTCTATTATCATCTTGTTGATCTGTGTCTGTTGGTTTTGCCATAATGTATCACCTGAAATTCTTATATCTTTTTATTCGTTATTTATAAACCTTAATTTAGTGTAAAGTCAAATTATTCTCAAGAATTCAGTGTGTGGTACATCTTATTATATACGCAACTAGAGTTTTGTTACTATAATGCTTCTACAGAATCACAATTTATATATTAGAGTAAGTCAATGAAGCAATATCTCGATCTCATGCAGCATGTCTTGGATAACGGAGCGGTAAAAGAAGACCGCACAGGCACGGGCACGCGCTCGGTTTTCGGCTATCAGATGCGCTTTGATCTATCCGAGGGCTTCCCGCTCGTCACCACCAAGAAATGCCATTTACGCTCCATCATCCATGAGCTTCTCTGGTTCCTGCAGGGTGATACCAATATCAAATACCTCAAGGAAAACGGCGTATCCATCTGGGATGAATGGGCAGATGAGAACGGCGATCTAGGCCCCGTTTACGGGCATCAATGGCGGAGCTGGGGCACATCGGACGGGCGCGAAATCGACCAGATTTCCAACGTCATCGAGCGCATTAAAACCAACCCCGATGATCGGCGCATGATAGTCTGCTCTTGGAATGTCGGGGAGATCGGCAAGATGGCGCTCCCGCCTTGTCATTGCTTCTTTCAGTTTTATGTCGCCGACGGCAAGCTCTCCTGCCAGCTATACCAGCGCAGCGCAGATATCTTCCTTGGCGTGCCGTTTAACATTGCCTCTTATGCACTGCTGACCATGATGGTCGCGCAGGTCACGGGCCTGCAACCCGGTGAGTTCATCCATACACTGGGCGATGCACATCTCTATTCCAACCATATCGAGCAAACGCAGCTTCAACTCTCCCGCAAGCCACATACCTTGCCGGAGATGCACTTAAACCCACACGTCAAGAACATCTTTGATTTCAAATTCGAGGATTTCGAGCTTGTCGGCTATGAATCCCACCCCCATATCAAAGCCCCCGTGGCGGTGTAAGCAGATATGACGAGTTTGTCTCTTATAGTCGCCATGGCCGAAAATAACTGCATCGGCAAGGACAATAAAATGCCGTGGCATATCTCCGAAGATCTTAAGCGGTTTAAAGCTCTGACGATGGGCGCGCCGGTCATTATGGGGCGCAACACTTTTGAATCTATTCTAGGCTATTTGAGAAAACCTTTACCGGGTAGAGAAAATATCGTCATCAGCAGGTCAGGCTATACACCGCCCGAAGGGATGGATGTCCACGTGTTTCCAACGCCAGAAGAGGCAATTGATTACGCATTAACCCGCACGACAGAAGAGGTCTTTATTATTGGCGGTGCGCAAATATACACACAGACTTTGGACAAGGCGGATATCATCCACCTCACCAAAGTCCATAAGGCGGTGGAGGGTGATGCGTTTTTTCCTGACCTGAATATGAATGATTGGGAAGAAACAACCCGCGAAGATCATCTGGACCATGATCCACCCTATAGCTTTTTGACTTTGAAAAGGAAGTAAATTTATTTCGTCATTCCCCGAATTGGCAAAGCCAATTCTAGGGGAATCTATGGATCGCCTTAGAATTGATAAATCAATTCAGGCGATGACGGGCAGTGTGTTAATAATACCTTCCGCCACTTCGGCAAAACTCTTGGCCTCACTACTCTCTGTATCAGACAAAACCACGGGCGTGCCCTCATCGGCGTTCAAGCGAATAGATTTCGACAAAGCAATCCCGCCAAGATAGGGAACGCCAAGCTTTTTAGCTTCACTTTCCGCACCGCCATGCCCGAAAATATGCTCCTCATGCCCGCAATTTGAGCAAATATGCGTGCTCATATTCTCGATAATCCCGAGGATCGGCACGTTCGTTTTCTCGAACATCGCCGCCGCCCGCCGCGCATCAATCAGCGCAATATCCTGCGGGGTAGAGACAATGACCGCGCCAGTTAGCTTAACCTTCTGCGCCAGAGTTAACTGGATATCTCCCGTCCCCGGCGGCAGATCAATAAACAGAAAATCCAATGGCTTTTCTTGGTCATCAACACTATCAGCCCAAGCAACATCACGGAGCATCTGATAAAACGCGCTTTGTGCCATTGGCCCACGCCAGATCAGGGCTTTGTCGGGATCGGTCATATAGCCGATAGACATCATCTTGATGTTGTGGCGCTTGGGCGGTTGTATTTTTTTGCTCTCGTCAAGCTCTGGCTTGAAGTCGGCTTCGCCCATCATTACAGGCTGCGATGGGCCATATATATCTGCATCCAGCAAGCCAACGCTATAATCTTTGCCTGTCTTGTTCGCGATATAGGCCGCCAGATTGGCCGTCACCGTAGATTTTCCAACCCCGCCCTTACCCGAGGCCACGGCAATAATATGACGCGCTGGAATATCAAGCGGCGGGTTCTTATTCATGCCATGCGGATCAGGCGCTTTGGGCATTGGCTGCGGCGCAGCTTTACCCTGACTTTCAGCGGTCAAAATGACCGTAGCTTTTTTAACATCACTCAGGCTGTTCACGGCTTTTTCTGCCTCTTGCCGCAAAGGCTCCAGCGCAGCGCCTTGCGCTGCATCCACTGTGACAACCACGACAGCATGCCCGCTCTTATCCATCTGCACGGAGCTCACCATATTCTGGCTAACAATATCTTTGCCGGAGGAAGGCTCTGTAACGCGGCTCAGTACCTCATATATGTCTTTTGTTTTGTCTTTTTTCTTTCTGAACAAAATTTCATCCTTCAAGGCTTGCTTTACGTTGTAAAAGAGATATTGTTACGTTCTATCTAAAATAACAGGAAATTGCCATACCATGTCTGACGATAACGAAAAAGACCGCAAAAAACGTAAAAACCCGTGGGGCAACCAAAGCGAAGGCTCCAGAGGTGGTAAAGGTAAACGCCAAAGTCCATGGGGTAATAATGGCGGCGGTGGTGGCGGTCATCGCGGCGGCGGCAATGGCCCGAATGATTTGGATGATTTACTAAAGAATGCGCAAGAAGGCTTGCGCGAGGTTTTACCTGGTAATATGGGTGGCGGTGTAGCGCTATTCCTGATTATACTTGTGGCCGTCTTGCTATGGCTCGCCAGTGGCTTTTACATCATTAATCCAGGTGAGCACGGCGTAATACAGCGTTTTGGCGCATGGTCCCGCACACAAGTCGAAGAGGGGCTGGGCTACCATTTTCCAGCACCAATTGAAGAAATGACCAAAGTCGAAGTCACAAGGCAGCAAAGCATGAATATCGGATTCAGAGAGGCTGTATCGCAAAGAGGCCGTAACATATCCGGCACGCAGCGCATTAATGACGAGAGCTTAATGCTGACCGCGGATCGTAATATCGTCGAGCTGAATATGACCCTGCAATGGGATATCAAATCCGCCGAAGATTATCTTTTCCAGATCGAAGATCAGGAAGGCACAATCAAGAAAGTAGCGGAAAGTGCTATTCGTGAAGTCGTAGGTCAAACTGAAATGTTCCCGATCATCACAACAGGCCGCGCAAAAATTGCCGCGACAGTTAAGGACATCATTCAGAAAAACCTTGATGAATATAATTCAGGCGTAAATATCAAACAGGTTCTGATCAACAAGGCCGAAGTGCATCCGGACGTACAGCAAGCTTTCCAAGATGTGCAATCCGCCTATCAGATCGCCGAGGAAACACAAAATCTGGCTCAGGCCGATCGTGAAAAGATCATCCCGACTGCCCGCGGTCAGGCAACCCAAATCCGTCAGGAAGCCGAAGCCTACAAGCAATCAAAGATTGCTCAGGCCACTGGTGACGCGGAACGTTTCCGTTTGATGTACGAAGCTTATCTTAAGGGTAAAGATGTAACCAAAGAGCGTATTTACATCGAAACTATGGAACAAGTCCTTGGTAACGCCCAAAAGATCATTATGGACTCCAAGGGCGACGGTCAGGGTGTAGTGCCTTACTTACCTCTGGATGAGCTTAAGGCTAAGAAAAATACAAACACAAATACAAATCAACAGATGATAAGGTAGTGTAGAAAAATGGATTTGAAACTTATATTACTCTTTATTGTTCTGGCATTGGGGCTGATTATTGGCTCTCAATCATTTTTTACCGTCGATGAACGCGAGCAAGCTATTGTTCTTCAACTCGGTCAGCCAAAAGGCGAGCCGCGTGGCCCCGGCTTACACTTCAAATTGCCATTTGTTCAAAATGTCCGTTATTTTGATCGCCGCATCCTGTCTATCGATCCAAACCCTGAGCAAGTTGTTATTTCAAGCTCCAAATCACACGTCAACGACGATCCAAAAGAAAATAAAAGCGATGATGTTGAAGAGGAAAATACAGATCTAAAACCTACAATCGGTAATGTAAGTGGTGAGCCTATCATCGTTGATACCTTCCTGAGATACCGTATTGTAGACCCACTTCAATTTATGAAAACCTTGCGCACTGTCGATAATGCTAATGGCCGGATCGAGAGCATTGTTAATGATTCGACGCGTGCTGTGCTTGGTGATACGACGCTGCCCGAACTGCTATCCGAGCAACGTACAGCTGTTATGGCCTCTATCAAGGCACGTGTGAATAAAAAAGTTACAGATGACCGCCTTGGTATCGAGATTATCGACGTGCGGATTGTGCGCGCTGACCTGACTAAGGAACTGCGCGATTCAACAGTGCGCCAAATGAATGCTGCTCTGGCAGAGCGTGCAAATGAACGTAAAGCAAAAGGGGAAGAAAAAGCCCTTGAAATTCGCTCCACAGCCAGAAAAGACCGCGATATTATCCTCGCCGAGGCGCGCCGTGATTCCCAGATCATCCGAGGGGAAGGCGACCGCGAAGCCATCAAACTTTATGCAGATGCCTTTAACGTCGATAAGGAATTTTATTCCTTTATTCGATCAATGGAAGCATACCAAAAAACACTTGGTACAAGCGACACAAGGCTGATCCTCTCACCCGATGGCGAGTTCTTTAAACATTTCAAGTCACAGCAATAACGCCGTGATTTGTGCATCATCGCTTCGGCGATAACTTCATAAATACTTGTAGAAGGAGTCTTATGATGAAAAAAGCACGATCTTTTGCCGTTATAAATTTTCTAGCTGTAGCCGGACTGGCTTTTATCACCGCTGATCCGGTCTATGCGAAAGAGGCCGCGACCGCGCCGGTACAGATGGTTCCGGCCAGCTTTGCCGATCTGGCAGAAAAGCTGACCCCCGCTGTGGTCAATATCTCGACAACGCAAAAACCCGCTATGCCGAAAGATTTTCCTGAAATGCCGCAATTCCCTGAAGGCTCGCCTTTCGAAGATTTCTTCGAGGAATTCATGGATCGTCATGGCCGCGGTGCGCCATCTATGCCTCATACCTCATTGGGCTCAGGTTTTATCATTGATGCCAAAAACGGCTATGTGATTACAAATAATCACGTTATTCGTGATGCGGATGAAGTCAAAGTCATCCTTTCCGATGATACATCCTTGCCTGCAGAGATTATCGGGTCTGACGAAAAGACCGATCTGGCTGTTTTGAAAGTCGATACCAAAGATCATGCACTGGTTTCAGTGCCTTTTGGTGATAGTGATTCGGTGCGTGTCGGAGACTGGATTTTGGCCATTGGAAATCCCTTTGGCCTTGGTGGTAGTGTAACCACAGGGATTGTTTCTGCGCGTGCGCGAGACATCGATTCTGGCCCTTATGATGATTTTCTCCAGACAGATGCCTCAATCAATCGCGGGAATTCCGGTGGCCCGATGTTCAATATGAATGGTGAAGTGATCGGTATTAACACCGCTATTTTCAGCCCCACTGGAGGCTCGGTCGGAATTGGCTTTGCCATCCCATCATCTTTGGCCGTGCCCGTGGTGAATCAGATCATAAAATATGGCCGCACGCGCCGTGGCTGGCTGGGTGTGCGCATCCAGACTGTGACCGAGGAAATTGCAGAGAGCCTTGAACTCGGTGCGCCGCGCGGCGCTCTGATCGCCAGTGTCACAGAAGATGGACCGGCAAAAGCAGCAGGCATTGAGGTCGGTGATATAATCCTTGAATTTAATGGCAATAAAATCGAAGAGATGAAAATGCTGCCGCGTTTTGTGGCGGAAACCGATATCGACTCTAAAGCCAAAGTCAAACTCTGGCGTGATGGCAAGGAAGTCGTCGTAGAGGTCACAGTCGGTGAGCTGGAAAAGGCAGAGGAAGATGGTCTGATCCCGAGCGCAGATGACAAACCCAAAAGTTCCGGCGTAGACGTTGAAGGCGTTGGCCTAACCTTAAAAGCGATTGAGGACAAAGATCGTTCGGCCTTCCAGATTCCCCGCGATGTTGCAGGCGTTTTGATTTATGACGTAAAACAGGCTTCCGAGGCGGAAAGTAAAGGTCTTGATACGGGCGATGTGATTGTTGAAATCAACCAGCAACCCGTCAAAACACCAGAAGAGGCAATGGATATCATTGAAAAGGCGAAAGATAATGCGCGGAAATCCGTGTTATTACTGGTCAATACGCGCGGCGATGTCCGTTTTGTTGCGCTACGCTTGGATCGCTAAGCCTTTTTAACAGATTTAATTCTTTGAAAAAAGAATATGCCGGAGCCCGCAGTGATAAAGGCTCCGGTTATTTTTAAGGTATCAGGCGCATCTCCAAACAGGATATAGCCTAGCGAAATCGCAAAAATGAGCTGCACGTATTGAAATGGGGAGACCATCGAGGTATCACCCAGCGTAAAAGCATAAGCAATCGTAATCAGGGCAAAGCCGTAAAACATACCAATAAAAAGACAGGACAATAAAAACACCTGATTGTAATATTCTATTGTCCCGCCTTTAAAGATAAATATACCGATCGCTGTAAAGAAAAACGGCCAAAATCCAAAGGAAATCAGGGCACTTTGCCGCCCTGCATAGCGCGCAAAAATATTCGAAAATGCAAAGGTAAAACAACAGGTAAACGCCAATAAGTGTATGATATTGATTTCCTCATAGCCCGGTCGGAAAGCAATTACAACGCCACTAAAGCCCCCAAGAATAGACAGCCAGCGATAAAGCCCGATCTTTTCCTGAAACAGGATAATCCCGAGCAAACATGTCACAAAGGGCGAAAGAAAATAAATTGTATAGGCATCAACCATCGGCAGCTCCGATAAAACATAAAGCGAAAGACAGGTATTCAGCGCCATCATGCTGCCGCGTGCCATATGCCATTTCTGTCCTTGTGTTTTCCAAAGCGACTTTATACCCCCAAGAAACGGCGATAAAACCAGCATCAACCCCATACCAAACACAGCCTGCCAGAATAAAATATCCAGTACTTCATAACTTTGCGATTCCAGTTTGCGCAAGCCATCACTAAAGGAAAAGGCGCTAAAGGCCAGCAGTGCAAGGGCTATCGCCTTGAAATTATCTTGCGTATTGGGCTGCGACATGAGATAAGGCGTTCCATTATGGCAGGTTTAAAAATAGATACGAAACATACCATCTATATTATCGGTGGGCCAACGGCAAGCGGGAAATCTGCGCGCGCGTTGGAGCTTGCGCTTGCCCATAACGGCGTGGTGATCAATTGCGATTCCATGCAAATCTATGAAGGTCTGCCAAAACTCACGGCCCAGCCCCCCGAAGAGGATTTAACCCAGGCGCCCCACGAACTCTACAGCCACCTTCATCCGAATGAGACATGCTCGGCAGGAAACTGGCGCGAAATCGTCGAGCCACTGATCCGTAAAGTGATTGAACAAGGCAAAACTCCGATTATCGTGGGCGGCTCGGGGTTGTATATTAAGGCGCTGACCGAGGGTCTATCGCCCATGCCCGATATCCCGCAAGAGGTGCGCGATGTCACCGTGGCCAAACAAAAAGAACTAGGCAATCCGGGTTTCTATGAGGCCTTGCATAAACGCGACCCCGAAATGGCGCAGCGCTTTCACCCCTTCCACACTGCCCGCCTGATGCGTGCTTGGGAAGTTCTGGAGGCCACTGGCGTGTCACTGGCACGCTGGCAGGAAAAGGAGCGCATTGCCCCGCCCGAAAACTGGCACTTCGAAAAAGAAGTTATCATCCCCGAACGCCCCGTTTTGCATGAGCGCTGTAATGCGCGTTTTCTGATGATGCTGGATAATGGTGCGCTGGAAGAGGTCGAAGCCTTCAATAAACGCGTCGAAGAGGGCGAAGTCCATAATAATGTCCCGCTACTCAAGGCTCTAGGCTATCCGCAGCTTGTCGCCTATATCAAAGGCAGAATGTCAAAAGATGACGCCATAGAACAGGCCCAAGCCCGCACCCGTCAATACGCTAAACAGCAAATCACGTGGTTCAGGAACCAGTATTAAAAATTTTTCTTGCTAAAAAAGTCCCAAGCCCTTAACCTGACCTTATGACTATGAACTCATACATTAACGCTGTGCTTGTCGTGCTTGTGGCTCTCGTGGAAAACGGGAGGGCGTGCGGCTGAACGGTGTAAAGAAAGACCAAAAAAGCGCAGCGCCCCTCGAAAAAGGGGCGTTTTTTATTGGGTTTTTTACCCTAAAGGTCTAAACAAAGTGTAAGAAATAGGATAATTTACGAAACGCAAAATAGCTTGAAGCAAAAGGGCAAGAAAAATGGCTAAGGCAAAAACAAAAAAAGAAGACGAAAAAGTTGCATCCATTGATGCAAAAAAACAGCCAAAGGAAATGACAGGCGCGGAAATGGTGATCGAAGCCCTCATCGAACAAGGCGTGGATACGATCTTCGGTTATCCGGGTGGGGCGGTTCTGCCGATTTATGATGAAATCTTCAAGCAAAAGAAAATCAAACATGTTCTTGTCCGCCAAGAAGGCGGTGCGCTGCATGCTGCCGAAGGTTACGCGCGCTCGACCGGCAAAGTCGGCTGCGCGCTTGTGACCTCTGGCCCCGGTGCAACCAATGCTGTGACAGGCTTGACCGATGCGATGCTTGATTCTATCCCCGTTGTGTGTATCACAGGGCAGGTGCCTACATTCCTGATCGGGACTGACGGTTTCCAAGAGGCTGATACAGTCGGGATTACGCGCCCCTGTACCAAGCATAATTATCTGGTGAAAGACCCCGATGAGCTTGCCAGTGTCGTCCATGAGGCCTTCCATATTGCACGCTCCGGCAGACCGGGACCTGTCGTGATCGACATTCCAAAGGATGTCCAGTTTGCCAAAGGTGCCTATACCACAAAAGAAAAAGCCGTGATGCACACCCATTACCAGCCACCCATCGACCCTGATATGGAGGCGATTGAAAAGGCTGTTGAATTAATGGCCGAAGCCAAACGTCCCGTTTTCTATACGGGCGGCGGTGTCATTAACACAGGGCCGGGCGGTAGCGTCGAATTGCGCGAGCTTGTAAAGCTCACAGGCTTCCCGATTACAAGCACCTTGATGGGGCTTGGTGCCTATCCCGCCAATGACAAGCAATGGCTTGGCATGCTCGGGATGCACGGCACATACGAAGCCAACTGGGCGATGCATGATTGTGACGTGATGATCAATATCGGCGCGCGTTTCGATGACCGCGTGACAGGCCGCATTGATAAATTCTCGCCAAATTCCAAGAAAATCCATGTTGATATCGATGTAAGCTCGATCAACAAGAATGTGATTGTTGATCTGCCCATTCTGGCCGATGCCGAACGCGCGATCAGAGCCATGAAAGAAGTATGGAAGAAAAAAGGCTATAAGTCCGATCAAAAGGCACTTGGCGAGTGGTGGAAACAAATTGACCACTGGCGTGCTAAAAATTGTCTGGCCTATAAAAAGGACAAAAAAGTCATTAAACCGCAATACGCTCTTGAGCGCCTGCGTCATTTCATGGAAAAAGACAAGCGCGATTGCTATGTCACCACCGAAGTTGGACAACACCAGATGTGGGCGGCGCAATTCCTGCCCTTTAACGAGCCGAACCGCTGGATGACCTCCGGCGGCCTTGGAACAATGGGTTACGGCTTACCAGCCGCCATTGGCGCACAAATGGCGCATCCTGATGCCTTCGTGGTGGATGTCGCTGGCGAAGCCTCCATCCTGATGAATATTCAGGAAATGAGCACAGCCGTGCAATACCGCCTGCCTGTCAAAATCTTTATCCTGAACAACCAATGGATGGGCATGGTACGCCAATGGCAGGAACTCCTGCACGGCGAGCGCTACTCCGAAAGCTATACAGAAAGCTTGCCGGATTTCGTGAAACTCGCCGAAGCTTATGGCGGGATTGGTCTGCGCGCCGAAACACCGGATGAGCTGGATGATGTGATTAAGGAAATGATGACAACTGACCGTGTGACAATTGTTGATGTTTTGGTTGATCAAAAGGAAAACTGCTTCCCGATGATCCCGTCGGGTAAGGCGCATAACGAGATGATCCTCTCCCCGGATGCCGATAAGTTCGACAAGACTTTGGTTTAAGGAATTTTTTATGCATCCGGTTTTTAGTTCACATAGTAGCTTTGAGGCTCATATTGTATCTCATATGCTAGAAGATAATGGCATAGAGACAGCCGTTCACGGCGAATATTCAGAGAATAATGGTTATCATAGTCCGGCTGGAGCAATAGTTACATTATGTGTTTTGGATAAAAGAAAAATTCAAAAAGCTAAGGATTTAATTAACGATCATCAGGAAAATGATTCAGAAACCATACCTACAGAACAAAATGAAAAGACTAAATATGTTGGCTTGGTTATATTATGTTTCGGATTTTTATTATCTCTGGCAATTGTCAATAAGCATGGAATCCTTGTGCAAGTTTGGCGAGGATTTTTTGACTGAATACAGATTGTTAGAAAAAAACAGCCTATACTAAAACATAACAAACACTTGATCACACAGGCCAGATATAGGACAAAAGAAGAGCATATTATCATAGGGTAAAAAAATGACCGGAACAAAAAGACAGAAGAAAACCAAAAGCGTGAGCGTTTACGCCCCAGCCCCCATTCAGGCGGAAAAGGAAACCCATATACTTGCCGTTTTAGTGAATAACGAGCCGGGAGTTCTAGCGCGCGTGATCGGGCTTTTCTCTGGCCGCGGCTATAACATCGAGAGCCTGACCGTGGCGGAAACCGATCAGGATCAGCACTTATCCCGCATCACGATTGTCTCCACCGGAACGCCCGCCGTGATCAACCAGATCAAAGCCCAGCTCGACCGCCTAGTCCCTGTACTCGAAGTCTCCGACCTCACCGTCGAGACCGCCTATGTCGAGCGTGAGCTTGCCCTAGTCAAAGTCGCGTGTTCGGGTGATAAACGCATCGAAGCCTTGCGCAGCGCCGATATTTTCCGCGCCCGCGCCGTAGATAGCACACTGGAATCCTTTGTCTTTGAAATCACCGGCACAACAGAAAAGGTCAACGCCTTCATCGATTTGATGAGGCCCTTAGGCCTCGTGGATGTCAGCCGCACAGGCATTGCCGCAATCTCCCGCGGTAAAGACCCGATAGGAGCTTGATAATATCATGAAATCCGGCTTGAAAATCTTAAGCGTCGCTATATGTCTAACACTACTGACAGGATGTGTTTCGCGCGAACAAGCCAATGATAAATTGGGTAAAGCCTGTGAGGTGGCTGCCAGTATATTTCTGGAAGATGGTTTTACTATTAAAACTGTTAAGAGGGTCACATCAAAGCCTTCTAAAGAATATGGCGATAGCTACCGCGATGTGACAGTCTTTGTCACAGAAAGCGACTCATGGATTGATATCGAAAAAGAATATGAGTGTGTCTTTGCCGAGGAGTTTGGCATGTTTAATACGTCCTTTGATGCCGATCTTTACCGGATCGAAGTTGATGGACAGGTTTTCGGCATGAAAGACGGGCAGATTATAGGTGACCCCAATACGCATATGAAATTGATGAATGCCGTCCAAAGCGCCATGCAGGAATAAATATGGCTTTGCCCTATATCCTCCAACCTAAAAAAGACAAAACAAGCCAGCTTTTAGAGATCGCTTCCCAAGATCCATATTTTGCGGAGCTTATCCATGATCTGGTAGATTTTGGCTATGAGATAAAATTTCCGTTTTTCGGGCAAGTCGGGCTTTATGTCCCGCACAGCATTTCAACAGAACATCTCGATACACCGGAAAAACAGCAAGCCTTCGCCAATGGCTTTGTGCAATCTCTGGCGAATGAAAATGCCCCCAAAGCCAAATTCCGCTTATGCGCAAGCTTGGGCGCAAATGTCAACGCCCACACTTTCTTGCACGAGATCATGCATTTCTATCAGGATATGTTAGGCCTGTATCTTATTCCTTTGCTAGAGCAAGGCGTTTATCCCGCGCATCTGGATTTACAGAGCTTTGTAAACGCCTTTTTATTCTGCGAGGCGTGGGCACAAACCGAGGCCATATGTGCTTCTTGGCGGCTAAAGGAAAAGGGGATAAACGGCCCGTGGCTGGGCGCGATGGCCTCTGCGGATTGGCGGGATCTTGCCAAGCAATATGAAGGCGATCAGGACGCTACCGCCATTTTTAATGCGTGGTATGACGGCAAGCACAGAGGGTTCTACGAAAAACATGCAGGCATGGTCTATGTAAGCATTACCGATTCCTATGAACGTAACGCGCCTAAAGCCAGCAAAGACGAAATAGGGGAGGCTTTGCGAAAGCTGGAACTGCCTATGCTTCTGATCAAAATCCCGAAAAAGAAAATGCCGCATTACCTGAAAAACCTTGATTGGACGGATAAGCGCTATACCGCAATTACCAATAAACACGTTGAGCTAACGATCAAGAATCAGAAAGATATGTTCAGAGAATGTAATAATACCGATATCCAAGATATCAAAATCGGCACACCCCCTTATCTATGGAATAGGCTGCGTGGGGCGGGTTAGGATAGCTATTCAAAAGCTTTATGCATCGCCCAAGTTAGGTTTTCTTCAAAACCGCCTTTTTGAGCATATTCCAATAACATTTCCCGAAATATATCGTAAGGATAACCAATATTATTGTCGGTTATCTCACTGTTAAGTTGTTTTGCTGCTCTATGAATAACTTCGTTACTGGCAATTAATGTCTCCGTTTTATGTGTTTCCGCCGCATAAATCTCTCTTTGAACCATGCTAAAGAAAATCAGAAAATGGCTAAGGGCTTTTATTCTGTTTTCTTTGGAAAGAGCCAAAAATTTCTCATCTATTTTCATGAATTACATCTTTCGTTTTTTTAGATTATATAGCACTATTCCTGCACACACAAAGCTACAGGAGGAAACATCATGGAATACCGCAAACTAGGACGCACCGGACTGGACGTTAGCCTGATCTGCCTTGGCACAATGACATGGGGCCGCCAAAACACGGAAAGTGAAGGCCATGAGCAAATGGATTATGCGCTGACCCAAGGCGTAAACTTTTTTGACACCGCCGAGATGTATGCGATTCCCCCCACAGAAGACACTTACGGCAAAACTGAAGAGATCATCGGCACGTGGTTTGAAAAAACCGGCAACCGCGATAAAGTTATCCTCGCAAGCAAAATCGCAGGCCCGGCTCTGCCATGGATCAGGGGCGGAAATTATGAGATTGACCGCAAGAACATCCTGCTAGCACTTGAGTCCAGTCTAAAGCGCCTGCAAACCGATTATATTGACCTCTATCAACTTCACTGGCCCAATCGTGGATCATATCACTTCAGCCAATATTGGGATTACGCTCCAAAATTTGATGGGGTGGCCGTAGAAGAAAACTTTATCGAGGTTCTGGAAACATTGGATGAATGCATCAAGGCCGGAAAAATACGCCATGTCGGTTTGTCCAATGAAACGGCGTGGGGCACAATGAAATGGCTCCGTTTGGCAGAAGAAAAATCCTTGCCGCGTATGGCTTCGATCCAAAACGAATATAGCCTTCTATGCCGAGAATTTGATACCGACCTTGCAGAGATCGCCATCCATGAGGAGTGCGGCCTGCTGGCATGGTCACCTCTGGCTGGCGGCTTGATCAGCGGAAAATATCTGGATGGCGCACGTCCCAAAGGTTCGCGTTGGGATATTGAGGAGCGCTTTCTGCAGCGCGATACACAAGACAGCAACGAAGCCGTACGCGCTTATAAGAAGTTGGCGGAAAGCCACGGCCTTGATGTGTGTCAGATGGCGAATGCTTTCGTGAACTCGCGGCCCTTTGTAACGTCAAACATCATCGGCGCAACCTCAATGGAACAGCTCAAGACTAACATCGCTTCCGTAGATTTAAAACTCTCACCGGAAATCATGCAGGAAATTGCAGGGCTATATCGGAAATTCCCAAGAGTGTATTAAGCCTGTTTTCTAGAGCACCAGAATTGATACATGCCTTTAAAAATATCAGGGTTTTTCAATTCAAAGTCATGCCAGTTTTTTAAATTTACACCCTCCGGATCATCTGGATAGGATGTATTGTATTTTTGTATGATATTTGCAGGCAAAGTGTTAAATCCATCAAAGCATAAATTTAGCGCCCGAAGAATTTTTTCAATTTCAGGAATCGTGATCTGGATTTCCTGTTCATGGAACAGGAGATCTCGACATCCAGATGTCGAGTAAAAATCATGCCGTGAGAGAACCAATCGGGCAGGGTTGTCTTCCGGTAAATCAAAAATCATTTCGCGGGCTTTTTTAATATCCGAATGCACGGGTTTTAATCCCGATTTTGCAATTAAGTGACGTGCACGATTAATATCGTAACGTGCCGTTTTGCTATATAGGCCGATATTCATTTTCCCTTCAGGGGCTAATTTTTCCAGTAAAGCTTCCCATCCCAAGCTAACTTCATCCATATGATGAAGTACGCCGGAACACTCAATAATATCAAATTTCTGATTCAAGTCTTTAAGGTTAAGTATGTCCGCATGATAAAAGCTGATATTTTTCAAACCTAATTCTTCAGATTTTGTTTTAGCATAAGCCAAGCTGGTGCGGCTGATATCAAAGGCTGTGATATCTCTATTGGGGTATTTAAGCGCCGTAGAGCACAATCCAAATCCTGTGCCACAACCAGCCACTAAATATGTTTGAGTGTCCTCCAGAGCTTTCCTAAGCGGTTTCTGAGCATGAATATAACGCCAGCGCGGGTATGGATTGGCTTCGTAATGTCCGCGCACTTTTTCGGATACAACATCATCAGATAGCCCTAAGCTATTGATTTTGGAATCTATAACAATTTTAGCGGAGGGCTTGGGGTTATCCAGAAAGACGCTTTCCGTATACTCGCAATAGGACGCATAAGCCTTTTCAAAGGCTCGCGTGCTGGCTTCTGCCGCTATAGTCACCAAAGCCTTTTCAAAACGCATATCATAGATCATGAGCTTTGAAACACCCTCTAGGAAATACGCATCCTTGATACAATTCTTGAGCGCGGCCACAGAATAGGGCTTGTCTTCAATCAACGCCTGCACAGGCTTAAATGCCGGATCACAAAGCAGGATCGAATACCACGCCTTGGATAAATCCTGATAATTCAACCCTCGCTCTTTCAGGCATTTTAAAATCAAGGCCTTAAACGCCGGATTGAAACTCTTGAATTCCACATGGGCCAGAGCGCGCGAGAGAGCAATCTTAAGATCATGATCGGCAGGGTTATCCGCTACGCCCTTGGCAAAGATATTCAAGGCCTTGGTAAGGTTACCCTGATTAAAGGCAATCCCGCCTTGCCGGAGAAACTCACTGGCAGAGACTTTGCTTTGCTGCTTTGTAGCTTGGCGGCGTTGATTACGGTTCATTCTTTTTCTCTAGCGTTCAGTTTCCGAATAGCTTTTATATCTTTTATGTAGAACAAAATTAGACCTAAGCCACAAAGGAAAATGGTCGTGCCCAAAATGCCATAAATTTCATTGATTTCATCATGTAGAGGTCCAAATACAGGCTTGTCATCAGGGGAGCGTGTAAAAAAGTATATATCTATTTTTGCATAAAAAGCCAATTTCTCTAAGCCTGATAACAGAAAATAAAGGCCGGAAATTAATTTAATTTTCGTAATTAGATATCTGGTATCTTTCCCTTTTAAAAACAAAGTGATACATAGCAAACCTAAGACCACGAGAGCGCCGCCGCCAAGGCCCAATATATCTTTGTATCGAGAAATAAGACCTTCAGGCGCAAGTTTTATATTCTGCACATGACCAAGCGCATAAAGCCCGAGGCTATAAACACCGAGGAAGAAAATTATCACACCTGTAATCAGTAATTTTTTATCCAAAAAACAATCCGTATCGTTTTTAGTTGTCATGTGGTTTTTTCTTCGGTAAAAGCACCCAATATTGCCCCTCCGATTTCATCTTGCCTGCCATCTCTTCTGCGTGGCTGCCATGCCCCCAGAAAACATCGCCGCGTACAGGCCCGCGAATAGCCCCGCCCGTATCCTGCGCAACCATCATGCGCTGTAAATCTTCCATACCTTCAATCGGTGCCTTGATATTTACCCAAAGAGGAAAACCATAAGGAATCATCGTCCGGTCAACCGCAAGCGATCTCTCCGGCGTAAGGACAACACCCTCCGCGCCAATAGGGCCACTTTGATCAAGCGCACGGAAAAACACATAAGAGGCATTCGTATTCATGATCTCATCGGCTTGCGCGGGATTATCCGCCAGCCATTGCCTTATACTCTGCATAGAGACATTATCCTTGGTCAAAGCACCGCGCTTGATCAGCTCTCGCCCGATCGCGTAATAGGGGTGCCCGTTCTGCCCCGCATAGCCAATGCGCTGCACGCTGCCATCATCCATCTCGACCAGACCGGAGCCTTGGATTTGCACAAAAAACGCATCGACCGGATCATCCACCCAGAGCAGGACTTTATCCTCATGCGGCCAGTTCCCCGCTACGATATCAGCTCGGGATTCATAAGGTTTGAGATTACCGCCTTTGACGCGTCCGGCTATGCGCTGCCCTTTAAGCTCCTCACGAAATTCCCCAAGATTAACCATCACCAGATCATCAGGCCGTGCATGTAGGGGGATAATATAAGGCTCTTGCCGCTCCCACGATCCACGCAAAGAGGCCTCGTAATACCCTGTAAATAATCCAATTGGATTGTCCCGATCATACACTTGGTAAGGTGTAAAATGATCTTCGAAAAATACCTTTAAGTCTTCAGGTTCTGCTCTCAAATCAAGACAGATTTTCTGCAAATCACCATACGTGCCCGCGCCGTCTATCAGAGAAATTTCAAGCTCAGCAGGTTTCTTGGCAAACCGTCCACAGGATTTTTCAAAAGCCTCAACAAAGCCTTCAAAATCATCCTGACCCCAAGCCGGTAAATCCTTGAAGCTCGCCTGTTTCAAAATCCGCTTGGGTTTTTCTTCCGGCGGCGGCTTTTGTTCCTCGCCCTCACCGCAAGCTGTCAAAAAACATAAAAGGAAAATAAGAAAAATGCGCATGATGTTTTTCTACCATGCGCACCCAAAAATTAAAAATAGTTCTTTGACCTTAATGCGTATTGGGGATGCTTTCATTATCGCCATCCAGATCTTCGCGGGTTTCCACCACCAACCAGCGCGGATCGGAAGAGCGTAATGGCTTAGAGAACGTCCAGATATCACGCATCTGTGTAACCTTATCAGGATGGCCGTAAATGATTTCACCATCCTTATCCTTGGTCACAGAGCGCTCTTCAGCATGGAAACGCACTGTGATAAAGGCATGTTTGTTTTCAGTGTGAGCCTCCAGAATTTCAGACTTGCTGATCGCCGAAATCTCAGTCTCCATGGTTTCTCCAGCCTTTTCACGCTCGGTAATAGCCTTGTCAAAAGCATCATACACTTTTGGCCCCAGTAGGTCCTGTAAGGTCTCACGATCGCCATCGGCAAATGATTCGACCACATAAACAAAAACATCCTGCGCAGCTTGTAGGAATTTATAAACATCGAAATCACGTTCCAATCCGGCAATCTCAATCAAGTCCTGCTCGGCAGAACGACCCGCAATCGCCATATTTCCTTTGGGTTTTTCATTAAGCTCCTCAATCAGCGCAACAGCGTTACTGATTTTTTGATCACCCTTGCTTTCGTCTTGAGGGCTATCCTCACCACTCAGGAAGGCAACGGGGCGTTCACGTTCATCTCCGTGCTTGGTGCCCAGAATACTACGCAACCAAAAGATAAGACCGGCTGTGATAAGAGCATATATGACAAGTTCGGCTGGCAAGGTAATCGTCCTTTTGTAATATTTCTTATTTCTAAGAGCCCATTAATAACGTGTACAGATTCATTTTACCACAGTTTTTCTTATGTTATGGTGCTTCAACAAAACATAGAAAGTTTTTTTGACAGATGCCGTTTTTTATAATTTTTGTATGTATTCCTCTGTGTGAAATTATCGTCTTTATGTCGGTCAGTGATAAAATCGGTCTGGGTACGGCGTTGCTTATGGCCTTGATGACGGCAATTATCGGCGGGTTTCTGGTAAAATACCAAGGCCTCAGGACAGTATTTTCAGCGCGAGAATCCATGAAGCATGGCGCAATCCCCTCCAAGGAGCTCTTCGATGGTTTGTGCCTTGTGGCGGCCGGTGCAACTCTGATCACACCGGGATTTATCACCGATGCAATCGGGTTTTTATTATTGATTCCGGCTGTGCGTGATGTTTTCAGAAAAAAAATATCCCAAAGTGCAAAATTCAAATCCACGCAATTCCACGCCGAGTTTAGAGATTTTCAGGATCAGCCCAGAGATTTCAGCCATAACAGGGATGATGTGATCGATGTAGAATATGAAACATTAGATCATGATGACAAAGCTTGAGATTCATATTATTTTGGCCTAAAAGAAAAAGATAAAAGATTTATTCGCAATAATACTTAAGATAAATACAATAAAAGGATTCATAATATGAGTGATGCAGACCAAGCAAATCAAGCCCAGCAAAACGAAACTCTGGAAGCAGGGGGCCTGCCATTAACAATTCACACACAATATGTACGGGATATTTCTTTTGAAAATCCGAACGCGCCGGATTCTCTGCGCGCCGGATTGAATGTGCCGGATATGGATGTAAATATCAGCATGGATGCCCGTCCTTTGGAAGATGAAGACCTTGAAAATCTATTTGAAGTGGGCCTGACAATCTCTGCCGTAGCAAAGCGTGACGGTATAGTGGTTTTTGTGGCCGAAGTCATTTACGGCGTTGTCGTATCTATTGGCGAAGAAGTGCCGGAAGATCAGCATCACCCGATTTTGTTGATCGAAATACCGCGCTATGCTTTTCCATTTGCGCGCCAAATTCTGGCCAATGTGACCTCACAAGGCGGCTACCCTCCATTATTGCTAAACCCTGTTGATTTCCAGACGCTATACATGGAGCGTTTCAAAGATGAAATCGCAGAAGCACAGGCCGAGGCTTCTAAAGGCGAGGGAGCTGCATCTGTACAATAAAGGCGCTTAATGCAAGCAGCTTTGTAGGCAGTGCGTATCCAAATTTTCATGCCGACGAAAAAGAAAAGAGCCAAAAAATTCCATATTCATCTGGTTTCCGATGCAACCGGAACCACGCTTTTGGGGCTGTCCAGAGCGGTTCTTGCACAATTTGAAGGTATTGATCCCAACCAGAAATTCTGGCCTTTGGTGCGCTCTGATCGCCAGCTTGAGCGTGTGATCAAACGTATCAAGGAAAATCCGGGCCCAGTCATATTTACATTTGTGAATGAAAATATGCGTATGCGCCTGCGTGAGGAATGCGATCATCTGGGCATTCCATGTGTTGCGGTTCTGGACCCGATCATCCATAGCCTATCTACTTATCTCGGTATGCATGCCAAGGGTGTGCCGGGCTTGCAGCATACAATGGATGATGCGTATTTTAAGCGTGTCTCGGCGGTGGATTTCGCCATGCGCTTTGATGATGGACAGAATTTCAAAGGCCTTAAGGAAGCTGATGTTATTCTGGTCGGGGTTTCCCGAACATCCAAAACACCAACGAGTGTTTTCCTTGCACGGCGCGGGATTAAGGCCGCAAATATTCCGCTTGTCCCTGGTGTTGATATCCCCGAAGAGCATTTTAATCTTACAAAGCCACTTTATGTGGGACTAACGGCCGCACCGGAGCGTTTAAAACATTTACGCAATACACGCCTTAAGACCAATAATAAGGAAGATAAGAAAAAGGCCTTTCAGGGTAATGAGTATTTATGTGAAGACAGAATCGAAGATGAAGTGCGCAAAGCGCGACGTTTATTTTCCAAGCATAAATGGCCGGTCATTGACGTATCCAAACGCTCGATTGAGGAAACAGCCGCCGAAGTGATGGCATTGCTCCAAAATAAACGCGACCGTGACCAACAGGCGAAAAAAGAAGCCCGCAAACATGACTAAGCCATTATCCATCATTCTGGCCTCGGGCAGTGCAGGGCGCAAAGCGATGCTGGATGAGGTGAATATCTCTTATGAGGCGATTCCTGCTGATATTGACGAGCAAGCCATCATACAGGATATGGCAGCAGAAATGTCAGAAGATATCGCCCAAGAGCTTGCCAAACAAAAGGCTTTGGCGATTGCAAAAGATCATCCTGAAAAACTGGTCATCGGTAGTGACCAAATTCTGGTATTCGAGGGAAAGATTATCTCCAAGGCCAAAACTCGCGAAGAAGCCGCTGAAAAACTCACAGCCATGTCCGGCAAAACCCATAGCCTGATCTCCGCCCTAAGTGTCGTGCAGGGTAGCCAGCTTTTATTTGCGGCGCTTGATCACGCCGATTTAACCATGAAAGATGATCCGGCCTATCTGGCCTCTTATATCCAAAGCGCCGATGATAGCACTTTACTGTCTTGCGTCGGGGCATATAAAATCGAGGAAAACGGCAAAGCGCTTTTCAGTGAAATCAAGGGCGATAAATATACGATTATGGGCATGCCTTTGCTTGAATTGCTGGACTATCTTGAAAAGGAACAAGGCTTGGAACTTACAAAAACAGGTGTAATCGGCCACCCCATAGCCCATAGCAAATCCCCCCTTATTCACGGCTATTGGATAAAGAAATACGGTCTGCAAGGCACATATAGCACCATAGATATCCCGCCAGAGACATTGGAAGAGGGTGTAAATGACCTGATTGCCAAGGGGTATAAGGGCTTCAATGTTACCGTGCCGCACAAGGTTGCGATTATGGATTTATGTAATGAAATCGATGAAACCGCAAAAGTCATCGGCGCGGTCAACACAATTGTGATCGAAGATGGCAAGCTATGGGGCAGTAACACAGATGCATTCGGCTTTATCCAGAATATCAAAGAACAACAGCCCGATTTTGTTTTCACAAAAGGCGCAGCTATTGTACTGGGCGCTGGCGGCGCGGCGCGGGCCATCATTTACGGCCTGATCAAGGCTGGCGTACCAGAAATTATCCTGACAAACCGGACAAAGGCAAAGGCAGAAGAATTGGCCGGGCATTTTTCTGATCTTGGTAAGGTATCAGTTATGGATTGGGATCGTCGTGTGGAAGCGCTAGCAGGCGCTAATCTGCTGGTGAACACAACTGCTTTGGGGATGAGCGGTAAAGCACAATTGGAAATCTCACTCGAAGAATTGCCGCCAGAAGCGCTAGTCTGTGATATTGTCTATGCACCGCTGATGACAGATTTGCTCTCTGAGGCAAGGGAGCGGGGCAATAACATCGTGACAGGCATTGGCATGCTCCTGCATCAGGCAAGACCAGGCTTCGAGCTATGGCACGGGCAATCACCAGAAGTCACAGAAGAGGTGGAAAGGTTGGTCTTAAAATGATCGTACTCGGCCTGACAGGATCAATTGCAATGGGCAAATCCACCATAGGCGCTATGATGGAAAATATGCGCATTCCCGTGCATGAGGCCGACAAAGCCGTGCATAAGCTCCTGACCTTTGAAAGTGAGGCTTGGCCAGCGATCAAGGCGGCTTTTCCCTTCTTTGAATATCCCGACATATATGAAAAAAAGGGCAGAGCGCTAAACCGTAAAAAATTCGGAGAGCTAATTTTTCATGACGATTTTTTGCGGGAAAAGCTTGAAGGGATTTTACACCCTCTGGTGCATAAATCCCAAAATGAATTTATCAGGGAATTCACACTCAAAGGCTTTGATATGGTTTGTCTGGATATCCCGCTGCTCTTTGAAACGGGGGCGGAAGAACGTCTGGATTACACCATCACGGTCAGCGCGCCATATTTCATCCAGCGCCAGCGTGTGCTTGAACGCCCGAATATGAGCGAAGAGAAATTTCATGCCATTTTGGAACGTCAAATGCCGAATGAGCAAAAATGCGTGCTGTCAGATTATGTGATCAAAACGGGCTTGGGTCGCGCGCAATCCATGAAAGAGCTTAAGAGTATTATTCAGGATATCCGCAAAAAAGAATTCGGAAATACGAAGGAAGAAGAGGGTAACAAGAAAGCCCCTTTAAAAGCCATAGACCTAAGAGCGTCTTAAACGTAGCGCCATCAAGCCAGTCATCCCGCCCAGCAAGAAAATCAATGCCAGTAACATAAAGTTGGCTGAACCCTGTTTGGTGTTGTCCTTGACAACAACCTGATTGAGCAGAGCAACTTGTTCGCTTAAGTCTTTTAAGGTTTTGTTTGTCGCATGCTGGCTTTCTTTCAGCAGCGCAATCTCGGCCTTCAAGCTTTTATTTTCGGCGTTTAGCTCTTTTGTGGCCTCAATCATCGGCGCAATCAAACCGACATAATTGACAGATTTTGTGCCCATTTCGTCAGTAGCTGTATGGACAAGCTCCGGGAAGATGGTTTCAAGTTCCTGTGCCATCACACCAAATTCAGTGCGCTTGCTTTCATCACCTTTCATCGTGAAGGAATATGTATCAACCTTATCAAGACGCTCCATCAAGCTGCCTGTTTTTGTCAAAGGCTCGATATTATCTTTCAGACGTCTATCCGATACGTCAGTGATTGTCCCTGAATATTCAATGTCACCTGTGACATCCAATGCAACGGATGGTGAGGTGTTACCGATACCGACATAACCTTCTGAGCTAATACGCATTTTTTCGCTCGCCGCTGCGCCTGAGGTCATGGTGTTGAATGTCAGGTCAAAATCTTCGGCCGCTGCTGTCACATCAGTTGTGACAGTTTCGATTGTTGCGCCTATCTCGTTATTATTGTTGGATGTTTCAACTTCAAATTCAATGCCTGTTCCAATGCCAATACCCGGTGCTGTTGTTGCTTCTTGAGTAAGACGTAATGTCGGTGTTACAGCAGTTACAGACGAATTAACATTTGTAACATGAAGTGTTCTGTCAGGATCTGTTGTTCCAATAGCCAAGTCACCAGAATCCGATAAAAACATTTCTGTGTTACCAGAACCTGTTCCAGCAACACGAAACTCCATCCCATCAGTGCCGCTGTCATATTGGATGGCTGCGGTGCTGTCATTTGTGTCAAAGCGGATGGCTATATCACCAGGAGATGTTCCTGATGTCAGATTCAACGCTGTGCTATCAGATGTATCTGCGACAATATCCAGAGGATATGCCGATGATGCATTTCCAATCCCGACATTACCAGCCATATAAATATCAGTAGAGCCATCATCAAAACGCATAACGGCATCCGCACGCCCAAGAGGGCTGCCGGTTGCTCCGGGGCGTATCAGCCATAAATCATTAGTGCCGCCATTTAAATCTGTACCCAGACCAAAATTAACCGTTGTGCCATCTGGTGCACCAGCTCCGGTATGCCAAAAGAGGTAATTATACTGGTTGGTGGCATCGCGCATCAAGTTTAATGTGTCCGTGTAGTCGTTTTCATTACTACTACGGATAAGAGCATTACCGACTACATGTAAAACTTCCGAAGGGGCATTCACTCCAATCCCGACATTGCCGTCAGAAGTGATCCGCATTTTTTCGCTGCGCGCTCCGCCGCCAGCGGCTGTATTTTCAAAGATGATATCTGTTGGCACTGAGTTTGCGCCAACTGTACCGTTTATTTCGCTGCGGATCGTAGCCGTTCTGTGCCATGTAGAACCGTCATAGGCATTTGCTCCCCAACCTG
>DCKO01000024.1 GCA_002320665.1 Micavibrio sp. UBA1672
GAATTGATTTATCAATTCTAAGGCTATCCATGGATTCCCCTAGAATTTATACAAGATAAATTCGGGGAATGACGATCAATAAACTATATCCCCAAAGCCTTTTTCTGGATATCTGTAATTTCCTTACAGCCTTGCTTTGCCAAGTTCATAAGCGCCTGAAACTCCTCTTCGCTGAAGGGTTCTTTCTCGGCTGTGCCCTGAATTTCAACAATGCCGCCTTTGCCGGTCAAGACAAAATTTGCATCGGTCTCGGCTTCGGAGTCTTCCGCGTAATCCAAATCAAGGACTGGCGTGCCTTCGAAAATTCCACATGAAATCGCACTGACCTCGTCTTTAATTGCAACCTCTTCTAAGGCTCCAATTTTAACCAGATGTTGCATGGCCTGATAGAGCGCAACATATCCGCCAGTGATGGCCGCTGTACGCGTTCCGCCATCGGCTTGGATGACATCGCAATCTATTCGTATTTGGCGCTCGCCCATTTTTTCAAAATCCACCACGGCGCGCAAAGCGCGTCCAATTAGACGCTGGATTTCTTGTGTGCGGCCTGATTGCTTTCCGCGGGCGGCTTCGCGATCCATACGTGATCCGGTCGAGCGTGGGAGCATCCCGTATTCAGCCGTGACCCAGCCCTTACCACTATCCTTCATCCAGCGTGGGATGCGCTCCTCAACAGAGGCCGTGCATAGGACATGCGTATCCCCAAATTTTACCATGCAAGACCCTTCGGCATGTTTGGAGACATTCATTTCAATTTCGATTGATCTTAGTTCGTTTGGCGCTCTGCCGGATGGTCTTGTCATTATACGTCCTTAAATAGTTTTTTGTGTTTGGCGCACTTTATATAATCACATTCATTAGGACAACAGGGTTGGTGAAACTTTGTGAAAGCGAACATTTTACCCTAACGTCATCCCCGCGACCTGCGAAGCCTTAAAGCGAAGCAGGTTTAAACAGCGGGGATCCAGTAAATGCGTGCAGGCAAAGCCTGCACACGTCTTGTGCTGGATTCCCGAACGGCACTTGGCTGCGCCGCGTTTGTCGGGAATGACGATTTTGACAATAGATAGAATTGTCAATTTGTAAGCCACATATTATAGTCATTTTTATGATTAATGAGCTGAATGACCGTTCCCGCGAGATTTTTAAATTTATAGTGGATTGTTACCTAGAGACAGGCCGCCCTGTGGGCTCGCGCATGATTTCCGATGTGTCAGGATTGCGGTTATCGCCTGCCAGTATTCGCAATTATATGGCCGAGCTTGAGCGGTTTGGGTTGCTCTATTCACCGCATACTTCTGCGGGGCGCTTGCCAACGGATAGCGGTTTGCGGCTTTATATTGACGGCATTATGGAAATAGGTAACTTGAGTACAGAGGAGCAAAACTCTATCAAGACCTCTTGTAATGCCAAGGGGCGGAGCTTTAACGAGGTGCTGGATCATACCAGTAACCTGCTCTCTGGACTTTCCTCTTGTGCTTCGCTGGTGATTGCGCCGAAGCTGGATAAATCTATCCGTCAGGTTCAGTTCGTGCAACTTGATATCCGTAAAGTCCTGATCGTTTTGGTGATGGATAACGGCATGGTGGAAAACCGGATTATGGATATGGAGGGGGATGTTTCTATCTCTGCTCTGGAGCAAGCCTGTAATTATTTGAACAGCAAAATTCAGGGCAAGACGATCTCTCAGACGGTTAAGGATATTCAGGCCGATATCAAAGACCACAAGATCAAGCTTGATAGTTTGACGACTGATCTGATTGAGCGCGGGCTTAGCTTGCCCGAAACTCAATCGAGTGGGCATATTATCGTGCGCGGTAAATCAAAGCTGATGAATGATATTCAGGCGATTGAAGATCTGGAGCGGGCGCGGGCTTTGCTGGGCTATCTGGAGGAGCAGAATAATATGCTCGCGCTGTTGGAGAATATCAGTAGCGCCGATGGCGTACAGATCTTTATCGGGACGGAAAACCGTATTTTTAACCAGACAGGCTGGTCGATGATCGTCTCGCCCTATCGTGACAATGAGGATAACAGCATTGTCGGGGCTATTGGCGTGATTGGGCCGACGCGCCTGAATTATGACAGGATCATTCCCATGGTTGATTATACGTCTCGGATTGTCGGGCGCATTTTGGGCGATGATTAAAAAATCAATCAAAAGCTTGATATCAGTGCAAAAAACAGCGATACTGGCCGTTGTAATAGCTGGATAATATTTTCCGGCAGGTTTATAGTGTTAATTCGGGTATATCAAATATGTCTCACAAGATTCTTTCCTTTCTGTTTATCGCATTATGTTTTGGTTTTGTTATTGCGCCGCAAGCGGCCTTTTCGCAAGAACCGGAAGAAGATGGTTTGGGCGGCGTATTCCCCAGAGATTTTTATGCGATTGATCTTTTACAGGACCTTACGGAGCGAGAAGGCACATTCATTATGCGTCTTTACAACCTTGGCGAGGTGACTGGTTGCGCGGATTTAACATCATCTCGCGGCCGCGATAAAATGAACTCTTCTTTTCTGAAGGTTGATGTTCGTGACTCAAGGCTTGTGATTAGAAAACGTGAACCCCGCTATTCAAATTATGATTGCGAGATTAAACGCCATAGTGCTTATGCTGATGTTAGACTTAACAGAGATAAACTGATCCGTGATAATGTTGAAAAGATCTCGATTGAAAGTGACAAATACGGTCCCTTTACATCTGTGGAAATGAAAATCACAGAAGACAGAGTTGAAATTTATGATGGCACAGCCATGATCGGCATGTGGTTCTTTCCGAAGAATACCGTACTTATTCAGGCACGTGATGCCGCTACTGGTACAAAGGGACTTGTAGAAGCTATCAAGACATTTGGTGATGAACATGGCTTGATACCGATGGAAGAAGTTCTCGAAGATTACTACCCGCCGCATAACGCACATGATTATGTTTTATTTGTTGATAATAATAACTTTGTACGTAACAAGCTCAAAACCGTAGAAGATAAAAAGATGGTTGGCGCTCTTACGATGGAACGTGAAGTTCATGGACCTAACGGACTTGAAACCGAATCTTATGATGTTCACTTGACGGCGCGCATTCCCGGTGAAGACTTTGACTGGTACAAGCGAACTCGCCGCAAGCGTATGACGCTTAGGGAAAAAGAAAAAGAGAACGAATAATCCGTTTTAGGCTTTTTTGTAAATTCCACATAGCAGGTATTGTTTCCAGCGCCGCTATAGCGTAAACAGGTTTCTCTCGATTTTAAACAAACAGATTAATGAGGATGAATCGACATGCAGACTAATCCGGAAAATAATAACGACGCAGCACAGGAAAATGATGCCGTGGAAGATACAGCAGAACATTACGATTCATTTTCAGATAATTTGGATAGCGCCCCGCAGCCACCGCAAGAAGAAGTGCTCGATAAGGCTGCAAAAGTTTCTTCAGCTGCGCTGAACCGGATTGATGAGTTGGAAAAGCAGCTTGCTATGACAAAGGATCAAATGATCCGCGCTGTGGCTGAAACGGAAAACATCCGTAAGCGATCACAACGTGAAAAAGAAGATGCCCGTAAATTTGCCCTGAATAGTTTTGCGCGCGATTTGTTGAATGTAGCAGATAATTTGCGCCGCGCTCTCGATGCGACAACGGATGGGGATATGTCTGATCCAACCTATATCAAGAATATGGTTACTGGCGTGGAAGCAACCGAGCGTGAGCTTTTGAAAATCTTCCAGCAAAATGGCATTGAGAAGCTTGAACCGATTGACCAGCCCTTTGATCCCAATTTTCATGAGGTCATGTTTGAAGCGCCAGTGACAGATAAACCTACAGGGACAATCATTCAGGTGATTGAGCCGGGTTATGTTCTCAATGGTAGAATCCTGAAGCCCGCGCGCGTAGGTGTCTCCCGTAATGATTCGCCAGGGCAAACTGCGTCGGATGGCGACGCATCGCCGGGTGGCACAATAGACACTGAAGCCTAACATAAGGTTCATTTTCCGTTCCCGCTATGTTCACTATCCGTTTCACGTGAAACGGTTTAGCTTCCTATTTGGCTATTTACGGCCACCTCCCCTATTCCACGATAATCTTGTTTTGTAAGAAAATGGAGCTAAAACCTCTTGTTTCATGAGGCTATATATAGTAAATCCTGCCGTAAGATTTTTTAAATCTTATGCTTTGCTATCCATTTTTGAATGCGTGAAACACTAGGATTTCTAAGTGTTTCATACAGACGATAAGACGTAACATCGCTATTTTGAAAATTGGAAATGCAAAAAGACTAGATTTTTTTAAAGCCGCTTGCTATAGTTCTATGTATCTGGTTTGTTCTCCTGCTCGGAAAACAAATCATGGGAATTGAAGCGGTGCCTATTGTAGGGCTGCAGACATAATTTGCCAATGAAAGGAAATTGATATGAGCAAAATCATAGGTATTGACCTGGGTACTACGAACTCTTGTGTGTCTGTTATGGACGGCAAGGAAGCTCGTGTTATTGAAAACGCAGAAGGTGCACGTACAACACCATCGATGATTGCCTTCACCAAAGATGGTGAGCGTCTGGTTGGACAACCTGCCAAGCGTCAAGCGGTCACAAACCCCGAAAATACATTATTCGCTATTAAGCGCCTGATCGGTCGCCGTTTCGATGACAAGCAGGTTAAGGAAATGCGCGATAAAGCCCCTTTTAATATCGTAAAGGGTGATAATGGTGATGCATGGGTCGAAGTTGATGGTGAAAAATATGCACCATCTCAAATTTCAGCCATGTTACTCCAAAAAATGAAGGAAACAGCCGAAACCTTCCTTGGTGAGAAAGTAACCAAGGCGGTTATTACTGTTCCCGCTTACTTTAATGACTCGCAACGTCAGGCCACAAAAGATGCTGGCAAGATTGCCGGACTTGAAGTCGAGCGTATCATCAACGAGCCGACAGCTGCGGCGCTGGCTTATGGTCTGGATAAAAAGACATCCGGCACAATTGTTGTGTATGACCTTGGTGGTGGTACATTTGACGTCTCTGTCCTAGAGGTTGGTGATGGCGTATTCGAAGTAAAGTCCACAAATGGTGATACATTCCTTGGTGGTGAAGACTTTGATACACGTATTATTGATTATCTGGCTGATGAGTTCAAAAAAGAAAACGGTATTGATCTGCGTGAACTTAAAGGCGGCGACAGCCTTGTGGTCTTGCAACGCCTGAAAGAAGCAGCCGAGAAAGCCAAGATCGAGCTTTCAAGCGCGCAAAGCACGGAAATCAATCTGCCATACATCACAGCCGATGATACAGGGCCGAAGCACCTGCAATTGACGCTGAGCCGTGCGAAACTGGAGAGCCTTGTGGCCGATCTTGTGAAACGTACAATTGATCCGGTGAAGGCGGCGCTTAAAGATGCTGGTCTGAAAGCCTCCGACATTGATGATGTTATCCTTGTTGGCGGTATGACCCGTATGCCGAAAATCTTTGATACTGTTAAAGACTACTTTGGTAAGGAGCCACATAAAGGCGTGAACCCTGATGAGGTGGTTGCTGATGGTGCGGCTATTCAGGGCGGCGTTCTGCAAGGCGATGTTAAAGACGTTCTCTTGCTGGATGTTACGCCGCTATCCTTGGGGATCGAGACATTGGGCGGTGTGTTTACGCGTCTTATTGACCGCAACACAACTATCCCGACGAAGAAATCTCAGGTCTTCTCTACGGCCGAGGATAATCAGAATGCTGTGACTATTCGTGTCTTCCAAGGGGAGCGTGAAATGGCCGCGGATAATAAACTGCTTGGTCAGTTTGATCTGGTGGGTATTCCCCCTGCTCCGCGCGGCATTCCGCAAGTCGAGGTTACCTTTGACATTGATGCTAACGGTATCGTGCAAGTATCTGCCAAGGATAAGGCCACGAATAAGGAACAGCAAATCCGCATTCAGGCCAGTGGCGGTCTTAGCGATGATGATATCGAGCAAATGGTCAAAGATGCCGAAGACAATGCCGAAAGCGACAAGGTCAAGCGCGAGCTTATCGAAGCCAAAAATCAGGCGGAAGGTGCCATTCACTCTACGGAAAGCTCTTTGGAGGAATTCGGCGCTGACCTATCTGCGGATGACAAGCAACCGATTGAATCTGCAATCGAAGAGTTAAAATCTGCTCTGGAGAGTGAAGATGCCTCCGAGATCAAGGAAAAGACTGATGCCCTGATGCAAGCCAGCATGAAGCTGGGTGAACTTGCCTATCGCAAGGCGCAGGAAGAGTCTGCTTCTGAAGGCGCGGAAGATGCCGGCGTGGCCTCACCTGACGATGATGATGAAGCTATTGATGCCGACTTCACCGAAGAAGCTGACGACAATCAGAAATCAGCCTAATCTAACAAGCAGGTATGGCCGGATTTTTCCGGCCTTACTCTTTTATGTTTTTCAGGGATAAGGACTATGGCTGATAAGGATTTTTATAAAACGCTTGGTGTTGATAAATCTGCTTCGGCGGATGAAATCAAGAAAGCCTATCGCAAGCTGGCGATGAAATATCACCCTGACCAGAATAAGGGTGATGAAAAGGCCGAGGCCAAATTCAAGGAAATCAGTGAAGCCTATGATGTCCTTAAGGACGATCAAAAACGCGCAGCTTATGATCAATATGGTAGCGGTGCTTTTGATGGCTCTATGGGTGCTGGCGGCTTTGGTGGCGGCGGTGCGCATGGTGGTATGGGCGGTGGCTCGTTCTCCGATATTTTCGAGGATATGTTCGGCGACTTTATGGGTGGTGGAGGCGCAAGACGGCGCAGTGGCCCGACACGTGGCTCTGATTTGCAATATAATATGGATATCAGCCTTGAAGATGCCTATCGCGGCAAGGAAGCCAAGATCAAGATTCCGGTTAATGATACATGTGACGGCTGTGGCGGAAGTGGCTCGGCTGAAGGGTCATCCTCTTCGACTTGCGGCACTTGTGGCGGCGCCGGACGTGTGCGAGCGCAGCAAGGTTTCTTTACCATAGAGCGTGCCTGTCCGAGTTGTGGCGGCGCTGGCTCTGTCATTAAAGATCCCTGCAAGAAATGTCATGGCTCTGGTCAGGTTAAAACCAGTAAGACCCTAAAAGTCAAAATTCCACCTGGTGTGGAAACCGGACGGCGCGTTCGCCTGAGCGGTGAAGGTGAAGCCGGACTTCGCGGCGGGCCGCGCGGTGATCTTTATGTTATGATGAATGTGAGACCTCATAAGCTGTTCGAGCGTGAGGGTGCGCATCTTTATTGCCGCGTGCCGATAACCGTGACGCGCGCAGCGCTTGGCGGTGAGGTCGAAGTGCCAACCATTGAAGGTACACGCGCAAATGTCAAAGTGCCGGCAGGTACACAAACCGGACAGCAATTCCGCCTCAAGGGTAAAGGTATGAGTATTCTAAATTCCAATGCACGCGGGGATATGTATATCGAAATTTTTGTCGAGACCCCTGTGAATTTGAACAAGAAGCAGCAAGACCTTATGAAAGAACTGGATGAGAGCATGGGTAATGATCGCGCCGCGAGCAAGAACTCTCCGGAATCCAGTGGCTTTTTCAAAAAGATCAAAGAATTCTGGGATGATTTAAGCGAGTAAATGCGTTAAGCTCCGTTTTGTGAGATGAGGATATAATTTATTCGAGTCGATAGTCCTTTTGCTTTATTTTTGGACAAGGCATGAGCGACGTAGCGTATAAACATACGTCAGGAGCGAATAATGATCTCCGAAAGTAAATGATAAGGACTATAAAGGATATTTTGCATGAAGATCGGTGTTGTTGGTTGTAACGGACGCGTTGGTAAACTAATCGTTCAGGAATTACTTTCCGATAATTGGAAAGACAAAGGTCTTGAACTGGCTGGCGGTACGGCTCGTGATGCGTCTAATGCGCCTGCGGGGTGTAATGTTACTGACGATCCTGAGGACCTTTTCAAAAAATCTGATGTGGTGATTGATTTTACCTTGCCCGAAGGCACGCGCAAGCATGTGGAACTCGCAGCAACGCATCAAACACCGATTGTGATCGGCACAACAGGCTTAACACCGGAAGATGAGGAATTCCTCATACAAAAATCCAAAGAGGTTTGCATTGTTTACGCCGCAAATATGAGTGTTGGCGTCAATCTTTTGCTGGCTCTTGTGGAACAAGCCGCGCAGCGCCTTGAGGAAGAATGGGATATTGAAATCTTTGAAGCGCATCACAAATATAAGGTCGATGCGCCTTCCGGTACAGCGCTTGCACTAGGGAAATCTGCTGCGGCTGGACGCGGTAGTAATCTTGAGCTTTTAGCCGATTATGATCGCCATGGAAATATCGGCACACGTGAAAAGGGCAAGATCGGCTTTTCAGTCGCACGCGGCGGCGATGTGGTTGCCGAGCATACTGTCTTTTTCTATGGTGAAGGCGAGCGCCTAGAGCTATCTCATAAGGCCACAGATCGCAGCCTGTTTGCCAAAGGTTCTTTGCGGGCGGCACTATGGTGTAAAGATCAAAAGCCAGGCTTATATTCTATGCGCGACGTGCTTGATTTGTAAGATTTGCGCCCTCACGACCCAATAGATTGCGTTTTATATCCACACCCCAGCCATAATTGCCTAAGCCCCCTGATTTTTGCAGCACGCGGTGACATGGTACAATCAGCGACACAGGGTTTTCCCCCACAGCAGAGCCAACGGCACGCACGGCTTTTGGCTTACCGATATCATTGGCGATGTCCTGATAGGCGCATGTTTTCCCCTTCGGAATATTCAGCAAAGCTTGCCAGACAGATTTTTGGAATGGCGTGCCGTCCAGATCAAGCGGAATATCCGCCTCTTTGCCCTGCTCCCATTTCGCAATAATTTCTTTGGCAAACACCTGAATAGCCTCATCATCTTGTATAAAGCTGCTTTTTGCATAAAAGCCTTTCATACGGCTAAGGCCATCTCCTTTATAGCCCTGCACCATAAAGCCCAACCAACATAAGCCCTGATCGGTTTTACCAATGACCATCTTGCCGAATGGTGCTTCATAAAATCCGTATGTAATCTCTTTTTTTGACATGACTTGCCTCGCTGCGCTTGCTATTTCTAAGAGCATGACAAAAACCCAGAAGAAAACCAAGAAAAAATACGAGTCAAAATTAGCATCTGACGAGATTCATGACTTTTTTGCCAAGCTGCGGGAGATAAACCCCGCGCCCAAGAGTGATCTGGAATATACGAACCCGTTTACGTTGCTAGTTGCGGTTGTTCTCTCTGCGCAATCTACCGATGCTGGTGTGAATAAGGCCACAAAGGATTTATTCAAAACGACGGACACGCCGCAAAAGATGCTGGATCTGGGGATTGATCAACTCAAGGAGCATATCAAAACCATCGGACTTTATAATAACAAAGCCAAGAATGTTATTGCTCTGTCTGAGATTTTGGTGCGTGACTATGAAGGTGAAATTCCTGAAACCCGAGAAGAGCTGATGGCCTTGCCCGGTGTCGGACGCAAGACGGCCAATGTGGTTTTGAATGTTGCCTTTGGTCAGCCGACCATGGCGGTGGATACGCATATCTACCGCGTTTCCAACCGCACAGGCCTTGCCCCCGGTAAAAATCCCGATGAAGTGGAGCAACATTTGCTGCGCGTTGTGCCGGAGGAATTCGGTCTGCATGCGCATCACTGGCTTATTCTGCTCGGACGCTATACATGCAAAGCCAGAAAACCCGATTGCAGCATATGCCCCGTGATTGATATCTGTAAGTTTGACGAGAAGACAAGCTAACCTATAAATGCTTTTATCACATCAGCGCATTTTTCCGGCTTTGTCTGTAAGAGAAAATGTGGACCAGAGATTGTTTCAATTTCAATATCTTCAAAATATTTATTGAATTCCTCGGCTTTTGATTGAGGTACTAGCTGATCATTTTGCGCCTGTAAATATAATGCAGGGCAGAAAACTTTGTTGAGCTCTAAATCCATATCAGAAATAGCCTTCAATCTGGCTTTCAGGATATTTACAGGTACGCTGCGCACAGATTCTTCAAAGACGTTCAATGTTGAATCCTTGGCATCGAAACCAAAGCATAGCCATTTGTAGAAAAATTTTCTGAATGGTGCTGCCATAAATGCCTTTATAGGAACTGTTTTCGATATGTGTAAAAGCGCTATTTTGGGCTGCGATAAAAAAGTGGCGACAAAAATAACGCCTCTTAAATTGTTTAGGCTTTCCTGCGACAGCAAGACAGCGATAGGACCAGAAAAAGACTCGGCAATCAGAATAAAATCTTCATTCGGGAGTTCTTTTTTGATGTGCTTAGCCAGTGTTTCATAATCTTGTTTGCCAGTTTGAGGTAGAGGCAAAACCGTACATTCAAAACCATCTAAAAATGGCAAAAAGCTCGAAAAAAGCTTTCCTGTTCCATCCATTCCCGGCAAAAAAACCAGTTTCAATTGCTATACTCCTAAAAAAGCCGGATCACGTATAATCCGGCTTTTTAACTCTATAGGGCTAGGTTAGAGAAACTTTGTAATTAGTATTGCTGTGTATTCACTTTTGTGAACAAACCGCTTTCATTATTTGCTGCATCACGTTGTTGTGATGGCTTTTTAGCTCTTGGTGCAGATGGCTTTGCCATTGCAGAAGCTTCGGAACCCGCACGGTATTTATCAACGGACTTCTCGTCAACAGCAGACTTCATCGGTGTCATGCGACCATCAATGACGGCGCCTGCTTCAACTTCAAGCTCACGGTATGCGATAGAGCCTGTGATCACCGCAGATGAGTGCAATGTCAGACGACCGCTTACTGTGATGTCGCCCTCAAAGCGACCAGCGATCGTCGCTTCTTCGATTTCAACTGTGCCGTAGAATACACCGCTTTCGGCGACTTCAAGAATTTTTGCACCTTTAAGGGCTGCTTCGACTGTACCTTCAACAAGTAAATGGTCACAAGCCTCGATCTCACCGGACATGTTAATGCCGCGGCCAATTGTCAGGCAACGCTCACCGGCAGAAGCAATTGTTTCAGGGGCTTGTGGCGGCACATAAGAGCTTGTTGAACCATAGGCCGGGCGAGTTGATGAACGATTTGGTGTTTCTGCTTGTTGAGTCATACGTCTATATCCTGATTGTGTAGTGGTTTCGTTTCGTGGTTGGGAGTCTTCATTCTTATCTTCCGATAAGCTTTTGGCAATATCCCCCTCTTCTTTTTCAGGGGAATCCTGCGTATCTAATTCTTCTTGCTGGTTACGCATTGCGCTATATGGTGCGCGCAAAGGCTGTTCTCTCTTATAGACCCCTGTTGCAGGAGCCTGATCTTCTTTTTGGTCGCTTTCCTGGACTTCTGATTTCACACGATGAAACATCTTGCGCACACCTTTCCATAAGAGTTAATAATCACGCACATCCCTGCAAAAAAAGAACGTACGCATGAACTGATTTACTGTGTTGAATGATTAAAAAGCTATCATGGTATTTCATTTCCGGCAAGCACGGATTTGGTGTTTTCCCCAAAGAAAAAGGCATCATTTTGATTTCATTGGATTTTATTTTTTGCCCAGTTTCATTAGGTAAAATCCAATTCCTAGCTATGGAAAAACTCGTAAATTTTCTCTGCCAGAGGCCTTGAAATGCCCTCGACTTTTTCCAGATCATCTATGCCAGCTTCACTCACAGCTTTACCCGAACCGAAGTGTAATAGCAAAGCTTTCTTACGTTTTGCGCCTATGCCTTCAATGCCATCGAGCGGCGAGGCCACAATATCTTTCTTGCGCCTTGTCCGGTGCGCACCAATGGCAAAGCGGTGGGCTTCGTCGCGTAAATTCTGCAGGTAATGAAGCACAGGGTCATTGATCGGCAATTGGAACATCGCCCTGCCGTCCATAAAGAATTTCTCGCGGCCCGCATTGCGATCTACCCCCTTGGCGATAGCAACAAGTGTGAAGCGATCCAGCACACCCAAATCCTCCAGCACTTCCTTACAGGCATTAAATTGCCCCTGCCCGCCATCGATCAGGATAAGATCAGGCCAGAGGTCTTCGCGCGTATTTTCTGTGATCATGCGCTTGAACCGCCGGAGCATGACCTCGCGCATCATGCCATAATCATCGGACTCTTTGGCTTGTTTGATATTGAACTTGCGGTAGGCATTTTTGATAAAACCCTCTTCGCCTGCCACGACCATCCCGCCAACCATATTCGTGCCCGAGATATGGGAGTTATCATAGACCTCAATGCGGCTGGGTGGCTCGTCCATTTCAAAAATTTCTGCCACGCCATCAAGAATTTTAGCTTGGGATATCGCCGCCGCCATATGGCGCTGGAGAGCTTCGCGAGCATTACGGGCCACAAAATCGATCAGGCGCTTTCTCTGGCCGCGCTGCGGCGTTTGTATGGTGACTTTATGCTTCACCATATCCTCCAGAGCTTCTTCGAGCAATTCGGCTTCGTCTAGCTTGTGACTGATCAGGATATGTTTGGGCACAGGCCTGGCTTGATAGAATTGCGCAAGGAAGGCCGAGAGGATTGCGCTCTCTTCTTCGGCAGCGTCATGGCGCGGAAAGTAAGATTTATTCCCCAGATTACGGCCGGAGCGAAAGAAAAATATCTGCACGCAGCTGCGCCCCTTTTCCTGTACGAGTGCTATGATATCGACATCACCAATATCCACATTGATGTCCTGACGCGCTTGAATGCCTGTCAGAGCACGGATACGGTCCCGATAGAGGGCGGCTTCCTCATATTCCATTTTTGCACTGGCCTCTTCCATGGCTTTGCTCAGGCGTTCCTGCACCGCGCGGGATTTACCGTCCATAAATTCCTTTGCACCTTGCACTTGCCCAGCATATTCAGCCGCAGAGACTTTACCGACACAAGGCGCGGTGCAACGTTTGATATGGTATTGCAAACACGGTCTCTCGCGCTGGGCGAAGTAGCTGTCGCTACAATTCCTGAGCAAAAAGGCGCGCTGAAGCACAGAGATTGTCCGATTGACGTCACCTGCACTCGCGAAGGGGCCGTAATAGATGCCGTCTTTTTTTTGCTTTCCCCTATGTTTGAGGATTTGCGGATAATCATGATCATCGCGCAGCAAGATATAGGGAAAAGATTTATTATCGCGCAGCAAGATATTATAGCGCGGCTGGTGTTTTTTGATCAGGTTGGATTCCAGCAATAAAGCCTCGGCCTCGGTATGGGTGTTGATAAATTCCATTGAGGCCGTCTGCGCGACCATTCTTTGCAGGCGGATTGGCAACGCGCCAAAATTTGTATAAGAGACCACACGTTTTTTTAAGGACTTAGCCTTCCCGACGTATAAAACCTCGCCATCTTTTGCGATCATGCGGTATACACCAGGTGTCAACGGCAAGGTCTTTACCGCCGCCTTAATGACCTCAACGCCATCACGAATAGAGGTTTCCTGATCTGATGTTTTTCCGGAATTTGTCATGGCAGGAATCTAGCTGCCAGCGTATTTTTTAGCAAGAGCACCAACCACCGAGACAATACAAAAGCACCAAAATGCAAGATTTTATCAACCTAAAGTATATATACAAAAGCTTATATTAAAAAAATCTTATTTAATATTATTAATATATAACAATGACTTAAATAGACACCCTTCAAGTTCGTGTAAATTTTTTTATTGACAAGTCGATTGAAAAATATGTCAAATACCGCTATTCATAATTGTGTGTGAGGGAGTAAACTATGAATATAACAAGCCTAAAATCCTATAAAACCGGAAAGACCATTTTTTCAGGTCCATATGCAGATATCGTTGCTTGTCTGGAAGATGCTGTGCAGAAAAGAATTAATCTGGAATATGTTGATCTGAGCCATCAAAACCTTAGTAATGCCAATCTGGATGAGGCGCATATGCCTTATGCGGATTTTACAGGTTGCAATCTGAGCGGCGTAAATTTATCCGAAAGCAATTTACGTATGAGCAAATTTCAACATGCGTGCTTGTATAATAGCTATTTTTGTTATTCGGATTTATACGGGTGTGATTTTATCAATACGGATTTTGGTGCCACCAATATTGTTGGCGCGGATATGCAATGCTGTAAGTTTTCAACGCTATCCTGTTTTTCACTGGATTTTGTGGATGTGGGATCTTTGGCAGGCAGTCAGTTTCATCACGTCAATGGCAATATCTATCCGATGTCAAACTCACCTATTGTTATTAAGGGTATCTTCAACACGCCGATTGTGATCATGGATTCCGTTGTCCAGATCGGCAGGAATACCTTTCCACGCAATGATATTCCGGTCACAAAATTGCTGGGGCATATTGCAGCAGTACCGGTGGATATCAAAACAGTATCGTGATTAATTGTAAATAATGTGCCATTTCGCCAAAGCCATATTGACCACACCGCTCATTCCCTTTAAGACATATCAAGTGTTTTAAGCGGGCGTGGCGGAATGGTAGACGCTGCGGACTTAAAATCCGTTGACCTTACGGTCGTGGGGGTTCAAGTCCCCCCGCCCGCACCAAGTACCAAAAGCAAGTATAGTTAACTGTTAAATATTTATTCCGCAGCTTCCTTTTCAGTAACGCCCTGTCTGGCCTTTTCCTGAACTTTTTTGGCTTGTGCTTTCTGGCGTTTATGGCGCTCCTCTTTGCGGATTTCGTCTAATGCTTTGACCATGACATTGAAGTGCGGCAGCAAGACATCTTCGTATTTTTCTTTTCGGGCTTCATCCATATCCCGCAATAAGTGATCAACAATCTCGCGGGCCTGCATGTCGGTTTCGCGCTCTCGCAGCATATTTTCGACTTTATCTTGTTGCAGATTACTAAGCTTGTCTGCCAGATGCGTAACAACCTTTGATAATTGTGGGTCCATACGGCTCATTTTTTTCTGGAAATCGTGACGCGTGATTCTTATCAAGGTTACGTCATCATAAGCTTCGTAATTAAAGGCCAGTTTCTCATCCAAAAACAGATTACCCTCGGCAATGATATCGCCAGATTTGAAATCGGATAAGTTAATCCTTCTGTTATTTCGTATGATATAAGAGCGAACTGTACCACTTTGTACGATGTAGGAATCTGTAGAATCCGTATTTTCGTGCAAAAATGTCTGGCCTTTGTGATACACTACCCTTTCAAATACATCTGATCCCATAAATCCACCTCTTGTGTTGTAAAACTCCCCCATATATATTTTACATAAAATTTATATAATATTTGATTAATCTAATATGCTGCAATGCATATATTTTTGGGCTTTCGCAATCCTGTTGTTTGATTAGAATAAGCACTTACGAATCACCCCATAAATCAAAGGAGCCTGCTAATAATGTCGGATAATATTGCTGTTATGCCTGTACCAGAGCAAAATGAAGAAACACAACAAACTGACGAGACTAAAGATGTTGGCGGTGTGGCCGGACAGCGCTTAAAATCCTTTATTGAGCGTGTTGAACGTCTGGAAAGTGAAAAAGCGGCCTTGATGGAAGATATCAAAGAAGTTTATGCCGAAGCCAAGGGCGTTGGTTTTGACGTCAAAACCATGCGTAAATTGATTTCTTTGCGCAAAATGGAAACAGAAAAGCGCCGCGAAGCCGAAGATCTTCTCGACCTTTATAAGTCTGCTATCGGGATGGCGGATTAGAGATAATAAGAAAAGGCGTTTTTTGTAGATAAACGCCTTTTCCCTTCTGGGACATCAGAATTAGTACGAAAACGTGACGTCAAAGTTAGCTGTATGTGTTGTGTCAGCTGGCGTAGCGGTAATGGCAATAATTCCACCAAATGTCACAGCTTCATCCGTCGCCGCGACCAATGTTGTCACTGTACCTGTGTCAGTATCGCCATCTAGCGCATTGTTTCCATCATTAGCTGTTCTGTAGTCTGTGTCTGTTAGTGATAATGCAGGACTAACGAAATCCGAAGAAGCAGAACGTGTA
>DCKO01000065.1:0-3572 GCA_002320665.1 Micavibrio sp. UBA1672
CTTTACTGGCTGGTCTGGGTCTCTTTGGTGCCGCCGTAGCTCTGGGTGCGCAGGATTTGTTCAAAAACTTGATCGGCGGTTTGACAGTGATCATAGAAAAACGTTTCAATATAGGGGATTGGATCAGGGTCGATGGTGTTGTTGAAGGTGTTGTTGAGGAAATCGGTTTCCGTTCAACCAAAGTGCGACGCTTCGATAAGGCTCCTGTCCACGTGCCAAATTCAGCTCTTTCCGATGCTGTTGTCACAAACTTTAGCCGCATGACACATCGCCGGATTTTCTGGCACATAGGTGTTGAATATAAAACAACCAAAGACCAACTTCGCTTTATTCGGGATGAAATTGAAAACTATATTGCAAATAATGAAGATTTTGGCGGGCCACCAGACCTGCCGCTTTTTGTGCGTATCGACAGGTTTAATGACTCTTCAATCGATATCATGATCTATTGCTTTACCATCACCAAAGACTGGGGAGAGTGGCTTGCGATCAAGGAAGAGTTTGCACTGGCTATCAAAGAGATTGTTGAAGAAAAAGCCGGTACAGGCTTTGCTTTCCCGTCACAATCTATCTATGTCGAGACATTGCCAGAGGGAAGTGCACCGGAAGCTTTTGTCCCGCCATCTGATAAGGCTGCGTAAATTTTTGCGCCATAGGGCCAGAGAATCTGCTAAAGCTAAATCATGCAGCCTGAAACACGTTTAGAACCTAGCCAGTCCCAGATCATATTGCCGGATGTTCCGGCGCTTTTTGTAAATGTCAACAAGGCCGCAATTCTCAGTGATGACGGGGAGTTACATAATGTTTCTCATAGCGAGGCACAAAGTCTTTTAAGAAATCAAAACGTATTGTTATGTAATAAACCTTATACAAAAAAACGTCTAAATTTTGAAGAATTCTATGCTTTTGATGTGCTGGAGCTATTCGCTTTTGTGTATCCTGCGCGCTTTTGTGTGCCAACACCCGCTGGATTGTGTAAGGCATTGCATATCTCTCCGCCGGAAGATTTTGATGACATGCCGATGGCGTTGATGGATATTGCAGGCGGATTGCTTACAGGGCTTCGTGATGAATTATCGGCTTCGGAAAATGAGAAGCTGCATCAAGAGGTTTTGGATATTGCCAATGCGATGGGCAAGCAGGGGAAGGGCTGGAATTGGACACCATTTGTATTTGCAGCTCTAGGTGAAGAGTATAACCCATCTGCAGAAGCCTTCTCGCGCTCGGCGCTAAATGTCTGGAAGAACCTGCCTGAATGGGCAGATGAAGCACCGGAAGCCACGCCATCTCATCACGGTGTTAGCCCAAAAGAAGCTCATGAGCGCCTCGACGAATTACTCCTGAAAGGCGATAAAGCAGAAACCCGTCAGCAACAAAAAGACTATGCCGCCCATATCACCAAGGCGTTTGAACCTGTACAGGAGGAAGGACAAGCCCATATCGTACTGGCCGAAGCTGGCACAGGGATCGGTAAGACTTTGGGCTATCTTGCACCATCCAGTGTCTGGGCAGAAAAAAACGAAGGGGCCGTCTGGATCTCTACCTATACCAAAAACCTTCAGCGCCAGATCGACAGCGAGCTTGACCGCCTCTATCCTCATCCGCAAGTCAAGGATGCCTACGTCACGGTGCGAAAGGGCCGCGAGAATTATCTTTGCTTGCTCAATTACGAAGAGCTTTCCAATTCCATGCCGCTCTCCCATAATCCGCGTCATGCGGTCGCCGCAGGTCTAATGGCGCGCTGGGTTTCGGTTACCAAAGATGGCGATCTTAGCGGCAGTGACTTTCCGGGCTGGCTCTCCGGTATTTTGGGTTTTGCAAACACCTATGGTCTTGCAGATAAGCGCGGGGAGTGCATTTACTCGGCCTGTGATCATTATCATCGATGTTTCGTCGAGCGCTCCATCCGCAAAGCCAAACGTGCAAGGCTTGTGATCGCCAATCATGCCCTGGTGATGATCCAAAGCGCTATGTCCACCTCTATGACCGCACTACCCACGCGCTATGTTTTTGACGAGGCGCATCACCTTTTTGATGCTGCTGATAGCGCGTTTTCGGCGCACCTCACCGCCCGTGAAACAGCAGATTTGAGACGCTGGATATTAGGCGCTGAAACTCGTAAATCCAGCCGCGCGCGGGGGCTAAAACGCCGCGTGGAGGATTTGCTGGAAGGTGATGAGGAATCCTTAAAGGCTCTGGAAGCCGTTACCCATGCCGCCAGCGCCCTGACCAATATTAGCTGGAGCAGGCGCATGAAAGATAGAGCGCCTTCAGGCATCACAGAACAATTCCTCTTCGATGTCTATACGCAAGTCTTCGCCAGAGCGCCCGAGCAAGATAAACAAGGACCGTATTCGCTGGAAACTGGCCTACACCCCGCAGCAGAGGACTTGCTAGATAAGGCAAAATCTTTGCGTGAGGCTTTGCGCAAAATCCTGATGCCTATGGAGCGCCTTGCCCGTATCATGGGCCAGCGTTTGGCCGAGGATGCGGGTGAGATGAACAGTGACACCCGCAAGCGCTTCGACTCACTCATCCAGAGCCTTGAGTATCGCGGTAATACAACCCTCAAGGCTTGGATAGGGTTGCTAGAATCCTTGGAAAAGGGCGCAGAGGAACAAGGCTTTGTCGACTGGATGGGGATCGAGCGCATAGACGGGCAGGCTATAGATGTCGGATTGTACCGTCATTATGTCGACCCCATGCGCCCCTTTGTCACCTCTATCCGCCCTCATGCTCATGGTATGGCAATTACCTCGGCAACATTATGTGACGAGGATCAAGATTGGCGCAGCGCCCATGAACGCACAGGCGCACATTATCTCTCCGGTGATCTGGCGCAGGAAAAATTCACCTCACCCTTTGATTATAAATCCCGCAGCAAAGTCCTCATTATCAATGATGTAAACCGTAATGATTTCGCACAAGTTGCCGGCGCTTACAAAGCTTTGTTCATCGCAGGACACGGCGGCGGGCTGGGCTTGTTTACCTCAGTCAACCGTTTGAAAAATACATATGCTCGTATAGCCGCCGAAATGGAGGAAAACCACATCCCATTATACGCGCAGCATATGGATGATATGGATGTCGGCACATTGATTGATATTTTTAGGGATGAGCATAAAGCCTGCTTGCTCGGTACGGATGCTATCCGTGATGGCGTAGATGTGCCCGGAGAATCCTTGCGCCTGATCGTCTTTGACCGTGTGCCATGGCCTAGGCCCAATATCTTGCATAAGGCACGGCGGGAGCTTTTCGGTAAACGCCATTATGACGAAATGGTCACGCGCCTGAAGATCAAGCAAGCCTTTGGCCGCCTGATCCGCCGAGAACATGATAAGGGCATTTTTGTGATGCTGGATTCCATGTTCCCTTCACGTTTGCATACGGCTTTTTCTGCCGATGTCGAGATTGAAAAACTGGGCCTGTCCGAGGCTTGTGAAACTATCAAAAATTTTCTAAGTGAAAATTCGTAAATTTGCTCTTGCAATTTAGGGGCTTTGTCGTTTATATAGCGCTTACCTATCGCAAAGCCTATTGCGATCACGCGAGTGTAGCTCAGGGGTAGAGCA
>DCKO01000065.1:3918-52997 GCA_002320665.1 Micavibrio sp. UBA1672
GGGTCGAGGGTTCGAATCCCTTCACTCGCTCCAATTCCTCTCCTTTTCTCTCCGAGGAACAAGGTTTTCAAGGCTTTCCAGTAAATAGACGTAAACACCTTTTTGTTAATTGCTACAGCAGGTGCTACAGCATGAAGGTTATAGAACGTCATTTATATAGTCGTAAAGGCTACTACTATTTTCGTAAATCATTCCCCCGAAATCTCCAATGTTTATTGCCGAGTAAAGAGGTCTGGATAGGCTTGAATACAAAGGATTTAAGTGTCGCCAGAGTACAATCGGTACAAATTGATTTTGAGATAAGCCAGCATATTCAATCAGTGCAAAAAGACCTAATAACTCTACTCCCTGAACAATCACCAGATAAGGCTATCCATGACTTTCTTGAGAAGGTTGACAGCATCAAAGACAGCTATGGTTATGAACAAAAAGCAAGCTACAGCCATTTACTAAACGGAACAAAGCATAAGGGGGAAATGTTGTTTTCTGATCTGGTGCAAGAATACTTGAAAGACTGCATGACAGACAAGGAAGGCACTAGGTTTCACAAGGAAAACACTTATCAGTTGTTTATCGAACTCATGGGAGATATTGCTCTAAGGAACATAGGCAAAGATACGGCTAAAGGCTTTAAATCAAAGCTAATGAAAATTCCTGCCAATGCAAAGAAGAAACACAATATCAAAAGCTTTGCAGGGGTGGATTTGAATAAGCTTGAAGGTAAGCCACAACACCCTAAAACCATAAACAACCGACTAGCCTATCTAATAGCAATGTTTAACTGGGCAATACGGGCAGACTACTATCACAATCAAAATCCGTTCTCTCATTGCGTCATAAGGGGGCAGAAAGTCACAGCAAATAGAAGACATCCTTTTAAGCAAGAAGAACTCAAAACCTTGTTCCAAAGTGGTCTTGGTAAGGATTCTATGTATTGGGTTACTATGATTGGTGTTTATTCTGGTATGAGGTTAAATGAAATATGCCAGCTATATATCAGTGATATTAGGCAAGAAGCTGGGGTTTATATTTTTGATGTGAATGACGATGGTGACGATAAAGGATTAAAGACAGCATCAAGCAGAAGAAAAGTTCCTATCCATAAAGAGCTTATAAGCCAAGGGTTTCTTGATTATATGAACGAGATTAAAGCCAAGGGGCATAAGAGATTGTTTCCTGATATAACTATGGGCAAGCACAAGAAAAACTATTCCAGCACCTTTTCTAAGCGTTTCTCACGCCAGCTTGAGGTTACAGGGCTTAAAAAAAATGGTCTTTGCTTCCATAGTCTCAGGCACACGTTTATTGATGGAATGAGGAATGCAGGAGTAGAAAGATCAATAGTCATGGCAATTACAGGCCACCAGTCAGCAAAAGGCGTGCATGATGCGTATGGATATGGTTATAATCTGCCTGTTTTGCAGGAAGGGATAAATAAACTTAAATACTCAATAGAGTGAAGCTATTATCCATAAGAAACAGCCCGTAACTGATTATTATGTTTGCTCATGGCTTCATATATTGCTAGGAGTCACTATAGTTGAGTTTTTTGCGTGAGGGTTTAGATTATGTCTGTTACTGTACTTGATGTTGAAGAAATTACACCTTTTAGCTTAGATGACAAGACGTTAGATAAGGTAGCAGAGCCTATATTTTCTCCAGATGGATCAAAAATAGCATTCATAGGTCAGGTTCTCCATTTAGGGCCAACAGCAGAAGATCACGGTCATTACGAAGTATTTTTAAAGGATTTAACTTCTGGCGAAGTCAGTTGGGTTTCTCAAGATAAATTTGGGGGGCTTGGATATGGTGATGAAAGTGATGAATGGCGTCTTCCTGTTTTTTCTCCAGATGGATCAAAAATAGCCTTTCATGGTGCGCGAACATTTAATACAGCCAATACAATCGGGCTAGTTTCAGATGATAATAATATCGTAACAGATGTTTATATTAAAAATTTGCTTACAGGAGATACAACTTGGGCATCAGATGATTTACTGGGTATAGACCCAGACAATGAGCAAAGCTTTGCCCCTATATTCTCCCCTGATGGAAATAGCCTTGCATTTGAAAGCATAGTTTATGAGTTTGGCAACGGCTATAGCAGGAATATTTATTCGAGGGACTTAAGTACGGGTGATATTTCTATTCTTTCTGTAGATGAGATAACAAATCCAAATAACAGCAATCCATACGAACATTTCGGTTTAGATTTTTCGTTTGATGGTACTCATATTGCTTTGGATGCTAGAAAGTCATTCAGTATTAATGATCTTAATAATGCCAAAGATGTTTATACTAAAAACCTTACTTCGGGAATTTATACATTGGTGTCAACCAATAGTAATGGGGTCGTAGGCAATGCAGGTAGCTATGATCCAAAATTTTCTCCAGATGCTAGCAAAGTTGTTTTTGAGAGCATAGCAACCAATCTGGTTTCTGATGATACTAATGAAAAAATTGATATATTTCTCAAAAATTTAGAAACCAATAAGACGATCAGGCTTTCTACTAATTCTTTAGGAGAAGAAGGTAATGGAGAAAGTCATTCAGCAGTTTTTTCTCCTGATGGGATTCATGTTGCTTTCGTTAGTAACTCTTCCAATCTGGTTTCTGATGATGATAACGGAGTTCAAGATTTATTTATCAAGAATATTGTAACAGGAGAAATAGTCCGTATTACAGAAGGGGTGAATGGTGCATATCCTCATAATTTGGCAGCGGAGCCTCGTTTAAGTTTCTCGCCTGATGGCAGCAAGATTGCGGCAACTATTGGGGATTCTGTTTTTATATTTACCTTGGATTTGCCAGAAGTTCACCTTGAAACAGAATGTATTGATTTAAAACTTGCAGATGGTGACTTAGTAGGTGGTCTGTTCATTCCATCCGAAGAATTTCAGGTCAATACTTACACTGAAAATAGACAAGACAGGCCTTCTGTAGCCAGTTTATCTGATGGTGGTTTTGTTGTTACATGGCAAAGTAATGGACAAGATGGTAGTGGTTCTGGAATTTATGGCCAGCTCTATAATGCAGATGGAACAACTAACGGGGGTGAATTTCAAGTTAATAGCCATACTATAGGTAATCAAGCATTCCCTGCCGTAGCAGCTCTAGAATACGGTGGATTCGTAGTAATTTGGCTGCATCCATATGATGGGATATTTGGTCAGCTTTATAATGCTGATGGTTCTACAAAAGGAAGCCAGTTTCAAGTTGAAACATCTGGAAGTAGCCATTATGTGCCATCTATCACAGGCTTATCTGATGGTGGTTTTGTTATTACTTGGACTAGCGAAGGGCATCAGGAGGGAGGGGTTTATAGTGAGGAGTGGAACATTAGCTTTTCTGATATATTTGGTCAGCGCTTTAATGCTGATGGCTCTACTAATGGCGATGAGTTTCTGATTAACACCTCCACTGACAACGAACAATATGGGTCAACTGTGTCTAGCTTATCAGATGGAGGTTTTATTGTAACTTGGTTTAGTGAGCAGCATCCAGATAGCGAAGAATTTGATAATTTTGGTCATGATATTTTTGGCCAAAGATATAATCCTGATGGAACGACTAAAGGGGGGGAGTTTCAGATTGATACAGGTGGTGTTTGGCCATCTGTTGTAGGGCTTACAAATGGCGGTTATGTTGTTACATGGCAAAGTGAGGGGCTAGAAGATAGCGTAATCGAAATTTTTGGCCAAAGATACAATCCTGATGGAACAACGAATGGCAATAAGTTTCAGGTTAGTACTAACTCTAATATAGTACGTGATCCTGTTGTAGCAGAACTCTCGGATGGTGGATTTGTTATTTCTTGGGCTGACTCAGGAGAAATTTTTGGCCAAAGATATAATCCTGATGGCTCTGCTTATGGCGATGAATTTACTATCAATAGCTACGTATTGGGCAATCAAAGCATGCCTTCTATTTCCAGTCTTTCAGACGGTGGTTTTGTAGCTTCATGGCAAAGTGATGGTCAGGATGGTGATAATTTTGGAGTATTTGCCAAAATAATTTCACCAATCTCAAATTTTATAATCGAGGGGTCTAATGGCGATGATCTCCTGTTAGGCGATGAGAATAACAATATAATTTTTGGATTTGCAGGAAATGATACTCTAAAAGGCTATGAAGGTGATGATTGTTTAAATGGGGGTAAGGACTCCGATATATTATGGGGGAATAATGGAGATGATATTTTAAATGGGGGTATCGGTTCAGACTGGCTGAAAGGTGGGAATGGTCTTGATACTTACGTTTTGGACAATCTCGAAGGTGTCGATACGATTGCTGATTTCCGAACAAATGAACTTATTGATGTAAAAGAGTTATTGTGTGGTGTGCTTGGTTTTATACCAAATCGGGCTTTTCTGGATGGTTTCCTAAGACTTGAGCAGGTAAATGCAGATACTTACCTATATATTGACCAAGATGGGAGTGCAGGGGCTAACCCAGAGGAACTGCTAGCTATCCTATTGGATTGGCAGGCTAGCAAGGTTGGGCTATCGAATTTTATACTGCCTTCTCTAACAAATACGCCACCTGTAGCAGTAGATGATGAATTTACAGGTGATCAGGATGTTTCTATTTTAGGGAATGTTTTGGCTGACAATGGCTCTGGTGCAGATTTTGATCCAGATGGTGATCCATTAACTGTAATTTCTGGAACGTATGCCACAGCAAATGGCAGTATCACATTGGCAAAATATGGCACGTTTTCTTATACCCCGAATGCTGGATTTCATGGAACTGATACGTTTGAATATACTTTGGAAGATGGACAAGGGGGAAGTGATAAAGCACTTGTGAGCTTCATTATTAACCCGATCAATCAAGAGCCAATAGCGCAGGATGATTATTTTACAGGGCTAGAGGATAATCTTATTCTGGGTAATGTGTTGGCAGATAATGGAAATGGTACAGATAGTGACCCTGATGGGGATTTACTTACTGTAACCCCTGTGACTATGACAACGGCTATGGGTGGAACAGTCGTTTTGGAAGCAGATGGTGATTTTACCTATACACCCCAGAAGAACTTCCACGGGAATGATAGTTTTGATTATACGATTGGTGATGGTCATGGTGGTGAAGATCAGGGAACTGTGTACCTTGCAATCGACAAAGCTATGCCTCCCTCTTACCCTGATATTTCTGGAGGGAAAGGTGACGATCTTTTAATTGGCACAGAAAACAATGATACACTTAAAGGTCGTCAGGGGAACGATATCCTTTTAGGTAATGGAGGAGATGATACGATCTGGGGCAATAATGGAAACGATATCCTTTATGGGGGTGTTGGCTCTGACTGGATGAAAGGTGGTAATGGTGCAGACTTGTTTGTTCTGGATGGTGCTTCTAATCAAGTTGATACAATATTTGATTTGCGGATTTCCAAAGGTGATGCCTTGCAGATTAAGGATATTTTGAGCTTTGACCCCCTGAATGATGCTATCTCGGATTTTGTCAAAATAACTCAAAGCACAGGAAACAGTGTTTTATCAGTTGATATTGATGGTAGTGGCACTGCTTTTGATTTTGTTGATGTAGCCAGCATCAAGAGCATTATCGGGCTTAATGTAGATGATCTATATAATGATGGTGATTTGATAATCAGCGATGTGATTGCTCTAAGCTAAAACGATGCCCATTGTTTATATTCTAAGAAGTATAAGACCCCCACAGCAATCCTATACAGGCTCAACTGATGATCTGGAAAGACGGTTACAGCAACACAATGATGGCTTGAATAAGAGCACTAGAGCACATAGACCATGGAGAATAGAAGCGTATGTTGAATGCGATACTAGGCAAACAGCCGAAATAGTAGAAGCCTATTTTAAGAATAATTCAGGACAGGAAAAATTCCGTAATTTTGCAAGGGGCAATCCAATCCACCCTAATCCAAAACAAGGGTTTTTTGATACTCTTGAAGAAGGTAGAGCTTTTGGAAGCAATGCAAGAAGGTTCAGGGCTACAAAAGAAAATGGTAGAACTGTTTTTGTGATGAATGGATAGTTATTATTGTGCGGTGCAAAAAATCCTTGACTTATTTTCTTAATTTGTTAATATTCTTTTTCTGGGCATATAGGCTTAACTCTAGCTACCCCAATCTAAAAAAGATTGAAAAGAGTGTCGTGGTTAACTTGCAGTCTGCGGAATCCCAAAGGCAGTAGGGTTATGAAAAGCGCCGATTGGCTAGGCGATAGGAAAGTCACTAGTGTAACAGCTATACTTGACGGGAACGCACACGCATCACAACTAACCTGTTACCTATCTATTTGAATAATTCCTCAGGAATTATTTCTAGTGCTTCTGTTATTTTAAGCAGAACAGGAACTGAAAAAGATACGTGTCCATTTTCAATTCTTGAAATGTAATTTCTGGCAACATCAGCAATACCAGCCAAATCTTCTTGGCTCATACCCTTTGCTTGTCTAGCCCTCATTATTGCTAATCCTATGGATTTTAAATCTGCCATAGTAAAGGATTGTTAACTATGCTAAACAAAATTACTGTGAACGATCATTAACAAAAGATAATTGCTGGAGTAGGAGATCATGTTTGGGTTTTTCAAAAAAAAGAATACGACAGCATCACTGATGGTTAATGTGCACAATGCTCTTGTAAGGGTTATTTTGTACGTAGCAGCTTTGCGTAATAGTGGCGACCTCGAAGATGACCAATTAGAACAATTTCATTTGTGGATTATGGATAATGGGGAAGCTAAAGCTATTTATAACAAAAAGGGGAACGTAGGATTTATAAAAGGGGAGGCTTTTGAGCTTCAAGACCGAGGTATTTATGAACTTGAAATAGTTGCTCCCCTAACAACAATATCAATAAAAGATATTGGGTCTGATTTCAGTTTTGGATATGGTGCTAATCCATTATGGTCTGCATCTTCAGAAGCCTTAAAAGACTTAAAATCGTATAACGCGATAAGTGACTCTACAATGGAAAAGATAGAAGAAAAATGCTTTACCTTAACTCAGTTTTTATATCATGAAGGTTTATGGAAGTTTGCTTAAGGCATGAAAGATTGAACATGAAAAGGCTAGTTTTAATATTCTCCATCTTTGTTATTGTTTTATCTAAGAATGGGCAGGCACAGGAAGTCTCTTACAATGAAAAAGCAGATATGATTTGCTTTGCCCAGATGAGTAAAGAGGCTGTAACAGGCGAAAAACTTACAACAGAAGAATTTGAAAATGTTTGGCCTGTATGTCTTGAAGCAGCACAGTCAGGGGCGGTAGGATCACAAAATCTAGTCGGTATGATTTATCTAGAGCAAGACAGAGATAAGGCAATCTATTGGCTAACCAGAGCATCAGAAAACGGACATACTGGTGCAATAGAGCAATTAAAAGCTATGGGTATAACAAACTAATACCCCCCTAAACTTTAAAACAAAAATTTAAACTTAACAGGCTGTCTCTTTAGCAAGGGGGCAGCTTTTCTATTTCTGAATGAAAGGAGAAATATTATGCCTAATAATGATCCATTAGAAGAGGACGCACATTTTATTGATGTTAGTTGGAATACAGATGATGAGCGTTTAGATATAGCTGTAGAAGATATTTTTGAGAATACAGAATTTGAAACCCCCAAAAAGCGCAAAGATGCTGTCGTAAATTTAAAGAAGCATTTGAGGGCAGTTTTGATTGTTTGTATTCGTGCTTATCAGCTTAACCCAGATACAACAATATTGTGCCCATTTAGCAATAATTTTGGGAAAGATGCCTATAGGGGAGACTATGATCCTTATAACCCTATGAATTATAAATTTAACAAAATAAGAGAAGTCATAAGAAGCTTAAATAGTCAAGGCTGTTTGGAGCTTAATGTAGGAAGGCAAGACTATTTTACTGGAGGTTTTGAGCAACGGGCTACACGTTTCAAACCTACCCAAGCCCTTAAGGAATATATCGAAAGGAAGGAGCTAGATAAAATTGAATTTAAAATGGAGCTTATTAATGAAGGTATGAGAATTACGTACAAAAATGAGAGAGGGTTTAGGAGGATTTTATATGACTATAACGACATAGAGATACCTGATGATGTGGCAGATTCAAAAGAATGGTTGCCCAATTATAACAAACTTATTGAGGAAACAGATGTAAGGCTTTGTCATCAAGTTTCCAATCAAATTATCAATTTCAATAATAAAAGCAGTTACCGCGTCTTTCATGAGAAAAGGTATGATTATGGTGGTCGTTTTTATGGTGGATGGTGGACGTACTGTAGTAGAGAAGATAGGCGCTATATAGCTATCAATAACGAACAAACAGTGGAGTGTGATTATAGATCAAACCATCTGTATTTATATTACGGGCTTAATGACACAGAAATGCCTGAGGAACTTAGAGATGATCCTTATTCTATTAGTGACGAATACCCTAGAGAAATTTTTAAGCTCTTTATAACACGTTCATTTAACTGTGATGGTCCATATGGAATAATTAAGCATATTTCAACGATGTTTTTTCACAAAAACAGGGAGGATATGAAAGACTTGGAATTATTGAGGGAATATAAAATTACTAATGCTTTGGAAATGAGAAAAGTAATGGACTTAATTTATTCCAAGCATCCGATCCTTAGAAATTCAACTGATGCTGATCAAGGTCATGTATTAATGAACTATGATTCAAAAGTTGCCGCTTTTATCTTGAAGAAGCTTACGAACTTAAATATTCCAGTTCTATCTATTCATGACTCTTTTATTGTTCAAAGAAGTCATTTGGAGACATTAAAACAAGTGATGGAAGAAGCCTATGATTATTTATCTATTCCTTGGGCTAAACCACCAATAACAGAGAAATATGCTCTTATTACAAGAAATGAAAATAATATAATGGAAGAAACAGGAGCAGTAATTAACAGGCTAACAACTCAAGAATTTGATGAACTAACAACAAGAAATAGAATAATAAGAACAGAAGAAGAAAGAGAGCATATATAAAAAAAAATTATTATTATTAATACCCTTACCAAGACTACTTTAGATTTAAATATAACAATCCTTTTTTTTAAAAGTGATAGTACTGTGTTTTCTTCACAGAGACTCCTAGAATACCCTGTTTCTTTTGTGCTGCTTACCTAGCTCTATATGTATATATTGCCCTCAGTGAATCTGTATGAGTCAAGAAAAGGTGTTGAAGATAGAAGAGTATGGTGATGATTTTTTTATAGACAAAACTACATGAGGTCTTTGGTAGGATTGTAGCCAAATATCTTAAATAATAGAGATATTTCTCTTTTTTTTGGATTTCGTAGCATATCACGTATAGAGTGACATGTATTAATAATGTGGTCAGAATGTATGATTCATATGGCTTATAATATATGTCAGAAAAGTTCTTTAAAAATAGAGGATAGCTTTTAAGCATGTCAGAACATTTTGCTATAATTCTTAAAATGGTTTCTTTGCTTTGGGCTGATATGAAAGCGAAGACCGCTTATCATATTGTTTCAGTTATTTTAGTAGGGATTTTTTATAAGGCATTGAGTAGCTATAATTTTTTCTACAAATATATACCGTGGCTGACTGGTTTTTCTGTATTAATTATCCTGTCGTTTATTGCTGTCACAATATGGCAAGCTCATAAACTGGAAAGTAATGCAGTAGAAAAAGAAATATTTCTTCAAAATCAAGTTCCCATTGCTTACGGCGTTGTAGTCTTGTTTGTTTTTTGCTTAATGCTCAATATTTTAAAACTTCATTCAGGAGACCCTAATAAAAAGCATAATGAAATTGTCGATGGACAAAAAAAGATTATAGAAGAAGTTCAATCTGTGCCTGACAAGCTTGCTTCTAAACTAAGTGAAGAAGGTGGATTCATAACTTTTGAGGCACACCAGAAAGCATTGGAAAAGCAAAAAAACGATATTTTAGGAAGTTCAAAAAAAGTAGATGAGACAAACAACGAAAAAGAAAAGATAATCATTCAAATCGAATATATTCTCTCTAATCAAGGGGCAATGAAATCAAGCTACGAGCATAGAATTGAAAGTATAAATGAGGAAATAGAAAACCTTAACAAGCAACAAAATGACTACTCGCCAGAATTACTAAATGAAGTTATTGATGCTTTAAAGCAAGGGGAATACAAAACAGCTGATAGGGTTTTAAAGCAATTGGAAGATACAAGCACTAAAGGTGCTGCAATAGCAGAGGCAAAATATCAAAGGGGAGTAATAGCTGAAAATAATTTTGAGTTAGTAAAAGCTAGGGATTTATATGTTGGTGCAGAAAAAATTATCAAGAATAATGCGAGATATTCTTCGGCTGCAGGTAGAATAGAAAACATATTGGGGAATTATAAAAGCGCAGAAAACTACCATAAGAAGTCTCTAGAAATTAACAGTAATATCCATCCGAATAATTTCAGAATGCTTGCACAAAATAATTTAGATATTGGCACATCTCTGGAGTATGGGGGGCATGCAAGTGATGCAATAAAGTATTATGATGAAGGGTTGCGAATGATAAGTTTAATGGAAAATCCTGATCGCCTTTTGAAAGCCAGAATATTGAATAATCTCGGAGTTGCATGGAGAAACAAAGGGCATAGCCAAGATAAAGAAAATATTCAAAAAGCCATTGATGCTTACAAAGAAGCTCTGGAAATCCGCAAGGAGGAATTACCTAAAAACCATCCTGAAATAGCTGAAACTCTAGCTAATTATGGGGTCGCGCTAGATTACTTAGATAAACATCTTGAAGCTTTGGAATATTATGAAAGCGCATATGATATACTAAAAAAATTGTTACCCAAAAATCATGAAAGGTTAAGTTCTTTAAAAAACAATATTGCCACATTTTATATGGAGAATGGTGATTGGGATACAGCACAGAGTCTTTTAGAAGAAGTATTAGATATTTCTGATGACTCTGTTCAAGCCAGTAATCGTCATACTGCAAACGTTTTATTTAACTATGGTCGTGTATGGGGGCATCAGGGAAATCCAACAAAACAAATTTATTACCTGGAAAAAGCTTTGGATATGCGTAGAAATGTTTTGCCTGCAAATAGTCTGGAGATAGCGGATAGTCTCAATACACTTGGTTCTGCGTTAGAGCATCAGAATCAAAATGAAGAGGCGATTAAATATTTTGAAGAGGCTTTTAAAATATTTGATAGCAGACTTGGTAAAAACCACCCAAGTACAATTGAGGCATGGAACAACCTCATGATTACAAAAAATAAAAGATAGGTCTAATTTTAAAAACTACATAAAAATTTTCTGGCGAACTTATACTAACTAATCAAGCACCCCCCTTTTTTCTTGGGGGTGGGGTCTAAGGAAGCTTTTTCCCTGAAATCATCCAGCTAGGAGTCCCATAAATTTTTTGAAAAAGTGCTACAGCAAGTGCTACAGCAATGGTATAATTCAGGTGGTTATAGGTGTTATGCGTTAAGTCGTAAATATCTGTCAAAGCTTATGAAATATAACCTTCTCGGAACAAAGTGAAGAGTAAGGTTGGGGTCGAGGGTTCGAATCCCTTCACTCGCTCCAATATCTCTTCCAGAGAGCTCCGAGAACCTCCAAAATAACTAGCAAATACAACGGTTATAGGCTATATTATCTTCCGATAGATTCTTATAAAACCCTCTAAAATCCGAAAGTTTTGGGGGCTTTTTAAAATTCGAATTATATGTAATTGTTTTATATCAATCAGATATAGTAGGTTAATAAATCCCTTCACTAAGAAAAAATAAATTATGTGCGGAATAGTCGGCGAGTTACGTTTTGACAAAGAACAACCATCTTTAAAAAAAATCGAAACGATGTTGGAGGTTATGACCCCCAGAGGACCTGATGGATCAGGTGTTTTTTCTGAAGATCATCTTATTTTCGGTCATCGCCGTTTGAAGATCATTGACTTGAGCGACGATGCCGCGCAGCCAATGGTGGATGAAGATTTGAGGTTAGTGATCGTTTTTAATGGCTGTATTTATAATTATCCTGAGCTGCGTGAGGAATTAAAGGAACAGGGCTATAAGTTTTTCTCTCATGGCGATACAGAGGTTATTCTTAAGGCCTATCATGCTTGGGGGAAAGATTGCGTAAAACGTTTCCAAGGGATGTTCGCCTTTGCCATTTTAGAGCGTGATACCAAACGGGTTTTTGTTGCGCGTGATCGCCTGGGGATTAAGCCATTTTATTATATTAAAGATGAAAAATCGATGCGCTTTGCGTCATCACTGTCGGCACTATTGAAAACAGGCGATGTCGATACTTCGATTGATCCCGTTTCTTTAAATTATTACATGAGCTTTCACGCTGTTGTTCCGGCCCCGTATACGATTTTTAATGGCATCAAGAAATTACCACCCGCGACAAGAGCCTACATAGAACCCGATGGCACTATGAAAGAAGAAGTCTACTGGGAGCTTGATTATCGCCGTAGTAAGAACGATTTAAGACGTAGTGAAGAAGACTGGATTGATGCCGTGGATAAGGCCTTGCGTCTGGCGGTCAAGCGTCGATTGGTCTCTGATGTGCCTGTTGGTGTGTTGCTCTCAGGCGGTTTAGATTCCTCTCTGATAGTTGGATTACTCAGTGAATTCGGACAAAAAGACATTAGAACCTTTTCTGTCGGTTTTGAAAATGTGCGTGAAGAAGAGGGTAATGAGTTCCGCTATTCAGATATAATTGCAGAAAAATATCAAACAGATCATCATAAAATTCAAGTGGATCATAAGGAATTGCAAGAAAATTTGACCGCCTGTGTTCAGGCGATGGCCGAGCCAATGGTTTCTCATGATGTGATCGGATTTTATTTGCTGTCCCGTGAAGTTAGTAAACATGTAAAAGTTGTCCAGAGCGGGCAGGGCGCTGATGAGGTCTTTGCGGGGTATCACTGGTATCCACCCATGTTGGAGGTTGGAAATGCCGAAGCTGTGAAAACCTATGCAAGTGTCTTTTTTGATCGCGATTTTGAAGATTACAAGACAGCTGTGAATGCTGAGTATGTCGACAAGGATTATGCCTATCAATTTGTAACAGATCACTTCTGGAAACCCCATATTTCCGAGCCGATTGATCGGGCTTTACGTTTGGATACGCAAATTATGCTGGTTGATGATCCGGTCAAGCGCGTTGATAATATGACGATGGCTTGGGGGCTGGAGGCACGTGTACCATTTATTGATCATGAATTAGTTGAGTTGGCCGCTAAAATTCCAGCCATTCACAAAGTCAGAGATAATGGAAAATATGTATTAAAAGAAGTTGGTCGACGCGTTATTCCTCATGAAGTTATTGACCGCCCCAAGGGGTATTTTCCTGTGCCTGCTTTGAAGTATCTGGAGGGAGATTATCTGGATATGGCCAAGGGTATTTTGAGTGATAAATCAGCCAAAGAGCGCGGCATCTTCAATCAAGCCTATATTGACAAGCTTTTGGAAAACCCTGCAGGTCATCTAACGCCTATGAATGCATCAAAGCTCTGGCAGGTGACATTGCTTGAATATTGGCTGCAGGAGCAGGGGGTATGAATAAACAAAAGCATCCAGAAATCTATAATCCAGAAAAATCGCCGAGTTAAAAAAAACTGGGGTGATCCCGTGGAGCTCCCTAATGAAGACGTTGCAATTGAATGTGGTTGGGGCGCTTACTATTTGGGCATACCTTTAGAGATTACAAAAAAAATCGCCGAAATTTTACGTAGCAAACACATTGTCTCGCCTATATCTCTGTCACAGCTTATTTATTCTTATATGATGAGTGAAACAGAAATTGCTCACGACAAAAACAAACTGGGCCAACTAGAAGGCTTTACACAGCAAATCGAAGAATAGTTATTTGTTAATCATTGTACACTTCATACCAGGAATATTCGGCATGCTTGTTGTGTTTTCTTGATTGGCTAGTTCTTTTTTTAATGCTTCAATTTCAGATTCCAGTTTTCTGATATATAAAACCAGTTCTTGCTTATTTTTATTAAAGACAACTTCTTCACTGTGTTTAGTTGGCTTGCTAGTGTCTTCTGAAGTGTCCAAATTATGGTCCTCGCTGTCTAAGATATCTTCCAGCAAGGCGTTCTCATCTTCATTCAATGGCTCATTATTCTCTTTCTCAGATAAAATCTCATCTATTTTTTTCCTAAGAGCGGCATTTTCCTCCTCTAATTTAGTAACTTTATGTTCCATCGCCCTGAATTTTCGTCCTTGTTCATAGGTAAGCTTTGTTCCTAATGTCTCTCCAAGGTTTTTCTTTTCTCTGAAAAGGTTTTGTCGTTCTATTTCAAGGAGTTTTATCTTGGTTTCTAAATCTGTGATCAAGGTAGAAATACTACCTTCGCAAAAAGCAGCGGCTCCCGAATCAAGAGATGATTCTTTTGCCTGCAACTCGTAAATTGGTAGCAGGGCAAAAAAAATCAATAAAACCAATATTCTAGGCATATACGTAATCAGATCTGAAAATTACGAGTTAGGAACAATACTAAGTAGATCACTCCTGATGTAAAAAGACAAATTGTGTACGGGAATTCTAGTTTTTTTTACAAGGATAAGTTTATTGACGACAACTGCGGCAAAATAAAGAGCTATCCAGATGGCCTATTTGGTGAATAAGCTCATATCCGTCATATAATACATCTGCTTCAATTTGGTGCTTTCTGACAAGGGAACGATAAAGCTGTTCTTCACCTTCTATAATATTAATTATTTGTCCTTCGCCAAGCTCGAACTGCTCTTCGTAAAGTTTCTGTAGCTCGGTATTAGCAGCTATCTCTTCTTCGACAATAATTAAATCTTCTTCGTAAGACAGCATCTCATTATATTTTGTAATGAGGTCCTGTTGAATATTTCTTTTAATTTTATCACTCTTAAAAGAGGCTTCTTTTAATTCGCTGCCAACACGTTTCTTGGTGGCATCGCGAGCAAATCCATCAAAAATTTTGTAATTCATCTGAAGTAAAGCAGAGGCTGTATCCGTAATGCCAATCTCTCCTCCAACATCATTGGTTTTATTGTATTCCATGACCAGATTAACACTGGGGTAATATTGCCCCTCAACTTTTTTTAGTTCGTGTTCTATGGCTTTTTTATCTGATTCATTAAGTAATAGACTTTTGTTGTTCTCAAAGGCTTCATAAAACAGGTTTTTGATATCAACGCTAAGCAGATCAAGCATCTCAGGCCTTACAGCCTCAAAATCAGGCAGGTTTCCTGTGTAATATTCTAGTTGAAATAGAGCATTGGCCAATGAGGCATGCGTTTTGTTTTTTTCAGATTGCGCAAAAGACAAGCGCGATTGTGCATATTGCTGTTTGGCAGCATTTTCAGCACCTTCCGCAACCATAAGATCAATTTTTTTCTTCAAGATTGATAAACGCTTAATAAGAATATCAGCTTCTTTAGCAGCTTTTTGATAGTGATAAACATCCAGATAAGCTTGTATGACCTCTAGAATAACCTGTTCTTCGACCAAAAGCTTCTGGAATTCAGCAGAATTCAATAACTCGGCACGCCTTTTAACCTCTTCGGGTGAGGCAAAACCATCAAATAGAAGCTGGTTAACCTGAAGTGAATGATCTTGAGAGCTATTCGTATTGCTGGTTCCCGTAGATTCTGTATCTTCGGGGAAGGCCGCAGGATCATTATATTCCAAACCGACACTGCTACTAAATTCCACTTGGGGATAATAAATCGATTTTGCTTCATCAATAGCATGTTCTGATTGTGTCACTTGCTCGGTGACAATATTCATATCTGGATTATTGGTCAGAGCCAGTAAAATAACAGTATCAAGTGATAGGGGTAAACTATCAGCTTTTGCTATTCTGGAGTCTAAAACAAATACCAACGAAGCAATCATCAATAGCATAATAATACTATGGCACATAGCTGTTCTGAGTGTTCGACAGATCATTTAGGAACAACTCCTATTTTAATCCAGTTGTAACTATCTTGCATTTTTTGTGACTCCGTATAGCTAAAACTGATTTTCGACTGCTTGATTTCATTTGCGAGTAAGGTATTTCTTATATTTAAAGCCCTTGCCAATGATAGCTCTCTGGACACTGTTATTGTTGGCGCATTAGGGTTATCACACGCCAGAATTCTAACAGTATAATCCTTGTTCTGTGGCATGTTTTCTAACTTTGACGTAACATACTTGTTGATAGCCCCAATCGTTTCATCAGATAAGGTAATAGCATTATGGGCAAACAGGATCGTAAAATAATTATCATCAACCACTAGGTCCTGTTCTTCATTATTTGCAAAATCAGCCTTGATCTGTTCAATAGCACCGCTGAGTTTGGCGACTTCATGTTCCAGATGCATATTTTCCTTGGAAAGCTTCTGGTTTTCTTTTTCAAGGGTTTGTTGGTCCCTTTGTTGCTCTAGTGTTTGTTTGAGTTCCTCGATATTGATATCACCAGCTGCAATCTTCTCGAGAATATCTTTCATTTCTTCTGAAACCATTTGCTGTAGTTTCTGCTCGTTTTCTTTTGAAAGATTCTTTTTGTGCTCCACACTAAGCACATACATAACAATGGCCGTTATCATTACGAAGAATACAAACATAATGATAACAGCAGAGAGAATATCAACAAAGCCCGGCCAGGCTATCGCGCCACTATCATCGTCACGCCGATCCATAAGAACACCTCGTTACTAACTTGAACTATTTTCTCCGGCATCGCTCTTTTCGCTAGCTTCAGCTTCTTCATAACTTTCAAAAATATTCATATACGCAGAAACATTTTTCTGTTTGATTTCCTCCAAAATAGAATTTAATTGCCATACGAGGTTCGTAAATTCCGTAATGTTATCTTCATGCTGAGAGCGCTCTCTGAGTTTCTCGATTTCCTTGACAAGGCTTCCCTGAATTTTTTCCATGGTATCAAAGGAAGAATTCAAGCGTCTGATTTGATCGCTCAGCATGCTTAGGCGCTCGAGTTGGGATTTTGTAACTTCATTTTGCTGATCTGTTTCTTTCGAAAGTAAAGATTTTATTTCACTCAGATTTGAAACAATATCTGTCTGATTATACAGCGCAGGATCAACTTTCGAAGTGATGTATTGCGTATTTTCTTTCAGGTAATTAAGCCGCGTACTCATACCTTCGACAGCCATATAGATATCTTTTTGGAAATCATAGAGTTTCTCAGTTTGATAAGCACTTTTAAGCATGGCTTCGGTTGATTTGGACAGGGCCAGCATAATCTGCCCCATTTTTTGGTTGGTTTTGCTCGATAAGTAGACAAAACCAGCAAGCCATGCCTTCAAATCATCCGATTTTGGTACCTTTTGTTTGCCGATTTTTTCACTCAAGGCAGGATTCATCTGAGGAATTCTGTTATCAATCCACTTACTGATAAGTTCTATTGCTTCGTTTTGTGCATTTCCGGCAAAGAAATTAAGGAAACCAAGAAAGAGTGAGCCGGATAACCCAAAAAGCGAGGAGCTAAACGCAACCCCCATGCCTTGAAGGGGTTTTGCTATACTTCCAATGAATTGCCCAATATCCGCCTCACCTTGATCAGCAGAAAAGTTAGCCGAAACTGTGCCCATAGCTTCACCAACAGCAGAAATTGTCTGTAATAGCCCCCAGAATGTACCAATCAAACCCAGCATAACCAGAATGCCGGCAAAGTAGCTGACAATATTTTTATAAGACCTCACACGCGCGCCAAGCTTGGATTTGATAAGGCGCGCATCATTGTCATTGAAGTTCAAATGACCATAAACAGACAGGTTTTCCAGAGCTTTATACATATTCTGGATATTCAGGAGGCGCCCTTGACTTTCAAGACGTCTGACCAAATCCTGAATGTCATCATGCCCTGGCGTATCGCCGCCTTCAATTTGTTCAATCTTTTTTAAAAACCTCGCGGTTCTGTGAAGCCTTAGATTGTTCTGGAAAGCAACCATAATCGCATAAAACGTCACAAGCAAAATAGTCGAGTTAAGAGGTATATTTGTAACAAAGCTTTCTTTCACAGTATCTTGAAGCATATATAAAACAATAAATAACCCTAAAACGCATAGAATCATGCTTAGCGTGATAAAACGATGCACGCCAGTGCGCATGTTTACCGAAATATGTTGGGTTTCCGAATGTTGATTTTCCATGAGTGTGCTCACAATAGAACTAATAACAAAACCAAGTTAACATGCCAGTATTATGTGGCAATTTAAATTGGCCTGAATTTAAGGGTTATCCAGTGTTAAAGCAGGGTTTTTTTCTGTACAAAACTCTGTTAACATTAAGAAAGTCTTATAACTTTCCACATTATAATAAAATCTGAGATAAATTTTAAGTATAGGGGGCTTAATTTTGCCTAAGCAAGAAGTTGTAAAACTCTCTATGCCAGCGCATGACGAACAGGCAACAATGCATGTTCGTCCAAAAGAGCATGTCGAACTATCAGGTGTTAGTTTCGAAGAGTTGACAATCGATATTTTAGGGCCGGATATTATTTTTTCGGATTTGGCCAGTAACTCAAAGCTAATCTTTCCAGGTTTAGGGCTAATTTTATTTTCCGAGGAAGATGCCCCATCACTGGAAATTGGCGGTATAACTATTACCGCTGATATGTTGTTGGGTAAAATTGGTGTAATCCAAAATATTACCCAAAAAGATTTCCTCAGTTTTACAAGTTTGGAAATCAATCCCGAGCAAGGAAATGATAAGAATGAGACGGGTCTGCCGGAAATTACCCAAGAGCAAAATGAAAGTCTTGAAATACAATTGCTTGCGGCTCTCAACGAACTGAAAGCCCTCAAAGATGCCGCATCGCAGGCAAAGCAGGGTGATGATGAAGATGAGATAGACAGTATCATTGACGGGCGTTCATCTTTAACACGGGATGCACGCGGGTCACCGACACCTCCCCCTGTTAAAGAAAAGTCATCGGATCAAAATAACACCTCCAACTCGACCGAAGATCAGGTGGTTGTAGATGACGGTGGTGTAAGAACAATTTTTGATTTTGATATAAGACTTCTTCAGACTCAATCTTATGATGATACAGGAGCAAATACATATGAGGGCGGCGGCGGTTCACAATTAGCAGCGTTTAATCCCTCAAATAGTTTCCAGTTTTCGACGGATAATATTGATACGGTAAGTTTAGCAGCTACGACAACAATTTATGCTGATGACCCTGATCATTTTACCGAAGATACGACGGCACGCGTGATTCAATTTGCGCCGAACTTGCCCAGTGGCTTTGATGTCACAGAAATTCATATCACGCTTGAATCTGGGGTGTTGCCTCCGGGCTTTAACGTTGTTGGTATTATCGATGATACAGGTGATAATAACGTAACATTGGCGGCTGCGCCGGATGGAAGTGGTGGTTTTATTATCTCAAACCCTGCGGGCATAACCTTAAATGCTCTTGGTAATCTGGATATGCTCTTTACCTATACGGTAGATACAGTATCGCCGGTATTCCAGTTAAGCTTTGACCTGACGGCTGATTTTGATTTCGGTAGCATGTTTACACCGCCGAGTGATACGACTCAGACTTTTGAATTCTTGCAAAAATTTAGTGTCAGTAATGTCACTAGCGCTGGAGATCTTGTTCAAACAGATGCAGGGGATACGGTTCTGGTTCTATCAACTTTGCCAAACGCCAATCTAATTAGAACGAGCAATAGCGACATGGAAGTCTATGGTGGGCGCGGCGTTGATGATATAAGAACAGGTTCTGGCGATGATGTGATTTATGGAACGTTGTCGAATGATACGATTGATGGCGGCACGCAAGGCGGTGATTCCGGATTTAATGCCCAAGGTGATGTTGGTGATACACTGGATTATTCGGCTAAAACTGTGGCAATTGATGTCGATATGTCAACTGGAGCGACATACCTCGTGGATATTGATGCTGGCGCATATACAGATACGGTAACAGGTATCGAAAATATTACCGGATCGCAGGCTGATGATACAATTCTCGGAGATACAGGCGATAACATCTTGCGTGGTTTCGACGGAGATGATGTCTTATCCGGTAATGATGGCGATGATACACTGGATGGTGGTAATGACGCGCTGGCTGGTATCGGTGACACAGTCAGCTACGCCTATGTGGTCGGTGGTACTGGAGTAACGGTTGATCTTGATGGAACCGGAACAGCCACAGTAAATGCACCTGCAGGCGATACAGATACTTTAATTGATATTGAAAACCTCACTGGGACAAATTTTGATGACACGTTCTTTGGCTCGCCAGAAGATAATATTCTTGATGGTGGTGCAGGCACGGATACAGTGAGTTACACTGAAGCCGGAGTTTCTGGCATTGTTGTTGATTTGGGTGCAAATGGTCTTGGTGACGGTTTGGCAACAAATGATGGTGGAGGCAGTGGTGGGCAGGATACGCTACTGAATATTGAAAACGTAATAGGATCAGATGGTGTTGATGATATTACAGGTGATGCTGGTGATAATGTCATTCAAGGGGGGCTTGGTAGTGATACACTTGACGGAGCAGGAAGTGGAGATACAGATACTCTAAGTTTTGCCGAATTGGTAGGTGGCTTTGTAACTTTACGTCTTGATTTGGGGACAGCTGATTTTTCAGGCGATGCTAGCACAGATAGCTTCTCTAATTTCGAGGAATATATCCTGACGGCTGGAGATGATGTTGCTTACAACTCTACAGGAAATGACATTGTTAATGGTTCAACAGGACTAGATGATACAGTGAATTTCTCACTGTCATCTGCAGTAGATATAAATCTGGCAACAGGAGTAGCTACAGATAATGGCGGTGGCGCCGGCTTGGCAATAGGTACGGACAACTATACTAACTTTGAAAATGTTGTGGGTTCGGACTTGAATGACATTATCGTAGGTAGTACGGCTGACAACTTGCTAGAAGGCGGTATTGGTGATGATACGCTTAGTGGTGGAGCAGGTGATGATACGCTAGATGGTGGTGCCGGCATTAATACAGTCTCTTATGCGAATGCTGGTGGTTTTGTATTTGCATCAGTAACATCCGCTATCTTGGATGGTGATGGAGGAACAGATACTTTAATTAATATTCAAAACCTGATTGGTTCAGATACCGGAAATTTTTTAACAGGTGACGGAGCTGATAATGTGCTCACAGGTGGAGCGGGAGTTGACACATTATCTGGTTTAGGTGGTGCTGATACTTTAATGGGACTTGGGAATAATGATACGCTTACCGGAGGCGCAGGTATAGACACGCTTGATGGTGGCAGTGGAACAGATACGGCATCATATACAAGTGCAGCAGGTGGAATTACTGTTGATTTCAGTGATCCTGCGCCAAATATTCAGGTTACAAATGATGGTGATGGTGCTTCGGATACGTTGATTAGTATTGAAACAATAAGCGCATCAAATAATCAGGACACCTTCATAATGGATAATGTTGCCGTCACAATTGATGGTAATGGTAATGGCAGTGATTTTGTTGACTATAGTGGTATGACTGGCAGTGATCTGACAGTTCGTCTTGATGATACATCCTTCCAGATTTTTGGTGCTAGCGGAAGTACGCAGCGCATACGAGAAGTCGAGCGCCTAACTACGGCAGATGGCGATGACACGATTTATACAAGTAATAGTCTAGCTGAAGTGATTGATGCAGGAACAGGAAATAACTACGTTTATGGGAGCAGTTTAACCGATTCCATTACATTCGGAGCTGGTAATGATACGCTTGATTATTCTCGTGTAGGAACAGCAATAACTTCTGTAACGCTTGATATTAATGGCGATGGAACAATTGATCGTGGATCACATGACGATACGGTTGTCGGTGTCGAGAATATCATAGGAACAACAGGCGGAGACACGCTAACTGGTAATGCAGGTGTAAACTTACTTGGTGGTCATAGCGGAAATGACACACTTATAGGTGGCTTGGGAGATGACTTTCTTGATGGTGGCGCTAATACAGACACAGTTTCCTATGTTGCACGTGCTGATATAACAGGTGGTATTTCTTTTACATTGAATGCTGCTTATGGAGGAACAGATCCTCTGGGCGGTGGTGGTTACTCGGCTATCACGCTCAATGGTGCTGGCGAAACTGACTATATCAAGAATGTTGAGATTATTCGCGGTACAAATAACGTCGATAATATGACGGGAGATGGTAATGCCAACACATTCTACGGTGAAGGGGATGATGACGTAATTGATGGTGCGGGAGGTGCAGATACTCTATACGGCGGCGCAGGGATGGACACACTTATTGGTGGTTTTGGGTATGACACGATCTATGGCGGTGATGATGATGATGACATCGATGGTGATGATGGTAATGATGATCTATATGGTGAAGATGGTTCCGATGATATTAATGGTGGCGCAGGAGACGATACAATATTCGGAGGTGGCGGTGTTGATACAATTGATGGCGGTACAGGTACGGATACAATAGATTATTCACTCGCAGGAGGTGGCATAAACGTCAATTTAAGCACAGGCACTGTTTCCAATGACGGTGATGGCGCAAATGATATTATCGTTGGTAATAGTATAGAAAACGTAGTGGGATCTGGCTCTAATGATATTATTATCGGCGGTAGCGGAGCAAATGATCTTCAAGGTGGCGGCGGCGCTGATACGCTAACTGGTGGTGATGGTGTTGATACAATTGATGGTGGCGCAACATTTTTTGATACAGTTGATTACAGCGCTGAAGGCGGCGGTGGCGCTATAATAATTAATTTAGATGGTGGTGCTGGAAATGCCGTTGATACATATGGCAACACTGAAACAGTTAGCAATGTTGAAAATGTTATTGGGACAGGCCTTGGTGATACAATAACAGGTTCTACTTTGAATAACACACTGCAAGGCGGTGGAGGAAATGATACATTCTACGCCAGTGCTGGTGACGATGATATACAAGGTCAGGGTCATACAACCGGAGATACAATTAATTACACCACTTTTGGCGGGTTTGTTGCAGGCGGGTTTATCGGTTCGGCTAGCAGTGCAACTGTTATCAAATCAACAGGCGGAACAGATAGTATAACAGGGATCGAAGAATTTTTGTTATCCAATAGTAATGATACTATAGCTGTTACAAATTCAGCAATATCAGCTTTGGCAACGGATAGTATAGATGGCAATGCCGGAAATGATACAATATCTCTTCTTGAGTTCGGGGCAGCCGATAATCTTTCTGATCTGGATATTGATGGTGATACGCTGGCTAATGTTTTTGTTGATATAGAAGAAATTGACTTAAGTGGTGCTTCGCTTACCGGACCTGATCAGTTTGATATGGACGAGGGCGATGTCTTGGGTATAGCAGGTGCAGGCGGCACACTGACTTTGACGGTTGCCAGCGGCTTTGACCTGAATTTGACGGATAGTGGTGGCGCACCGGGTAACTTATTCTCCGGAACAAGTCAGACATTTGCCCTGTCAAACGGCACAAATATTGATGTGCAAGTTGTATAGATTCCAAGAGCTTGGCTCTAGGCGATAATACATATTTCTGTTACAGATAAATAACTTACTGCGTATTGATTAATTCCAGCTGATTTGTGTTTGGATATGACAGATACGCCTAAAAATACATTATCAAAATGCTTTGAAAAGCTCTTATCCTTATACGGAATCAATAAGAGCTATACAGCGCTTGAAAACGAAATCAGCTACCAGCAAGATGAAGATATCTCCCCCGACGTGGTCAGCGCATGGGGTGAGTCAATTGGCATTCACTTAAATCTTCAAATCACCGAATTAGAGAGCCTCAAAGAGCCAGCCGTTATCTTCCTTGAAAATGATGAGGTGTGCGTGTGTACGCCAGATGAAGAAGGATTTAAACTTTTTATACCTGATAAGGGTACAAAAAAAGTAACGTTCAAAACGTTAGAAAAGAAGTTCTTGGGTTATGCAATATTTTTTGGTGGCATTGTGCAGATATCAGATAAGAAAAGTAGCCAGAGCTGGTTCTGGGCGCCATTAAAATCTGGTTGGCGGAATTACAGCAATCTCATTCTTTGTACGGTTCTCATTAATCTTTTTGTAATCGCTCTGCCACTTTATACGATGAATATCTATGACAAGGTGGTACCTAATTTTGCCAGAGAAACCCTTATTGCTCTGACCGTTGGAATCCTGATTGTTTTGGTCTTCGACTTTATCGTCAAAACTATTCGCATATATATCGCCGAGCGTGTCTCTTCTTCGGTCAGTGAAGATTTTGACATCGCTCTGATGCAAAAAATATTTGCTGTGCCCCAATCCTCTATGAACCTTTCTGTCGGTGAAAAATCAGGGTTGTTCAGGGAGCTTCAGAATATCCGTGATTTCTTTGTCTCTAAAATAGTGATGGCTTGTGTCGATGTGCCGTTTTTTACGCTTTTTATTTTTGTAATTTACAACTTGTCACCTGCACTAGCCGTAATTCCGTTGAGCGCAGCGGCGGCTATCATTATCTTAAACCTATTTGTGTACCATCCTTTGAATAAACGCGTGAAAAAACATATTGAGGACGGGCAGTCTAAAACCTCTATTCTGGTGGAGATGCTCTCGGGTGTAAACAGCATCAAGTTTTCCGATGCCATTACGCCCTATATTTACCGCTGGAAAAGTGTTAGCAAAAATGCATCACATTCATCACAAAGCAGCCAGTTTTTATCGGATACCATCCAGGCCCTGTCTTTGCTCTTTATGTATCTGGCAAATGTCGGCGTGGTGTTCTTCGGGGTTTTTGAAATTGAGCAAGGTACGCTAACCGTTGGTGGATTGATCGCCTGCACAATTCTTTCAGGCCGCGCCGTTGCACCAGTGCTTGGTGTGGCAGGACTTCTCGGGCGTGTGCAGCATACAAAGGATATATTGAAGCTGATCGATAAGATATTTGCTTTGCCCCAAGAAGTCGAAACGGAAAAATCTTATGAACGCAAAAAGAGTTTCAAGGGTAAGATAGAGCTAAAAGATGTCTCTTTCCAATATCCTAATCAGCTACAGCCTGCCTTAAGGCAGATTAATATGGTTATTAAACCAAAGGAGAAAATAGGGCTGATCGGGCAAACCGGAGCAGGGAAAACAACTTTATCGAAGGTGATCGCAGGTGAAGTCCATCCTTTGCAGGGTACGATCTCGGTGGATAATTGTAACTTGCAGGAAATACATCCTTATGACTGGCGAAGGAATATAGGCATAGTGCCTCAAAATCCACATTTCTTCAGTGGGTCTGTTCGTGATAATATCACAATGGGACGTAATTATATTTCGGATGAAGCTTTTGAAAAAGCTATAAAAATCTCTGGAGTAGATATCTTCATGGAGGCCACTGGGCAAGGCTATGAGGCCAAAATAGGAGAGGGAGGAGAATTCCTGTCTGGAGGACAAAAGCAGGCCATAGCGCTAGCGCGCGCCATTGTACACGAACCGCAGCTTTTGATCTTTGACGAGCCGACCAATGGCATGGATCATGCTTTGGAGGTACGAATTATTCAGGCCTTCAGAGAGTATTTAAAAGATAAAACCTTTATCATGATTACGCACCGGACAACGCTTTTGCCCTTGGTTGATCGGCTTGTTCTAATCAATAAGGGGCAAATTGCTGCTGACGGGCCATGTGACGAGATCATTAAGAAGCTGGGGGCATCATGAAGCCGTCTGTTAAAAGCAACGAGATATGGCGTTTTAAACCGCTTTTATGGCTAATTGTGATTATGGTCACGGTTTTTATTGCCTATGCCTATTACTTCGAAATAGAACAACATGTCCGCGCATCAGGGCGCATTATTCCGGCGGGCCAGTCTAAGGTCGTTCAGCATCTTGAGGGTGGTATCATTAGCAAAATCAATGTTCGTGAAGGACAAAAAGTCAATAAAGGCGATGTATTATTGCTGGTTAGTAACCAGCGCGCAAAATCGGATTTACAGGAACAGAAAATTTCTTTGGAAGCTTTGAAAATCAAGCTGCAACGTCTTCACGCTGAATTTAATGGGGCCGACACATTCGAAGTGAATGAAAAAACCGATGATTTGAAAATGAAGGAAATCATTGAAAATGAAAAAATGGTTTTTGCCTCGCGTAAAAATGCTCTCCAGCAAAAAATCGACATATGGCGCGAGCAAGTCAAACAAAAGGAATTGCGTCTTGAAGATTTGCAATCCCAACTCACGAATTTGCAAAGTGAACGCAATATTGCACAGGAGCAATTCGAGATTAACGAGCGTCTAAAAAAATCTGGAGCCATGTCAAGTAGCCGTTACCTTGAATCCAAAAGCAAAGTCAAAAGCTTTGATACGCGCATTGATCAGGTGAAAAAGAATATCCCGATAACACGCGCCGAGATACAGGAAGTCCGGCAGAAAATCGAAAGCGAAAAGCGCGAATATAACAAGGAAATTACAGACGAGCTTAGTCAGGTTGAACTGGGTATTCAAAAGCTGACCGAGCGTATGAAAACAGGATATGACGAGGTTAATCGTACCGATGTACTCTCGCCAACAACAGGAATTATCAATAAGCTCTTTGTGAATACGGAGGGCGGTGTAATTCAGCCCGGCCAAAATCTGGTGGAGATTATCCCCTTAGAAGATAATCTGATTGTTGAAGCTAAGATAAGGACACAAGATAGAGGCCTGATCTGGATTGGGCTTCCGGCTTTTGTCAAAATTACGGCCTATGATTATGCAGTTTATGGGGGGATCGATGGCGAAATATCGGATATTAGCGCCGATAGCTTTACGGATGAAAATAGCGGCGCACAATATTACCGCACGCGCATCATTCTAAAGCAAAATACAATAGGAGACGGGCAACCGCTCTATCCCGGCATGACAGTAGATGTGAATATCATTTCCGGTAAACAACGTATTGCCCATATTCTGCTAAAGCCATTTTGGAACCTTCGAGAGAATGCGTTGCGTGAAAAATAATTTACGCAGGGCTTATTGTCAAAAATATTAGAAAAAAGACGAATTAATATTGCACAAAAGAATTTTTTTTAGTAACAAAATTGAGTGCAATTTTAATTGGGTTGAAAATGAGTTCCTGCCACAGAAAAGCAAGTAAATATAAAAACATAATGGGAGTTGTCTTCATGCTCTCGGCTTTTGTCTGCTCCCGCGCTCAAATTATTGATGTTGATTTGTATAAAGGGCGTAATAACCTGAATATTATTGAAATCATGGCATCTTCAAGAACCACACATAAGCCTCTAACCAGTGCAAAATAAAAAAACAGGACCAATATATGGCCCTGTTCAGTAATTCAATTGCAAAACTATCCTAGAAATCGTCTTTATAAATCTGGTTCAGTGATTTTTGACCTTCACTGGTCAGTTCAATAACCTCAACTTTCGGGGAGACAATATGATCTTCCGGCATCGTAATAACATGCGAAGGTTCGATAACTCTGTTGGGATAAACACCAGGCTCTTCTATGCCGGCGGCAGGTTCAATTTCAGAAACATGAAGCTCACTATCTTGTTCAGTGGCAGCTGTTTTTATATTTTGCTCAAGGAGTTTCTGTGACCCGTTATTCATATCCAGCGCAACGCCTTCCATCTCTTCATCTGCAGGGGCAGCTTCTTCAGGGGTTTTGGCTGGCATCGGACTGCCGCCTTTGCTTTGCGCTTCATTAAAGATCGCTTCTGCTTCCAATGCAGGGGCAGGCTCAGCAGGAGCAGGCGGTGGCTCAACAACAGGCTCCGCCACATTTAATTCTTTTTCCGGCATCATACGAGCCAAAACATAAGCAACACCAGATCCAGCTGTTCGCTTATTACCATACGGGAAATATTCGGTCGTTTTCACCGCTTCCCATCCATCACCACAAGCTGTAAGTGCCAAAGGCGTGCTCAATATAGCAAGACGAAGTATTGATAACCGCACAATTCCCTCCCTTATTTAGGAATATTTCGTATATATAATTTTGTGAACGCAGGAAGTACTACAGCGACATGCTGCCAGAAACTAAACAATAATCCGACTAACTTAAAAAAGCAAGACAATCACTTGAAAAAAGTAGAAAATTCTTGACTGGAAAAGGGAATCGCTATGCAGAAAACTATTCTGCGTTTGCCTCTTCTTGATTCTCGGCGCTTTCAGAAGAATATACAATTTCGGGTGTGGGATCATTTCTAAGAGAAAAAGATAGGATTGTAATAGGTTCTTTTTCTTCTTCGGATAAAGTTTCTAATTTTGCACCGTTATAATTTGACGAGGTGCAGCCTGACAAGATAAATGTTACGCATAAAACGCAAAAACCAAATTTAAAAATGGATTTTTTATCATTGCTGAACATGACGCTACCTCATTCCGTTTGAAAATGTGAAAACTACTAACGCAGAGACAAAGTGCATATGTGATCTATTAACTGTAGCAAATTTTTCTACACTTATCCATTTTTTTATTATGAAATAGGGAATTAGAAGTAGTTATTGATCTTTTTCTTAAGGTCTTTTTTCATATCCTTAAGCTCTTCCCAGACTGTATTTTCCTGACGTATAAAGAATTCATTATACCCCGAGCCAATGAGGCCTTGCCACTTAGAAGGGTAAAGGCATTTTTCTCTTTTTGTCTTTTCAGGAGAAAACTTCAAGCGATATTCAATCTTAACAGCCTCGAACTCAGAAAATCCATCCCAATCCACCCCAACCCCATCAATATCAATACCAAGGCGACTTCTATCCCACTGATAAGCAATCAAAGCTTTACGGTCAAAGCGATGATTAACTTTACATTTTTTTGCCTTGGTTTCTTTTGACAGTGATGCTTTGATAATATCTGCCGATGCGGCGGGCTCGATCTTTGCAGGCAATAACATCTTTGTAGTGTGGGGCTGAATATTCGTGCTGTAAGCGATTTTGGAAAAACTTTCTTCCGGCGGCGCAGGAGCTAAAGCTTGCGTCGTATGGGTGTTCATACACCCCGCCATGAGAGGTAAACAAAATATAGTGAGTAGTAGTTTATTATAGTCCTTTTTTTGTTTTCCGTTCTGGCGTGGTATGAAAAATATTTTTTCCACCAGTCTTCTTGCCATATCTAATCATAGCATAAAAGCTAGGCTGAGTGCGAGTTTTGCAGGGAAAATCGTTGCTGCAATGCGTTAAGTATAAATGATTATTGAAGAAATTTAAAAACAATAGTCATAACAGGTATGCCCACAAAAGCCATGGTCAAACCCCAAAGGTAATACTCGTTAATTTCTATGACTCTATCAAATAGCATAAATATGATGAAGTGCATGTAAGGCGCAAACAAGGAGATTGCAACAAAGACAGCACCGCTTGCAAAGAGAAGTTTTTCCCGAAAGTCTTTCCATACGGAAATCAGAACATATGAAATACCATAGCCTAAAATTCCAATAATGATCGGATCCATAGAATTAGTGCTCTGCGAAATCATGAAAGCCGAAGTGCCAACCATGACACCGATTGCAATCACATACCATTTAAGTGCTAACAAAAAAGATTCAGACATGGCCTTATCACCAATAAAATTATTACGTTAAAAATTTAGCGCATGCTGAAAAATAAATCCAGTCTTCTTCTTCGAGGGGAATAACAAATTTAATTATAAAGAAGTTAAAAATTGAAATAATTTCGAAACGATAATGATAGACAAAAATAGCTATTAAGATTTAACATAATAATATGAGGTGTTTTTAAAACATCATTTAAAATCTTTGGAAACCTGTCCTAGACCAAAAATAAAATTTTTGCTGGCGGGGAATAATTAAAACATATAGCTCAATTTTGAGGAAAGGGTTAAGTCATGTCTTTGGAAGTCGAAACAATTGTTGCCGTCTCGGTTATGATGGCAGTGTTCTCAGCAGTCGCTGCTGTTGGAACAAGTATTGTGCTGGGTGCAGGGTTCGAGCGTCTGCGTAGTGGATTTGAAGTGGTCAAAAAGCAGACAGGGTTCTTCAGCGATGCATTGCACAAGCTTGAAGAAAAAGTTGAAGAAGTGGATTCTCAGACCTCATCATTCACACAATCTATTACCTTAATGGAATCCAAGGTGAATAATGTTGGTGAACAGGCCAATGCTTTTAGCGAAAATATGCAAAAGCTGGAACGTAAGGTTGATGTTGTAGATAAGCAGGCCGGATTCTTTGGGGATGCTATTCACCGCTTGGAAGAAAAAGTTGAGAAAACATCTAAGCATGAAGAGGTTATTGCTGAAAGACTTGAGCAAAATGCCGATGCCGAGGTGATTAGTGTAGGTAAAACCGAAGCACTTGTGTCACAAGCTGAGGAATTACTCGGACAAATGGGTGTTCTCGCAAACAAGATGTCTACTGACAAAACTCAAACAGAGTTTCTGATCCAATACGGACAGGGTGATCAGGACATCAGGTATAATTAATCCAAAGTACATTAAGTAGAAAGCCAGTAGCGAGCCGGAGGCATGAGTCTCCGGCTCTTTACATATATTTCCCAAAAAGCAGCATAAGCTGTATAATAACAAGCTGGGTATATACTCTGGACATGAGGGTATAATTTGAGTAAAACAAAGACTTAGGTCATAAACTCTATGGCTATCTCTGGAGGCATATTTGTCATTATCTTTCATTATATGGTTATTGATTTCAACGTTCCTTGTCGGGTTTTGGGTATGGACATCTTATGTTCTGTTCAACCAGAAAAGAGGATGGAAGATATATGCGACCAAGCGCAAATTGCGCTATGAAGGGAATGGCTTATATGAGTCACCAACGGTCACAGGCGCATTGGGGGAATATAAGATACTGGCTTTCACCAGTGATCATTCGGAATATGACGCGAGGTCACAGCGCCGTCTTACCAGCATAGAAATTTCATTGAATTCATCTCTGCCTGTAGGAATGGCTGTGGCTAGTGGAGGCATGGTACAGATTATCCAGACCCTTAAGCTATATCAGGAACACAAGCCTGATATTAAAGGCTGGGATGACTCTTATATTGTGCGGACAAAAGATAAGGGCATTGCAGCAGCTTATTTAACAGAAAAGCGCCTTAAAACTATATTAGAATTGATGGATATTCCAAAGGCTTGGATTGTATTGATTTTTTATGAAGGTGGTGGGTTGCTTAGGCTTGATACGCCATTGCCGCTCTCAAATCCTGCCGTTTTAGATAAGATGGTTAAAAGGCTTTTAGCAGCAGCAGAGGTTTTTGACCTTGAGGCAGGCGAGCTTTCGATATTGCAGAAAAAGAGTAAGGAGCATAAAGGGGCATCAGCAAGACTTGAAGTTGATGATGAAGTTTTAGATGAGCCTTTAGCTCTCGAATTGGAAGAAGATGAAGTAGAAGAGCTAGTTGTCGCGTTAGAAGAGGGCAATGACGATAAAGACGCTAAAAATACAAAATCCAAAAAATCAACACCTAAAAAATCAACAAAAACCGATTCGGGTAAAAAAGGCTAAGCTGTGTTTTGAGTGTACGTGTTCTCTATTCCTCAAAATTGAAACCTGAAATCTTAGCCTCATATTTTTTCAAAATATGATTTTCATACGTTCTTTGCTTGGTCGAAAAATTAAATATACAAAACGTTTCGTGTTTATGGTGTTTCCTTTTTAAAACAAGTAGATCCTCGTTAATCTTATCAAGGAATTCATAGCTGCCTTTGAGTAGTGCAGGCTGATTTTTACGCCAATTCAAAAATGTACGTGTGAAGTTTAGAACGCTATCTGGATTATGGTCCTGTTTATCATGGGTTAGCAAATAATGTGTCTCGGGAATCGGTAACCATGGTTTTGCAAAAGAAAAACCAGCATAGGGGTTTTGCGGTGTAACCTTAGACCATGGTATAGGCGTACGGCATCCATCACGCCCTTGCCATGCCGGCCATGTTTGTTTTGCCCATGGGTCATGCAGGTCTTCATAGGCAATTTTAGCTTCCGGCAGCCCTAATTCTTCACCTTGATACAAAAATACACTACCAGGCAGGCAACCAAGGACTGCCAACAATAATTTTGAGAATGTGGGGTCATGATCATAGGGCGCAAACCAGCGGCTAGCAGCCCGCACAACATCATGGTTAGAGAATGCCCAACTTGGCCAGCCGGTACGATGTGTGTCCAATTCCGTCTGATTCTCTTGTTCACCAAGGTAGTATTCTACAGGCTCTATAATAGTCTCGGGTTTCAAAACCTTGTGCGTGCCGGACATAAGCTTAGTATTATAGCATGTATGTAAACGGTTATGACCTTTTGTATATTCCTTCGATCGTGTAATAGGGCGGTCATCGCCAATTTCGCCAATCAGGACACGCCCCTCATAATTGTCTGTTAGGGCACGAAGTTTCTTAAGGAAATCAAGGTTCTCAGGGCGGGATTTATCATAGAGATGCTGCTGACGTGAATAGGGAACATCTTCTTCAAATTGCGTGGCATAGGGCACATCCTCACGACGTTCAGGGTTGTCACGCAGCTCTTTATCATGGAAATAAAAGTTCACGACATCCAACCTAAACCCGTCAACGCCACGTTCCAGCCAGAAGCCGCAAATATCAAGCACAGCTTTCTGTACCTGAAGATTATGAAAGTTTAAATCAGGTTGTTCGGTAAGGAAATTATGCAGGTAATATTGATCTCGGCTTTCATTGTATTCCCATGCGCAGCCGCCAAATAAAGACACCCAATTATTAGGCGGGCATTTCTCTCCATCAACAATTTTAGGATCGGCCCAGACATACCAATCGGCTTTGTCATTATTTTTATCCTGCGTGCTCTGCAGGAACCACGGATGTTGGTCCGACGTATGAGACAACACAAGATCAATTATAATTTTAATGCCGAGTTCATGAGATTTTATGAGTAGCTCATCAAAATCCGCTAATGTCCCGAAGATTGGATCAATATCACGATAATCCGAAACATCATAACCGTAATCCTTCATAGGTGATTTAAAAAACGGTGATATCCAAATCGCATCAATGCCCAAAGACGATATATATTCAAGACGCTCGGTGATACCTTTCAGGTCACCAATACCGTCATCATTACTATCTTGGAAACTACGGGGGTAAACTTGATAGATTACCGCGCCTTTCCACCATTCATTATCCATTTCACCTCATAAAAAAATGCGCCTAAGATCAAATTATAGGCGCATTTCACTAAATGCCGTAAAGAAATTTATAAAATTACTCGGCTGATCCAGTCTTCATAGATACTATTTTATCTGGATTAGCGGGAGGCTCACCCACTGCAACAGCGTCAATATATTCCATACCTTCTGTCACTTGGCCAAAAACTGTGTATTGACCAGTCAGAAAGCTACAGCCTGTATCAGTAAAACAGATAAAGAACTGTGAGTTTGCACTGTCAGGACTTTGAGAGCGTGCCATGCCAACTGTGCCACGCTTATACTGGTAATCGCTGAACTCTGCCGGAAGGTCGGGATATTTTGATCCTCCCATACCTGTACCTGTCGGGTCACCTGTTTGGGCCATAAAGCCGCTTATGACGCGGTGAAAAATAATATCATCATAGAAACCTTCTGAGATGAGAGTTTTAATGCGCTCAACATGCTGTGGCGCGATATCAGGCAATAATTCAATCACGACTTTACCGCCGCTTGAAACTTCCATTTCGATTGTATTAGCTGGATCAGCTGCCTTAGCCTCTTGTGTTGCTGCTGTCATGATGAAAAGACCTCCTAGTAAAATCAAAAACTTTTTAATCATCTTAATATTCTTCCTCCTGAAAGCCCTATTATATAAAGGCTATGGTTATAGATGAATGACTGTTTTATGAGGTTGCACAGATATAAAAGGATTGCAAGAGGCAATGCGGAATGCATTAAATTGTTTCAGGCTTTTTATTGGCCGCAGTAACTTGTTTCATCGTATCTGATAATTCGCCGATTGTTATTTTATTATTGTGATGGTCAACCATGTCTTTGATCATAGGGATGCATTTCCCGCAATTCGGCTTTTGCGCACCAGAACAAGCTTTGTGCACATTTTTCGACGAGGTCTTATTTCCAAAATCATCAAGGTGATCTTGGATATTACCATCAGTAACGCCGTAACATAAACAAATATACATGGGTGACTTTCGAAAAAGTTATTACTTATTAAGAATCATTATCACAAGGCGTTTGGTAATGCAAGTCATTATCATTTAAAAGGGGTGTATGTTCTATGATAAGTTCTGTGATATAATCATCAAATATTGTGCTAACAGGAGTTTTTGGTATTGAAAAAAACAGTTTTATTTTTGTGTTTATTTTTATTTTCAGTAGTTTTTTTTCAAAATCATGTTTTTGCCAAAGAGCAAAAAATATACGTCCTGCCACCTGAAAAAATCGCTAGCTATATCAATGCCACTAAAGGGCAGAGAAGGGCACTTGTCTTCTACGCGTCATGGTGTCCGGCATGCCGCAAGAAAATCCCTGATTTAATGGATATGGAGCGCGCCAAAGCTGGTTCTATTATAGCCGTGTCAGAGGATAAAAATCGCAGTAATTTTGCCAGATACATCAAAAAATTTGATGATGTTCCCTTCAAAATTATTATAAGCAACCCTGATGGAGGCAGTACTTTGTTAAATGCTGTTAGAAAATTCGGTGTTAAGCCATGGAATAGCTATCCGACTATTGTTTTGATAGATGAAAACAACAGAGCGGTCAAACAAGGGTATTTGCCATCAAAAGAAATTGCGAATTTTCTATTCCAGTAAGGCTTACTCTTCAGCATCCAAGGGACTTTGAGAATTAAGCTGGATATAATTCTGTATACCCATATCTTCAATCATCTGTAATTGTGTTTCCAGATAATCAATATGACCTTCTTCCTCAGCAAGAATTTTGGAAAATAAATCACGTGAGACATAATCTTTTACTTCATCGGCATAAGAAACCGCTTCACGATAATGTGCCGCGCCGTCAACTTCCAGCTTCATATCGCATTCCATGATTTCCTTGACGTTCTGACCAATGTAAAGCTTGCCCAGATCCTGTAAATTCGGCAGGCCTTCAAGAAACAAAATACGTTTGATCAACTCATCTGCATGATGCATTTCTTCGATTGATTCGTTGTATTCATGTTTAGCCAGCTTTGTAATACCCCAATCTTCCAGTATACGCGAGTGCAGGAAGTACTGGTTGATCGCAGTCAGTTCCTTTTTCAAAGCTTCATTTAAATATTCGATGACTTTCTTATCGCCTTTCATAGCGGATCTCCTGCAAGTTTTTAAAAGTTAATCTGTGAGCGCACGGTCTAATATCGCGGGGATATTTTTCGTATAAGCTGTGTAGTCGAAAATACTATCTAATGTAGCTTTGTCAAGTTTTTCAGTGACTTGTGAATCACTCTCAAGCGCATCTCGTAAATTAAGAGAGCCTTTACCGCCGCTGCGATCTTCCCAGACTTTCATAGCATTACGTTGAACAATTCTGTAGGCATCTTCACGGCTGATCCCGTTTTGAGTCAGGGCCAGCATTGTCCGCTGAGAGAACACCAAGCCACCAGTCATCTCCAGATTATGTTTCATGCGCTCTGGGTAAACCAAGAGCTTGTCAATCAGGCCAGCCAGACGATTCAGGGCATAATCTGCCGAAATCAAAGCATCAGGTAAGATTGTACGTTCTACGGCAGAATGCGAAATATCACGTTCATGCCATAGTGCTACATTTTCAAGCGCCGGAATCACAGCCGAGCGTATAATGCGCGCCTGTCCGGTCAGGTTCTCACTACCAATTGGATTGCGCTTATGTGGCATAGCTGAAGAACCTTTTTGGTTCTTATCAAAATATTCTTCCGCTTCGCGCACTTCCGTACGTTGCAAATGACGAATTTCAACGGCAATGTTTTCAATCGAAGAGGCAATCACCCCTAATGTAGCAAAAAACATCGCATGACGATCACGTGGAATAACTTGCGTGGCAACAACTTCTGGCTTTAGGCCCAGCTTATCTGCGACATGAGCTTCAATCGCAGGATCTGCTGTGGCGTACGTGCCGACCGCACCGGAAATTGTAATCGTGCTGACTTCTTCCTTGGCCGCAATCATACGTTCTTTTGCACGTTTGAAGGCTGCATAATGTCCAGCCAGCTTAAGCCCAAATGTAGTCGGCTCACCATGAATACCATGAGAGCGCCCAATACAAAGCGAGTCTTTATGCTCAAGGCTGCGTTTTTTAAGAGCGGCCAAAACCTTATTAATATCTTCGATGATAAGATCAGCGGCCTGCGTCAGCATCACGGCAAAGCTCGTATCAATCACATCCGAAGAGGTCATACCTTGGTGTACGTAGCGTGAATCTTCTCCGACATGTTCGGCAACGGAGGTCAGAAACGCGATCACATCATGCTTGACCTCGGCCTCGATCTCATTGATACGCTCAACATCAAAATCACCTTTTTCACGCAAAGCCTTCGCTGCGCTTTCAGGCACAACACCCATCTCTGCCATTTTCTCCAGCGCCAGAGTCTCAACCTCCAGCCAGATACGGAACTTGTTTTCCTGTTCAAAGATATTTGCCATTTCGGGACGGCTATAGCGAGGAATCATAACTCATCTTTCTATTATTCGTAACGCCCGAAATCTAGGGGATTTTTATCAGAGGATCAAGAGCGCTGTGCCAGATATTTCTTCGCACCATCGATCACATAGCGTTTTTTGCGTACGCTGACATCTGGCGGGGTATTATATGCCTCGAAATAATCATATCCGGCCTTAAGATCCTCCCAGAATGGATACCAGCGCGACGTATTGCGTAAGAGCATATTGGCATCTGTCATGCGAAACGGAAAGATATGCACAGGTACGGAAGCTATGCCATGCTTGAAATTCTGTTCCACCAGCAAATAAATTTCGCCAATATGCTTATCTGTCATAGCAAGGCATCCTTCTGACACACAGGAACCATGAATCATCAAATGAGTACCTGTACGCCTATGTGCACGGTCAAACATATTGGGGTAGCCTATATTAAAAGACAGGTAGTATTTACTGTTCGGGTTCAGGCGCTCTTGTGTGACATCATAAAACCCTTCAGGTGTTTGCAAATCACCTTCCTTGAGCTTGGGGCCAAGTACACCGGATTTGCTGCAAATCGGGTAAGTTTTAAATAGCTTGTACGTACCCGTATAAGGATTTTGCGCCCAGACCTCTAGCTCCATTTCATGTTTAAAGGCACGAATATAAAGCGGAGAGCCAAGCGTTAAGCCTTTAAGAGCCATTTCTGTCCGAATCGTCGAAAAGTTTTTCTTACGCGCATGCTCCAGCGTTGCCGAATAATAAGGGTTTTTCTGTTCGCGCTCTTTTTGAGCGTCGGTCATTGTGGTCTGGCAAGCACTCAACGATAAGAGGCACACACAAAGAAACATAAGGCTTAAAGGATATTTCATTCTTACATCAATCCTTCATTCCGAAAAGACGTGTGACCGTTTCGGGCAATAATGACATGATCGTGAATGGTGATGTTAAAGGGGCGCGCAGCCTCGATAATGGCTTGTGTCATCTTAAGATCGGCCTGTGAGGGCTTCGGATCGCCGCTAGGATGGTTATGCATCAGGATCAAAGCCGTAGCGCCAAGCTCAAGACTTCGCTTCATAATTTCGCGCGGATAGGCCGGTGTGTGATCTACCGTACCAGAGCCTTGAATTTCATCGGCTAAAAGCTCGTTTTTTTTATTTAAGAATAATATACGAAAATGCTCTTTCGTCTCATGCGCCATAGTCGCATGGCAATATTCCATCAGCCGCGTCCATGAGTTCAGGACAGGCTTATTCATCAGCTCTTGCTTCATGGCACGATGCGCAATTGCTGTGACCGTTTTAATGGCTGTGGCAACGTTATCACTCATCCCGTCACATTGTGACAGGGCATGATGGGAGGCATTCAACACCTCGGTCAGAGAACCGAATTTTTGTAAAAGCTGCTTGGCCAAAGGTTTCACATCGCGCCGTGGTATAGCTTGAAAGAGCAAAAGTTCTAGCAATTCATAATCCTGCAGGGAATCAGCCCCCGAAACGACAAAACGCTCCCGTAATCTCTGTCTGTGGCCTTTATAATGTGGCTGGTCTTTTAAAATCTTTTTTTGTGCGGGCTGCACCATAGTTTTAACTTAGTTTTCCACGGAGTTATACACAAATCTTAATATGACGAAAAACAGGTGCAGATGCAACGGAAACTTAAGAATAAGGCGGCTTGGTATAACCCTTTGGAGAGAGGGTGAATATCTCGAAACCTGTTTCAGTAACAGCCAGAGAATGCTCGAATTGTGCGCTTAAGGAGCGGTCACGCGTCACCGCCGTCCAGCCATCACTACTCAGAACTTTTGTAGCGTAATGACCGGCATTAATCATTGGTTCGATTGTAAAAAACATGCCGGGCTGAAGGATGGTCCCGGATGAGGGCTGTCCGTAATGCATCACGGATGGTGGGGCATGAAAAGTACGCCCCAAACCATGACCACAAAAATCCCGTACCACGCTAAAGCGCTCGGCCTCGGCAACACTTTGAATGGCATGGCCTATATCACCCAGAGTTGCCCCCGGTTTAACAGCTTCAATCCCTGCCATCATGGCATCATAGGTCACATCAACAAGCTTGCGTGCTTTGACTGGGATTTTATCACCAACCAGATACATGCGGGACGTATCCCCATGCCAGCCATCCAGAATAACTGTGACATCAATATTAATGATATCACCCTCACGCAGCTTCTTATCTGCTGGAATTCCGTGACAAACCACATGATTAATCGAGGTGCAAATAGATTTCGGGAAAGGTGTTGGCCCACCGCCCTGGTAATTCAGTGGTGCAGGAATAGCGCCAGCCTTGGTCGTATAATCATGGCAAAGCTTATCCAACTCTTCGGTCGTAACATCCGGCACAACATACTCTGTAATCATATCCAGAATTTCAGCCGCCAGCTTTCCGGCCTTGCGCATACCTTCAAAATCTTTTTCGCTGTGAAGTTCGATACCTTCAGCAGTAAAGTCATTCAGTGGATTTAAATTTATATTCGTTGTCATCTTTATTATTTATAACCTATATTCACAGATCACTGTTACTTATAGATTTATAGGCGTCGTGTAAAGAATTTAAGGGTAATCATGGGCAAAACATATAAAGCGGCAATGCTGGTTATCGGCAATGAAATCCTCTCCGGCCGCACGCAAGACAAGAACATCAATTACCTTGCTAATAAGCTGGGCGAACAAGGCATATCCTTCGTTGAGGTGCGCATTGTGCCTGACATTGAAGAAAAGATAGTGGAGGCACTCAAATCCCTAAAAGAGCAGGTGGATTATGTGTTTACCTCCGGCGGGATTGGGCCGACCCATGATGATATAACCTCCGAATGCGTAGCCAAAGCGTGTGGCGTGGCTTTTGGAACGCACCCCGAAGCCTTTGAAATCCTTGAAGCACACTATGGCAAGGAAGAATTCAATGCGCCGCGCCGTAAAATGGCGATGACACCGCAAGGCGCAGAGTTAATCCCAAATCCGGTCTCCGCTGCGCCCGGTTTTATTATAGACAATATATATGTCATGGCAGGTGTACCGCGCATTATGCAGGCTATGGTCGATCATGTTGTACCGTCATTGGCTGGTGGCGCGCTGGTGAAATCAGAAAATGTGCCATGCTTTTACCCAGAGAGCAAAATTGCCGAAGGGTTAGGCGACATACAAAAGAAGTTTCCTGATGTTGATATCGGTAGCTATCCCTATTTCAAAGATGGCAAGACGGGCGTGAATGTGGTGTTGCGTTCATCAAACGAGGAAAGCCTGACCAAGGCTAAGGAGGACGTTGAAGATATGATCTCCTCAATTTAATAAGCGCCATCTCGTCGCAGGACAACCCAGACCGTTTTCACCATAATCACAATATCACCCCAAAGTGACCAGTTGCGCACATACCAGTTATCCCAGTAAATACGGCGGTTAAAGGTGGTATCATTACGCCCGCTGACCTGCCATAGGCCAGTGATACCAGGGCGTACAAGCAGGTAATGGTTCAAATCAGATCCAAAAAGTTTGGCCTCATGTTTTAGAATAGGGCGCGGTCCTACCAGAGACATATCACCTTTTAAAACATTCCAGAGCTGTGGTAATTCATCCAGACTGGTTTTACGGATCAGGGCAGCCGTTTTGGTTGTTACACGCGGATCAGGCTGCTTGAGCTTCTGGTACTTATCCCAATCAGCCTTGGCCTGAGGATCACTTTCTAAAAGCTCGTGCAATAAGTGATCTGAATCAGGTTCCATTGTTCTGAATTTCCAGCAACGAAAACGTTTGCCACGAAAACCAATGCGTTCCCCGCCATAAAAAACAGAGCCGCCTTGCCCCTCGACTTTGAGCATAATAGCAACCGCCAACATAATCGGTGAGAATATAATCAAGGCAATAATAGAAAGCACAATATCCATGGCTCGCTTCATGATGCGCCCAGCCAAAGATAAATTCGTACTTCTGGCATGAAGCAGCATCACGTTATTGCCAAAGAATTGTTTGGGTATCATTTCGCTCATGCTGATCTGGTTAGATATTGGCGGTACTAAGGCATAAAGTGCTTGTCGCTTGTTCATAAACTTAATCAGCTTATCTCGCTCTTCACCGCGATATGTCCCCAGTGAAAAGATAAAGAAATTATCAAGATGACTCTCAATATAGTCTCGTGCATTAAATTTCTCACGATAGACCTTAACGTTCTTGAATCGTGGTGGCAGATAGCTCGGGTCAAAAATACTTTTATCAGTATCCCTGATATAAACGCTGTGTACGTCATAGCCTGTAAAACGATCGGCATTAAAGGCATAAAGCGAGTTAAACACAGTCTCGACACTGCCGATAAGAACGGTTGGAATATTCCACAGGCCTTTCTTGCGGCATATATGGTAGATAATCTGGCGTGAAGCCAGTACCATAAAGAAGACATAGACCCAGCTAAAAGTGATGAGGGATCTGGAGAATGACATCTTGAGGGCAAAGCGCATAAACCCATCAAGGACAAAAGCCATGATACATACAGTCATCACGCCTTTAACTACAGACCACCATGGCTCACGCTGTGTGTAATGGCCCTTGGTATGAAACATGAATAAGACAAATGGACATAGCCATAGGAAAAAAAGGTCATGTATTTTCTGATATTCGGTTAAGGGCTTGGTATAAATTTCCGGTGCAAGAATATCCTTTAAGAACGGCACAGTGACCATCGCCAGTATAAAGGCCACAATAATCGCCACAGTATCACCAAATAATAGCAATGCACTTACACTTTCCTTTACCAAAGGACGTGTTTTGCTTAGGGCTGGTTTATTATCGTTTTCGCTCATCTTCTTAGAGGTACGCATTCTTTTTTGTGGGAATTTATATTGCAATGCGGCAAACATAACCGGAAATCTCCATAATCGGCAATAGACTTAGTTAATCTTTTTTGCATCTCAGATACCAGAAAAAAATGAAAGCAAGAAAGATGCCGATTATATTAGCTACGATATCTAAAAATTCTGCTGATCTATCCGGCATAGTGGCTTGGACATATTCGACAGCAACGCCAAGAGCCATATACAGAAAACCGATACCAAAAATATATAGTGGTTTTCTTGTGACAATGAGTGGCCCTATCATCAAAACGAAAGCAAAAACAATGTGTAAAACTTTATCAAGATATATAGGTAGAGGACCAAAATGAGGCGACAAGGCAAGCCATAGAATTCCGAAACTGGCCAATGCCCATAAAATAAGCAGAACTTTTTTACGCATCAGACCTTCCTATACTCTTAAAGCGAGAGGTCAAAATAAATTCTGTGGTAAGGGTGGCTGTCAGGCGCCAGCCTCTTTTGTTGCATAATGCTGGAGGGCTTCTTCAAGGTCATAACAACCAAAGAGCCTTTATCATCATTGATTGAGGTGACTGACCAAGATTTTACAAGCTTTGAATCACGGAGTGTTTCTTGTAAATCGCCTACCCATCTGGCATCAGGCAATTCAACCGTAATCAGGTTTTCTTCCTTGTCATGATCAATTGTAAAATTGGTTTTCACATTCGTATCAATAACAACGCGAACCTTGTCCGAGTGTTCACCAATACGCAGATTAGTTGCAACAACACCGTCATATGCTTTGACTGGTGCTTTAGACTTTGGTGTTGTTGGTGCAGGCTTTTTAACTTCCTTGGCAGGGGGCTTAGCCATAGGAGGTGGACTCGTATTACCTTTAGGTTCGCCTACCTGAGGCGGTGGATCGGGATCAGTAGCCAATTGGCTAACCGTCAAATTGGCTTGATCCTCAGGCCTCTGATATTGCGGCATAAGCTGTGTCGGTGTTTGCGTAGGCGGTGTTTCCTGCAGCAAAACTTCAAGTTCTGTGACCAGACTTTGTATGTCGGTCTCGACAGCAGCAAGGCGAACCATAGAAGGTTTCAAGCTTTCAAATTCTTTGCGTAACTCGACGACCGCATTTTCTACGCGATCAAATCTTTCGTCTGAATCCCGTATTTCCTCGGAAAACAGCGCATCAACATTTACTCCTTTCATGGGCTGTAAAACTGGTAACCCATTTGGCATATATGCTGTGCCGGATTGTCCTGGTTTCTGGGGTGAACCACCATAGCTAGGCGGCAACGCTACAGGCGCTGTAATTCCGTCATTATCTTTGGCTAGGAGATTCTCGGTTGAAGGCGGTGATACCGCCGTTGGTTCACTGGTGGTGTTTTGATTTTGGCTGTTTTTGCTGCTTGTTTGATTCGCTGATTCGCTTTTATCAAGGTGCAAGACGCTCTTGGGATTACATCCGCTAAGGAGACCCAAAAATAGCGTAAAACACAGGCTCAGAGCTATTTTTCTGTACATGTAAAAGTGAACCAGTTGACCCCAGAACAGGGCATAAGAACTAAAAGAAATACGCAGCAGAAAACACCAGTTGGTATGATATCCTGAAATATCCATTCTCATCAATAGGATATTTCTTTTTTTTACGAGATTTATGTTGATGTGGTATTTATGTAATAAATTAGTGGTTATGAAAAAACTATGATAGCATTAACCCTAAAATTTTATTGTTAAGGGCAGAGGAAAGTTTATGCAAGTCGAGGGTGACGTCGGGGTTTTAACCAGATTTTTTAAATATAGAGCATCGGAAAGCATAGGTGATTCATTAGTGCAGATGAAAAATAGCGGACAAAGTGAAGTCTCTGCATCAATTGAATCTTTTGAAATCCTGAACGGGGCATCAATCGTTGAGTCAGGGATTTGGAAGGAACCTTACGATCCTGAAATGGACAGTAGGGTGCATTTTTTGAAGTTAGAAAAAGGTGATAGGATATTGATGAATTCGGCATCTTTAAACGATCATGAAGAAACTGCTGGTCAAATGCACAGCATCATTTTTTGTCTTAATGGTAATCTGCAAAGTAGTGAAGGGCAATCACTTAACGCCGAACATATTGCTTACAACCCTCCGGATAATACTATGGACCTGCATGCGCAAAGTAATGCTGTTCTTATGATTGTTGATCTTGCAAAAGCTGTATCAAAGCCAGTGAAAGCTTTTGATAATCCTATTGGAAATTTGCAAGTCAAAGCCTTGGATAAGTTGAATTGGATAACGCGTCCCAAGAAAGAGGCGAGAATAGCAGACCTGGCAAGTGAATTTGATTTTAAGGCAGATTATGATTCCGACACTACCTTTCATAACAAGTTTAAATTGCTTGATTTTTCTGAAGGTACAGATTTAGCAACCCATAGTCATCCAACGACGCAATTCAAGGCACTGTTAACAGGCCATATCACGTATCAAAATAAAGATGGTAGCGGGGAGCAACACATTTATGCTGGTGACCTTGCTACAGTAGAGCATCATAATATTTACAAGGGAACAACTGAGCAATCTAACATGGTGTTAATAGACTTTTCGCCTCAGAACTAGGCTGTTCTTGATAACTTTGTATATCCTAAAAAAATCATATTGATCGGCTATTCATAAATTCCTATGATGTCGCTTCCTTGGAAATCGATAAAGAGTGTTTTGTGCAATGTTAATGCGTCTCGCATTATTTTTCTGTTTTTTGATGTTACCGCTTCAGGCTGAGGCTGGTGTAACGGTTGTGCAGGCCTTGAGTTTTGGTTCTTGGATATCCAAAAATAACGACGCGCAATATGATATTACAATTAACACCAATGGGTCTTACACGTTCGATGCTGCAGGGTTTATAGAGATCGCCGCACCGCAAGAAGGGATATTTGACATTGATGGATTACCTTCAAGCACAGCAATAGCTAGTGTCACGGTAACACAAACAATTCCTTTATCGGCCAGTGGTGAGAACTTTCAGATGGTCAGTTTGCAAGAAAGTCATCCTGCAACAACAACGGCAGGCGGAACTGCTGAAATTACCGTTGGTGGAACGGCCAGAACATCTGGAAATACAAATGCTTATGGAGATTTTACCTATAATGGTCAGCTTGAAATCCAGATTAATTTTTGATTTTTATTATTTTTATTAAAGGAAATACAATATGCGTTTAAAAAGCTTTGCTCTTCTTTTTTTGATTTTGGTGTCTATGCCAATTGTTCCGGCAAAAGCGGACTTGTTGATCACACCCACGCGTGTATTTTTTGGTGAAAGAGATCGTTTCGCCGAAGTCACTCTGGTCAATACGGGTGATGAGCCGAAATCATATGAAATGAGTTGGCGATTTTTTCGCATGAAAGAAACTGGCCCCGCATATACAAGTGTGCCTGAGGCGATTACGGAATTTGATTTATCAAAGCATATTATTTTCACGCCAAGGCGCGTCACGCTAAAACCGAATGCCAAGCAAAAGATCAAGCTTGCATTGCGTCGCCCAGAGGTGATTCCCCCTGGTGATTATCATGTTCATCTTGGGTTTGCCAGCTTGCCCGATCCTGTAGAGGCAGAAGGGGATCAAACAGGTCGTCCACGCGCTATGGTAACCATTAATGTCGGCTATACAATTCCGGTTATCCTAAGATCGGGGCAGGAAGATGTAACTGCAAAAATAGGGCGTATTGATATTCAAAGAAATCCGGCAAATGGTAGGCTAAAGGTTATGACACCCGTTTATCGTGAAGGCGGGCCATATTCCGTTTTGGGGCATCTTTTTGCTTATCATGTCAAAGATGGTAAGGAGGAGATTATTGGTGAAGTTAGTAATGCTCATATATTCCCCGAAGTAAATAAGCGCGTCTTTGAGATTGCGCTCAGGAAGGAAATTCAAGGCGGCGCCATAAAGATTGTAATGATGCATTATGATCTGGAAAACCAGCGCATATATGCCGAAGAAACATTTCCTTTGAATTAAGAAACGTTGAAGGCTAGGGCGCGCCAGTGGCTTGAGAGAGGTCGGTTTGCTCGTTTTTAGCCTGTTTTATATAAGATGGAAATATCTCGACCTTGCAAGTAATGCTTCGTGCAACAAGGGATTTACAGCGATTATAAGCCTCGTCCACAGATACATCTCGCAGGCCAAACCGTAAGCTATGCTTGCCGGTTTGTTCATCTGCATAGCTCTCATTTGGCGGTACAATCAAACTGCCGCCCGAGAGTATCGGTAAATAGCGTGTTTTTACCTTGTAATGCACCAATGACATCATCAGGCGAGAATTATACTCACCAAGGTTGAGAACAATTTCATAATCATTTTCATCAAAATTAATATGTGGGTGACGTGCCTTATAATCATCAAGGTTGGCTTTAACCTCACTTGGGATATTTTGCTCACCCTCTTCGACTATAATATCATTGCCATATATGACTGTACCATCATAACCGATTTCTATGGCTTGAGGTGGAGGACTTATGATTTTGGCATTTTTAGCACTTTTCTCTGAAATCAGGAGCAAATATCGTCCGGGTGGAACGGTAGAGAAATAATAAAACCCGCCTGAATCTGAAATAGCGCTTTGCTCGATCTCGCCGTCATCATTATAAAGATTTAGGGTAATATTTCGCAACGGTACAGAACCAACATCTGGATTATTGCTGCGTGCAAATATAGTTCCATCTATATCGCCACTTATATGGACGGGAAACTCTATAGTTGCAACATGACCTTTGCGTGGCAGGATGGAAACGCCTTCAAATCCGCTGACCCAAGTTGGATCTTGCAATGATGTGGAGTCAAGCTTTACATCAGTTAATCTGAGCTCCTGTAAACGATTGAAAAGGGCTATACCATTTTCATCCGTTGTGGCACGACCGCCATTTTGAACTGATTTAATGATAATACCTTTAAGCTTTTCTTCACCTTCCGAGTATTGGCCGTCACCATCTGCATCAAGATAGACAAAAGCACTCAGCGCACCATTATTCGAAACATTGCGGTCAAAGAATTCAAATTTGTCCCTGTGTGGCTCCTTCAAGATGCCAAACCGCGTGTTAAGCCGCGCAAAGAAATCTTTATTCGTATTATAGGTGATCTGAGGAGAAAGGCGCACAAAACCAGCCTGCCAGTCCAACTTCGCCGTAAATTCATTTATCTTTTGATTGTATTGGCGTTCAGCCTCTAATGTCAGGTCGAGATCGCGGTTGAAGTCACGTCTATAGCTAGCAAAAAGGCGGCTTAACGTGCTGTCGGGTTTGATCTCATAGTCAGCCAGCACGCGGAATCGGTTGCGACCATATGTGGCTGTCATATTGGAAATTGAATTAAGTCTGTCATCACTGAAGTTATTTGACTGATAGCTAAGTTGTTCATTCAAGGAAACACGTTTGATATTTGTATTCAAACTTGCACTGGTCTGAATTGCATCCCGACCCTCGGTATTATGGCTATAACTTGTGGTAACGTTATATCTCGGGTTTTTACCAATCATGAATGGCATGGGGCCAGTTGCACGAAATGTATTCTTTATAGTGCCGACATCATTTGTATCGCCCTCATTTTCAGTATCAAAATTAGGTGCAATCCAGTCAACAGTATCAATGAAATCATGCTTCCCTATGTTTTTTCTGGCCACAAGCCGCGCCGCTGTTTCACCTTCATCATCCACGGCAGCATCAATATTTAGCAAGGTTTGCGCCACAGTTGTTGATAAGCCAAGGCCGCTGACGTAATTGCGCTCACCCTCATGTTCGTTGCTTCTAAAACTAGCCGTAACCGCGCTACTACCTAGAATAGGACGCTCATAAAGAGCGGTAACATTAACGGAGCCTTCATCTTCACTATCCAGACGAGAACGTTTGAATGTTTGTTTTTCATCAAGTGTTACCGATACATCATATATGCCACCACGATTGGCAAGGCGGCTTCGGTCAATAGGGATATAAAGGTTTTCCTCGCGCCGTTCACCTTGAGGGCCAAAGAAAATCAGTTTGAAGTTGTTATCTGAATTAAACAGGTCAACATTCTCAAAATTATAATATCCATTCTCATCAACTTCCTGAAAATCAATCAGACCATCATTCCGATATAGTTCAACATCCCAGCCTGGAAAGGCTTGCCCTGATATGTTCGTGGTTGGGCTGCTGAAAGATCGCAAGGGATCAGTATTTGTAATTCTTGCCCCAAAGGCCTGTGACACAGAGCCACCAAGATCAAAATTAGCCGAAATAACATCTCCAAGTTCAAAGCGTCGGGCTTTTAATGGTCCAAGTAGATCGGGTTGTGCAGATTCTTGCTTATAATTGGCACTTATATTTGTAAGCTGATCCTCATTATTAAGTCTGGATTGGGTTGTGAGTGTTCCATAGGCAAGATCACCAGTTGTTCTGATAGTGGCATTATGCCGGCTTGTACCTTCCTGTGCACCTCCACGTTTTCTATACGTTGATGTGGTTGCAACATCAATAGCGGGCATTTCAATGGCTTTATATTCATCGCCTTCCAGGCGTGGCAGTTCAGGCTCTGGCATTTTATATTTCTGGAATTTTAGCTTTCGGCGCGCATAATATTTTTCAATTGGCAAAGGCTCTTCTGATTCAATTGTCAATCGCTGTGTCGATATAATAGGTGAGAATTCCATATCAATCCATTTTTCAAGATCACTTAAGGCTACGAAAATATCACCATCTCTGGCAAAGGTTTCCGGGCTTGCTGTGAATTCTCCCTGATCGGTACGGGCTTGCAATGTGTTTACATCAAGAAAAAATGGCTTGTTTTCATCAATATAAAAGCCTGAAGCCGTCTGAGTGTCGGGATCAACAGTAATCGCAATCCTTAGAGTCTCGGAGAAATCACGCAAAGAAACCAGAATTTCTCCATTTTGATATTCTGCCAGTATTAAGCCTTCGGGATGAAAGCGATCGCGCAAGACGGGCTGTAGTAACAAAAGTTCGCCATCTTGCAATATATTACCGGCATTTGGATCATCATCTTCATAAGGTCTGAGTAGATTTGTATCTGCATAAGATAATCCGGATTTTATTTTTTTTACAAAGGATCTGGCAAGATTAAGGCGTTCGCTTCTGGTGAGTGTTTCCGATTCGCGAATCTCCGAATAAGCAGAATTAGCGATTGAAAAAAACACAATCGACGTATAAAAAGAAAATATTATTGCCTTGCAAATTCTTTGTTTCATTAAGAAATTTCGCTAAAAAATTGTGGGTACTTGAGTGGATAAGTCTGTTGATAAACTCTTGAACTTATTGCTGATAGTAAAACACAGTCTATTGACAAAGACAAATGCTTAGTGATAAAAAGTTAGACGTGTGAAGGGATGGCTTGCGAAAGTTAATCACATTTATTTCGAGTATTTTTATGACATTAATAATGCGTTAACCATTTTAGTGTGATATTAATGCTATCACGAAAATTTCACGTTACACCCTTACTGAGTAGCAGTATTTTAATCTAGGGACAAAAGGAGAAACCTAATGAAACGTAACACTTTCAAACTCGTGGCTATGACGAGTGCTATTGCACTTTCAACAGCCGCATCAAACTATGCTTTTGCACAAGTAGAAACAGTAAACGCCCAGCTAATTACTTCTAGCGGTATTACGACCACTGACGTATCCGACATGGATTTTGGTGAGTGGTTGATACAGTTTGCTGCTGGTGACACGCCGGCAATTACGTTAACCAATGATGGTTCTGTAGCTGCCACACAGACAGGTGCTGTGGCAAACGGTTCTCAGGTAATTAATATTACAGCGGCTGCAACGGAAGGCGTTGTAAACGTCCAGACACCTGCGCCTGCGACTTTGACAATTACACGTTCTGCTTCTTCGGATTT
>DCKO01000090.1:0-10574 GCA_002320665.1 Micavibrio sp. UBA1672
ACATGCGCCCCCTAGAGCAGGATATGCTTGAAATCTACACGCTAAAAGGGTAAGGAAACCCGTATGTTTACAGGATTAGTACAAGATATTGGCGAGATTGCGCTTTACGAGAAAGACAATAGCGATCTTACAATTGGCATAAAAACCAATCTGGATGTCAGTGCCATAGCAATCGGGGCATCAATTTGTTGTTCAGGATGCTGCTTGACAGTTGTAAAAAAAGAAGAAAATACGCTGTTTTTTGAGGTCTCTAACGAGACATTATCCTGCACTATTTTAGGAAGCTGGCAGTTGGGCAGCAAAGTTAATCTCGAAAAATCTCTAGCCGTAGGAGATGAACTTGGTGGGCATTTTGTTTCCGGCCACATTGATGCCGTAACTACCGTTTTAGAGATTACGCCTGATGATGGCTCTCACCGGATTATATTTGAACATCCAAAAGATATGGCGCATTTTATCGCGCCCAAAGGTTCGATTACAATTGATGGCGTATCCTTGACCGTGAACGAAGTTACAGAAAAAATCTTTAGTGTAAACATTATTTCGCACACTTGGGAACATACAACACTGGGCACACTTGCACCTAAAAGCAAAGTAAATCTGGAAATTGATATCTTGGCGCGCTATATGGATAGGATTATTCAGAGCAAAGGAGCATCATGAATAATTTAAAGCCTGTTTCAAAAGATAAAATCAAGGATGCGCGCCTCAATGAGGACGACCAGCCAGTGTTATCGGATATAGAAGAGATCATTGCCGATATGCGCAACGGCAAACCTGTGATTATCGTGGATGACGAGGATCGTGAAAATGAAGGCGATTTGGTAATCCCTGCGCAAATGGCGACCCCTGAGAACATCAATTTTATGGCGCGTGAGGGCAGGGGGCTTATCTGTCTGCCTATGGAAGAAACCATGATTGACCGTTTAGGTCTCCAACTCATGGGGCGCGGCAATAATTCCAAGCATAGAACAGCCTTCACAGTGTCCATCGAGGCAAGAGAAGGTGTAACCACAGGCATTTCTGCTGCGGATCGTGCCCATACAATCCAGACTGCTATCAAAGATGAGGTGCAGCCCAGCGATATTGCAACGCCCGGTCATGTTTTCCCCCTTATTGCCCGTGAAGGCGGCGTTTTGGTAAGGGCTGGTCATACGGAGGCAGCTGTCGATCTGGCAAAACTAGCTGGTTTTGCCGGCGCTGGTGTTATTTGCGAGATTATGAATGATGATGGAACAATGGCGCGCCTCACGGATCTTGTACCTTTCGCGCAGAAAAATAATTTGAAAATAGGTACAATTGCGGATCTCATCGCCTATCGTCGCCGTACTGAAAACCTAGTCGAGTGCGTATATTCCGAAGAGGCCGTGAACATACCCAATACGGAAGGCTTTACACTTCATCTCTATAAAACAAAGGTCGAATATGCCGAGCATATAGCTCTGGTCAAAGGTGATATCAGTCAATCTGACGAACCTGTATTAGTTAGAATGCATGCGCTTGATGTCTTGGGCGATGTTTTGGGTGTAAATTCCTCGGATAGCTTGCAGAAATCTATTCAGGCCATAGATAAAGCGGGTAGGGGGGTTATTGTCCTCTTACGCCCACCAAACCCGCTGAGCCTTTCTGAGGGGCTTATAAAAGATGCCGAGAACAAAAAACCTCAAAATAATCTACGGGATTACGGAATTGGCGCGCAAATTCTACTGGATTTGGGGGTTGAAAACATGATCTTGTTGACCACAAGCCAACCAAAAAATATTATCGGGCTAGATGGATATGATCTCCACATAGAAGGCTATAAAATCATAACAGAGCAATAAGCATGAAACCCAATATAATGATCGTCAGGTCGCCATATTACACTGAAATCACTGAAAACCTTACCCGCGGCGCAGTTGCATATCTTAAGGACAATAACTGTGATTATGATCTCTATGATGTGCCAGGTGCTTTGGAAATCCCTCTAGCAATCAGACTGGGCTTGTCCAGCGCCTCAAGCAATTATAATGCCTATATTGCTCTGGGCTGCGTTATCCGGGGCGAAACTTCGCATTATGATATTGTCGCAGGTGAATCTGCCCGAGGATTAATGAATTTAATGCTGGAACATGATATTGCCATCGGTAATGGAATTTTGACGTGTGATACCAAAGAACAAGCCGAGGTTAGAGCTGATCCCGCTAAAAAAAATAAGGGCAGGGACGCTGCTGATGCTGCATTATCCCTTTTTAAACTCAAAAGAGAGCTACACGCCATATAATGACAGAGAAAAGACAAACAAAGATCAATAAAGAAATGGCTGCCAGAATTCTGGCTGTGCAGGCATGTTATCAGAATAGCCAGAACCAGAAACCTGTCGATAAAGTTATAGAGGAATACCTGAAGAATAGGGTGGCTTTGGATATTGGTGACCAAGATGGCATTTTACCCAAACCTGACAAGTCTTTATTTACCAAAATTATGAGAGGACTTGAAGAGGGCAGCCGTACCTCTATTGAATTGGTTAATGCCAATTTGCAAAAGCCATCAGATAAAGACGATATGGAGCCCCTATTATATGCTATTCTGGTTTGCGGCACCTCGGAACTCCTTCATAACCAAGGAACAGACCAGCCTCTAGTTATTAATGATTATGTAAACGCAACGTATTGCTTCTATGAAAAACCTCAGGCCTCATTAGTGAATGCTGTGCTGGATAAAGTTGCCAAAGCACTTAAAGAATAACGTATCACAATCATTCGCTGTAAACGCATTCTTAAAGTTTATTTGTTATCGTATTTATCGGTATAAATAATTGCTGAGATTTAAAAATGCGTGCCTTATTAACTTTTCTGACCGTAGTCAGTTTTTTCTTTATGAGTGTACCTGCACAAGCTGCTGATAAGAAAGAATCTTCAGGAGCCGAGTTTGTTAAGCTTGATCCATTAATCTTGCCGATCATTGATACAAACGGTGTTCAGCAAATCGTTAGTCTCGTTGTTGCTATTGAAGTATCTGGTGTAAATAATGCCGAAAAAGTTAAGACCATGTCACCAAAGCTTACGGATGCCTATATACAAGATATGTATGGTGTTTTGAACGAGCAAGTTGCACTTAAAGGCGGCGTTATACAAGTCTCTGTTATCAAAGAGCGCCTCATGCATGTTACAGAAGACATTATGGGTGAAGATATTGTCAGTGACGTCTTGCTACAAGTTGTTCAACAACGGCCTATATAAAAATTCCAAAACATTCTGCTCTCAAGACAAACACTAATAATTATTGGTTTTCTTGTATCGAAAATGATATCATCTAAAATAAGAAAAATACATTTATAGTCGGGTAAAAATGGTATCAGAAGCAGCTACTACCAAAGAAAGTTTTAAAGAAGAAGAGGGGCATTTTATTGTTTCTCCACTCTTTGATTTTGCGATGGTGGGTGGGCTGAGCGTTGTTATTTTTTTACTTGTTTTTTTACCAATATGGTCTGATGCAACGAAAGATAACATCGGATATTTTGCTTTTATCGCAACGTTTTTCCTGACATATCCGCATTTTACACATAGTTATCAGCTCTTATATAATAACTACATACATAACCTGACTGATAAAAAATCATCAATTGTTACACGTATCCGTTATTTGATCGCAGGCATAGTTGCACCATTATTATTGATAGCCGCCTTAATTTACAGCGCTGTACAGCCAACTCGCGAAGAACTCTCTACACTGGTTAACGTAATGTTGTTTCTAACAGGATGGCACTATGTAAAACAGGGCTATGGTGTCATGATTGTTTTATCGGTAAGGGAAAAAGTCTTTTTTAATAATCTTGAGAAAAAAGTTTTACTGATTAACGCATATATTGTCTGGTTGTTTGCCTGGATATACTTTAATTGGAGCAATCGTGGCGATAATTTTTATGGAATTCCATACAAAAACTTTGAAATATCAGATAATTTTATGATGATCGCTAAAATAATAATGGTTGTCTGGTCAATGGGCGTGGTGCTTTTTTGTGTTAAACGTGCGGATCATCACAAAAAGCTCTCTTATAACGGTTTGGTAGCTTATATTGGCCCAGTCTATATTTGGGTGCTTCTTTTTCCTTTCTATCCAATATTATACCTCTTGGCACCGCTTTTTCATTCTATGCAATATAACTTCATGGTTCTAAAGCTGACCTATGAGAAGCAAAAAACAAAAATGAATGAATATTCTAATGATAGGAATATTATCGTTTGGAAGAAAATGTTGCCGTTTATTGCAATTAGTCTTACTGGTGTAACATTGCTTGGTTACTTTTTTCCCTTATGGCTTGATAGTTTTGTAACATATAACAAAGCAGAGTTTGGTCCGTATTTGTTTTTATTTTCATTTATGATCTTTGTTAACATCCATCATTATTTTATAGATTTTGCCATTTGGAGACGTGAGAACTCCGAAATGTCTTATTTGTTTAAATAGATAGAAACACTACTACCTTAAAAATAATACGCAGAAGTTTCCATAATATACAGTATCTTCGCTTGTTCTTTACACTTTTCGGCGGCTAGGGCAGGGCTGGAAAGCGCGGAAACCATAGCGATAAGCAGGCAGGCCGTAGTGAGTTTTTGTAAAATGCTCGCGAACGCTTTTTGAGCTGGGCCGGAGTTTCTCCAGATTGCCAACTCTAAAAGGGCGGTTTCCTCATCAATGCCTGCAAGCCTAGCAATTTTTATCATAGTGTCATCATTGGGAAGAGTTCCGTTGTTATATGCTGTTGTTATATTTGGAGATAGGCCTAGGCTGCGACAAAATTCACGCTTTGACCTGAAATTGTTGCGTATAATAGCCACTTTTATATAGTCTTCTAGGGTGCGGTTAATCATTTTTTTTTCTCCTTATAGCAAAATTCCCTTATAGCAAATTCCCTTATAGTGATTCCATGTAGATAATAGCAAGAAAAATGATACATGCCATTTGACAATATATTTTTTATATGAAATGATTTTTCCTATCGGAGCGGGGTTGGTCTCCCAAACCGATGGATGGAACAGAAAAGGAGGGGTTACGATTGATTAGAACCCTCTCAAGCGTAGGACAGCCCCTCTTTTTTTCCTGTTTTTTCCCAAAAAACAGACCCCGCCGCAGGCGGAACACCACGCGAGACACCAGTACGGGTGTTTCCACCTTCACACCGAGGTAAAACAAATGGCTTATAGAAACGTGCCGCCCATAATCGCAAAACTCGCCGCAGAATGCGCCAAGCATGGCGAGGGCAAGGATATAATTAAACACTATGCGAGATATGGGCGCGTTCCTGATGAGTTCAGGGAACGCTTTTATGAGATTGGCTTCGATCAGGCCAAAGCAGCCTTAACAGTTTCGGTGTGAAACGGTGGCCCTGCGTATTGTGCGCAGGGTCATTTTTTTACTCTAACCTAAAAGGAAGAAACCAATGAGACTAGGTAAACTTACAAAAGAGCAATACGACAATGGAAACGTGATTATTCACGGTAACATTAGCACTTACGAATATAATCTGAGCATAACCTTGCAAGAAAACAAGGACAGGAAAAACGAGAATAGCCCCTCGCATCTGATTTATGCGCGAGGGAAGCAGGGCAATCAATTTCACGCCGGATCGGCGTGGCAGGGTGTGACCAAGGAAGAGAAGCCTATGTTTACGCTCGCCATCCACATTCCGGCCCTGCACGAAGAAGAAGTGCGCTATATGGCGTGGGGCGAGGGCGATGGTCATTTTACGATTACCGAAAGCAAGCCCCAACAGGAGGCGGCATAATGTCCGGCTCTGAGCTTTATTATTCCGTAATGGATAAGATTAGATATCTACGTGACCGCGAGAAATTCTTGCGGTTACAGCGCAAGGGCGTAACCATGACGATTGGCAACGTCCTTTACGTGAATTTTCAGAGTAAACCAAACTAGAATTCCCACCCCCCCCCTGTCTAATAGGGGGGGTACCAAACCCATATATTCAATATGATACCCAACATAAACACTGAAATAGTACCGAATTACGCTAAATTGCTCGCTTCGAACTTCGATAGCGTTCAAGAGTGTTATGCCTGCGTCATTCCGGAGCAATTAGTGCAGCGATTGGAGCAAGGGCAAAAATTTGCGCGGGAAATGCATGAGGGGCAAGGCACAGCTTTTGAATTTGGTGGAGAAATATTTCAGATATGGTGCGGGGGCAGTCAGGGCCATAGATGGGTTTTTGAAAATGACGATTTGCAATTTCATATCCGGACAGAAAAGCCGATGTTTAATATATCTGTGCGATATAAATCAGCGGGGCTTTGGGAGCATGGGGTTGATGCATTACGGGCGCGTGTAAAGCGCCTTTTGCTTTCGGAAATAAGGCCGCTGCAGGAAGATTGGCACACGCTTACACGCATAGACTATGCCTTTGATTTTTATTCTCCCGATTTTTCACAAGAGATGCTTAGCACGATGGTTGCTGAAAATATGGTTTTAACGTCCGGCGTAAAAGCAGAAATGGTTTTCACTTCGAAGCGTATCGAAACATTAACTATAGGGATGAACCGGAAAGGCTTACAAGTCCAAGTTTACGATAAAGGCAAAGAGATATTGGAAGCATCCGGCAAAACATGGATGTTTGAAGTATACGAACAGGAAGGCTATTACCCGCCCGATAATATGAAAGCGCAGCATATTTGGCGCGTGGAGGTGCGTTTTGGTAAAGAGTTTTTAAAGGATCGCAATATCCGGACGTTTGAAGATTTTCGGCCAAAAATAAAAGAGCTTTTAGCCGAAGCGATTATGCGCAGGCGTATTGTGGATCAGGGCGACAGCATTGACAGTCACAAGGAGCGCTGGGGATTGCATCCGCTTTGGGCTGCTGTTTATGACGCCTCGGGCCGTGCGGATGATTATGTGCCTGTGGGCCGTCAGATTACCATGAAAAGAGACCATTATATAGAAATGATGCGCAAGCAAATGGCAGGCGTAGGGCGTTCTTTATCTGTGGCACAAACCGGACATTATAGCGAAGAAACCGCGCGGGATGATGCGAGGCAATCCGTATATATGGCTATGTCGGATTATGACCACGATAGAAAAGTTTTGAAAGCAGTTGAACGGCAAAAATATTTAGAAGAGGCACAATGAGCAGCATTCCCAGATTAGAGCAAGCAATCCGCGAAGTGAAGAAAGCCAGCATGTTTGAAAAAGGCAGGAAAGCCGAGGCTGTTCTGGATATGGCGCTGGAAATTGTATCGGACCATGAAAAACGTCTTTTAGAACTGGAGAGGAAGATATGACAGTAAAAGCAGGCGATAAATTAGAGGCGACACTTGAATGTCCGGCATGTGGTGGACAAGCAAAAATGTCGGTAACAAAAAATATGACAGTCTTTGCGTATTGCAAGGAAGTTATAGACAAGGAAACAGGCGAAAAATGCGGCTATCGCGGTTTTCTTGGACGTAGAAAAAGCCGTGAAATCATTCGTGAATATAATCAGCACATAGGAGAGAAAGAGAATGTTCTTCAAGATGAAACAGGACCAGCCGGAGACAACAGAAACCCAGCAGAGCCAACAAACGACATTGGACCATCCCCAGCCGGACCACCAAGAGGAATTATCGGGGCAGCAAAACACTTCTTCACAGCAGACGAATGAAGCGGATTATTTCGATGATCTTATAAACGATCACGAAACCGCGCAGGCCGAGGAGCAGCAAGAGCAGGTTAAGGCAACCATGCTTACGAAAGAGCAGTTTATACAAAGCTTTTTCGGGCTGCATGGCGCGGCGGCGGCAGTAACAGGCATTCAGGCGCTCGCATTGCCAAACAGCCGGATAAATCATGCGACAGGCTCGGAAATCGCGGAAATGTTCTACGAGACAATTCTGGATATCCCGATATTGCATTTTATGCTTTATCCGGAAAACAAATGGCTGGGTCGTGGTGTTATGATGATTGTCTATGTTCAAGGCATGCGCGGCGCGATTGCCGAGGAACGGGGCAGCAAGGCCAAAAAAGCGCCAGAGCCAAGAAATCCGGATAAACATCCTAAAGGCGAAGTCAAGCCGGATCAGGCGGCAGCATTGGGGGCGGCATGATAACCAAGGATTTAGAGGTCATTTCCGTTTTCGGGGCGCGTGGCGGCGGCAAAACAACTCTTGTGATGGAATTACTAGCGCAGGGGCAGCGCCAGCGTGTGATTGTCTATGATCTTAAAGACGAATACCGCTTTAAGAAAATCAGGGGCAAGGCAGCGCTTTGGAAGTTTTTGAAGCAAAACTGGTATAGGGATTTTAAAATTTCCTATGTGCCGGATGCGCGGGAAACACCTGAGCATGTCAAAGAGTTATCGGATATTTGCTTTGCGATAGCCAAAGGCCAAAAAGCCGATGAAAGCAAGGGCAAGGGTAAAAATATAACAATACTCGTTGAGGAAATGAGCGTGACAGCCCCTAACCAAAGATATCCGGCAGGCATGGGCGGCTTTCCTTATGTCGTCAATGTTGCGCGGGAATGGGGCGTTGAGGTTATCGGCGTATCGCAGAGACCTGCGCAGGCTAATCCTGATTTTAGGGGTAATTCAACATTGAATTACTATTTCCATCTTTCGGATAGAAATGATGTGCAGGCCGTTAAAGCCAAACTGGGGAGTCAGGCCGAGGATTTAAAAACCCTAGAGCGCGGCGATTATATCAAGTTTCACAGTGGAATGATAACCCGTGGAAAAACCAAACCAAGAAGGAGGTAATATGTACTATCGTATCATTGGAAATAAAGGGCAGGAGCGCTTTGTGAAAGCAAAGAGCAAGTCCGAAGGTGGAGAAGTAGCCGAGAGGCTGCGCCATGTGATGAAACAGGGTAAAATCAAGCGATTTGAAAAGGTCGAATTTGATAAAGTGACGCCCGAAGACATCTCTAAGGATGAAATTTTTGCGTAAATCCCCCTTATAGAAAATTCCCTTATAGGAAATGATCTTAACCCCCTTGTTTTATCTAGGCTTTTTATAAGAGCATGGAAAAAACGAGGGGTTTTTTATGTCTGCAAAGAAGATATTTTACGGCGTTTTTATTGGCGTTTTAACCTTGGCGGCATGGGAACTCATTAGAGACAAATTGTTCAACAAAGGAAACGATCAATGACACTCAAAGGAATTATTAAAGGCGCAGCTCCCGCATTCGTTGGCTTGGCTGGCTTGGCTTTGGCAGTTCGCTTTTTCGGTGACGGGCCGATTTTGAAGGACGTCAAAGAAGGCTTGAGAGGCAACTCTACAAGCTGGTTTGGTTAATTTTAGATTTTGAAGGGGCTTAGACATGGCAACCAAGAGAATTATTCCACTAAACCAGATTGAAGGGGTTGCAGTAGGCGGAACGGCCAAAATCACCCTTCCTACAAATGTTCGATATCATGGTATTTGTTTGGAGTACAATACCGACACTGGCGGAGGTGCAACCGAAGCTAATATGAAGCTTGAGATTGGCGATGTTAATATTCGTCTAGACGAGGTTACGCAGCGAAGATTTAACCCCAAACAGCTTTTTGATATCAACAGAACAAAAAAGCGTGACCCCATCGTAGGAAGTGGTACACCGCCCGGATTTTTGCCGATTTATTTCAGCGAGCCACAGCGTTTAAACACCCTTGCTCGTGAAGCCACAGCTTGGGGCATGAAAGGCGTCAAAGATTTCGACATTGAAGTGAACATACTAAACAACGCAGGGCAAGTGCCTTCATTGCGCGGCTTTGCGGTTGTTGACGATGTGCAGGAAGCTCCGGCGGGAATTGTGAAGTGGAAACGCTCGACAATTCAGGTTGCCGGAACTGGCGAGCTTCCATATTCGCTTAATCTGGTCAACGGCGATAGCCACCAAGGCTTGTTCTTCTTTGAAACCGCGGACGGCGATATTGACGATATCCTGTTGGAATGGGATGGCGTCAAAGTTTCCCAGCTCAATGAATATCAGCAAGCGGCCTTTATTGCAGGCTATACGGACTTTGCGCAAGTAAGCGGCCTTGTTCATGTTCCTTTGGATATGAATAACCCGCCCGATGCCTTGCGCTCTGTGAAAGAGATCAATGGTCAGCGTCAGCTTGTGCAGGAAGTTATTGCAACCCTGAATATGGGCGCAGCTAATAACGTAACGCTTATGCGCGAGCTTGTAGGCACGCCGGATTAAAAGCGGCCTGTAAGGCTATAAAGTTTCAAACCCAGCACAGCTTATATCTGGGCTGGGTTTTTTAAAAGGGAAAGAGATATGCCGGACGATTATTCAGCAACTAGCATTTTAAATGACATTTGGGATTTTTCCAAAGGCGTCTTTAAAACTGTGGGCGATATTGAGCTAGACCGTTATGAAGCTAAAAGGCTTTCAGCATTACGGGCAGCGGAAAGCGCCCAAAAAACAACCCGTGACGATGTTCTTGCAGGCCGATTGGATGCATTGGAGCAATATCTATCAAACACGGCGGCACAATATAACACGCCGGAAAACAGGCAAATGGGTCTTTATATTGGCGCGGGAATGATCGGAATAGCGGTCTTAATCTTACTTATGCGGAGGTAACGATATGGTTTTGCCTCTATTAGCAGGTGCGGCGGGTTCTG
>DCKO01000090.1:10900-14877 GCA_002320665.1 Micavibrio sp. UBA1672
CATTCTGGTGCAACCTCTGGAGCAGCGTCTTTACTAGGCTTATCGCCCCTATCTTTCAGCGCTACACCAGTCAGCGGCTTATCAGGTCAGTTTACCAACACAACGGGCAATTTTAGTTTTGGCGGACAGCCGCAAATGCAAGGTGCGCATGATTTACTTGGTGGCGGCGTGAGCGTGAGCGCTTCGACAAACCTAATGCTTATGATTGGCACTGCGGTCTTACTTTTTGCATATATGAGGAAATAATGGGCCTTTTTTCAAGCTCTTCGAAGAGCAGCAACACAACAAACATTACGGATCAGCGCATTGGGGCGGATGCAGGAGAAAATTCTTACGCTTTTCGTGCGGACGGATCGGGAAATGTTGTGACTGTAGGCTCGGATGATGTCGCGCAATTCGCAATCGAGAGCAGCACAAAAACGCTGGAGCAATCAACCGAATTCATCGGCAAAGCCTTGACGGATTTTTTCAATGTGACAGATCGCAGTCAGGAAATGGCTTACAATAATATTGCAGCAAACCAGCAGCTTACAAGTGAATTGCTGCAAAAAAACCAAGAAAGCAGCGATGACAGATTGATTGGCGTTTATCAATGGGCCGTTATCGGCATTTTGGGCTTTGTGCTTATCCAGTCGGGCAGTTTAAAGGGGACATTCAAATGAGCGGACCAAGAGTAAGACCATATCCTGAGCGTGGAACTATCGCTATCGCGAATGGCGAAGAATTTAACATTAATATTTCTGGTACGTTCGTGAGGGTGAGAACGGCAGACCAGACTTTCAAACTTGTTTTTGATGATGTCGATTATTTAGTAGCTGAGCAAGACGATTTATTCCGCTTCGATCAGGGTGCAGGTTTTAGAGGGGTTAGAATTGTCAATGATAGCGGCAACACGTTGAATGTTCAGCTGGAAATCGGCTCTGGGGATATTCGCAGCAACAGAACAAGCATTACAGCAGCCGTCAAGGTTAAAAATGACGATGCGCCCAATAATGTTTTAACAACGGAAAACACCAAAGCCAGCACAATCACAACAACGGAGGCAGTGACCGTGGCGGACGGTGCAGCGGCAGCGGTCCTTGTGGCAGCGAATGCGAACCGTAGAACGCTTATTCTAGAAAATCTGGATGTGATTGGCAGTATATGGGTTGGTGATAGCAACGTAGCCGTAGGACGCGGAAAATCACTGTCAGGCGGTGAAACATTAATTCTGGGGCAGGAATGCGGCGGATTTTCCGGTGCGCTTTATGCGGTAAACAGTTCAGGCTATGACATGGATATAGCCATAACCGAGATCGAGGATTAAATGAGCCAGTTTTCAGGAAATGGCAGGCTAAAAAGGCCCGATTTTATCCCGAATTTCGGGGGCTATGATGTGTTTTTAATTGTCACACAAAGCAATGCAATCGGACGATACGGCCCTATAGATGCGGGGCTAGACGCGCTGAATGATCGCATTAAACAGTTGGGGAGGCAAGCTCCCAATAACAATCTTGTGATTGACGCCGAAGATCCTCTGGAACATATAGACCCTACAGCAAACACAGTAGGCTTTGGCCTGAGCTTTGCTAAGGCGTATTTACCGTCAATCTCTTCTAATCGTCAGGTTTTACTTGTGCCATGCGCAGAAGGGGGCACAGGCTTTAGCACGAATGACTGGAATGTTGGTGACGCCAATTATGAGGATGCTATTGCGCGGGCAAATACGGCTATGGCGGCAGGCGCAGGCGTGAACCAGTTTAAAGGTATCTTGGTAAGTGGCGGCGAGAGTGACGCCGGAGTATACGGCGAAAGCGGATATGCGCAAAGGCAGGATTTAATGATTGCCGATATGAGAACGCGCATTACAGGCGCGGCGCATGCGCCAGTGATCTGGTGTGATCTTGTGGCCGGATGGAATACACCAACCTCAAACGATGTCAGGGCCGCGATTGCAGATATTGGAAACCGCTTGCCATATACCGCCTTTGTTGACACCTCGGATTTGGCGCATGGCGGTGATGGATTGCACTACAGCGCAGCAAGTCAAAGAATAATCGGGGAGCGCATGAACACAGCGCTTGCTACGGCTCTTGCGAATACAGCAGTAGCGGCAGAGGCCGGAGTAACAGGACACTGGTTATTTGGCGCGGACAATACGCCTTTGCTTGATCTTACCAGCACGAAACTTTTGACACCTGTAGGCACTGACCCAGTGCATTCGGCGGGATATCTTACAACAGTATCAAGCAACAGGCATGGCCTGCTATCCGATGTTGACGACAGCGACACGCAAACCGTCTGCGCAGTTGTAAACTTGGCGGCAGCAGATCAAGCCATTATTGCCGGATCATTGAACGCTAACATTGGAGAGGGCGGTAGCGCTATTCTTGTTCAAAGCACGAATGACGCCAATGTAAATTCACGAGGGATTGCTAATGATGTGATTGTAAATCCTTACCCAACAGGATGGGTGTTTATAGCCTATTCTATAAGCCCTACGCAACATATTGGCTTTATAGGCGGAGGAACTCCCGACACGGTAACGCAGGCAGGCACAAAGACAGAGGCCAGCCCCATGCGCCAGATCGGGGTAGGGAATTGCCACTATGCAAACGGCGCTTGGTATAACGGGATAGATTGCGCAGAATTTATGATTTTTGACGGTGTGGCTAAGTCTATTGCCGAGCTTAGCGATATTTATGACAGATCCGTAACGCGATTGGCTGCGCGTGGAATAACTGTGGTCTAGGAGGAAAAATGTTACCTGCGAATGTAATTGATTTGACAAGAACAACAATCCACAGAGAGAGAAACAGCGGCGCTGAAAATGTGCTGGTGGATGCGGTAGACAACACGAAGGGGATAATCCTCTGGTATTATCAAGCAAATTGTTCGGCAGCATCCTACATCAGAATAAACGGGGGTGCAGAATATATTTATAGCACGGAGCCGCCTTCAGGAACTTCGGACGCGGTTTGCGCAACGCCAATTTTATTGCCTAAAGGCGTTGATTTGTCAGTTTTTGCGAATACGGGAAACTCTAATATTGTTTTGGCTTATGAGGTGCTCTGATGTCATTTATTCTTTTTTGGCTTGTTACTATATTTCCGTTTCTAAGGGGGGTTGTCGTGAATGATAAACCAGTGAACGTAGTAGATCAGGACACGCTTGCGCGGACGCTCTGGGGCGAGGCAAGGGGCGAAGGCTATACAGGCATGCAGGCCGTAGCCAATGTCATTATGAACCGCTATAAAAAGGCGCAAGGCTCGGTGAGTGTCGCGCGGCGATGGGGCGGCACTGTGGCGGAAATCTGCCAAAAGCCCTATCAGTTTTCGACATGGAATGCCAATGACCCGAATTTACACCTTGTCCAGGCCGTAACCACAGCGGACAGCAATTTTGCCACGGCCCTAGATATCGCAAAACGCGCATTGCAAGGCCGCTTGCCGGATTTAACAGGCGGGGCGGATCATTATCTTAACATTGCCGTAACAAAACAGATCAGGGGCGGCACTTTGCCGCCTTGGGCGGATTTGAACAAGCGGACCGCTAGTATTGGCTCGCATACATTTTTAAGGCTCGCATAGGAGGAAACATGCCGTATTTATTGATAGGGGGCGTTTTATTGGCTCTGGGATACGCTGCAAAACAAACAGGCGAGGGAATAGACACTGCCGGCACTGGAGCGATTAAGATCGCTCTGGCTGGTGTGGCTGGGTATTACGTACTTAAACAAACAAAGGTGATCAAATGAACAGCACGCTAAAATCTTCTCTTTTCGTGGCAGCAGCCGGAGCAGCAGCCATATATTTCATGGCTGATGGAAAATTCCATGACACAAAAACTGCCGCGACATTTTCGGCAATCATAACGGGCGGCGGCTTCTATGCGGCTAAAATGTTGAAGGTGATCTAATGACAGTTTTAGAGGCGTTATTCGTGGCAGGTGTGACGGGGGCAATATCATCCGCAGCCACAATAGCGGCGATAAAAACA
>DCKO01000044.1 GCA_002320665.1 Micavibrio sp. UBA1672
CCAATTAGCCTGTCATCACCATCCCCACCACGCAAAGTATCATTACCACCTTTACCATCAATTACATCATCCCCATCCATAGCATTGATCACATCATCTGACCCGTCCTTGCCATTGACCGTATTATCGGCATTATTCAAGAACGTAACACTATCCTTGTTCCAGATATTATGCTGTAAAGCAGAATGATTATTGAAAACATCATAGGCATCCGAACCTTCAGTTTGACCATCAAAAAGAATGTTCCAGCCCTCGACCGCAGGCAAGTTGTCCAGATCAGTGAAATCGAAATTCTCCAGCGTGATAGAGAAATTATCTACCCCTTCAAATGTTACCACCGTATCCTGACCATCATAATCTAGCAGCATATTTTCTGCCGTTAAGGCTTCGCCTTCCAGCTTGATCGTATCATGCTCTGGCATCAAAGCAGCTTCTCCACGACCACCACCGCCAACACCACCGAAATCTGTGATTGTTACATTTCCATCATTCGATGTAATAATATAGGTGTCTTTGCCTTCTCCACCCTCAAGCGTGTCATCGCCTGAACCACCCTTTAGGGTATCATCACCTGCGCCGCCTTTTAAGATATCAGTGCCACCACCGCCCGAGATTGTATCATTTCCGCTTCCGCCCTCAACAATATCATCACCATCACCGCCGGTAAAATTATCATCTCCTGCCCCAAGATTGACATCCGAAGCATCATAGGCATCCCCTATAATGACATTATCATTGCCTGCGCCGGCATCGACTTTAAAGCCTGTATGGCCCTTATCTCCGATCAGCTCGATAATATCATTACCTGCGCCTGTATCAATATCAAAATTATTGCTCCAGCCTGCATTATTAGTCTGCGCATTCACTTCAACACTGTCATCCCCACCTGCTGTGGTAATATTACCACGCTTGGCTCCGTTAATGACAACCGAGGAATCTCCGCCTTCCCCAAGGTTCACATCCGTATGAACAAAATTATTTAATGTTACATTGCCATTTGACTCAGATGAAACTTCAATATTCTTAATGCTGTTCCATGCAGAATCCAAAGTCACTTCAAGCGTGTTTTCATCTGCAAAAACATAAGTAATTTGCGCACTGTCCCGCACGCCTGGTATATCCATATCAGCCCCAGTTATGGTGCGTGACTCTCCATAGGCAATAGGATATAAATCAAAGCCATTATCACTATTGATTGTTGTCTGGTTATCAGTTGCATTACTGACCCGAACATTCAGATTAGGTATCAAAAATTCCGGCACGTCTCCTGAATCACTATTACCTTCATCTACGATATCATCCTCTTGCTCATCATCGACACTTTCATCGATAAGGTCATCATCTTGATTCTCCTCTGTCATCACGTCATCAGAAACTTCATCAAAAACGGCGTTCACATTATTTTCTACTGATACAGCGCCATCCAGAGCCTGCACACTATTATCCAACTGAAGCGGATCAACATTCGTCAAAGAGTTATCACTTCTGACATCTCCAATAGTTTCTGCTCTTTGATCCGTATCAAGTGAAGATTTTAATATCTGACCTTGTGCTCCAGACAGCCCAGTTCCTTGTTCGAGTGTAGTGCCTGATAAGGAATCAGAAAGCCTAACAGCAACGTCTTTATCGTCCTCCCGTGAGACCGCACTTTCTTGAGTTCTGGGTACACTATTTTGCTCATCAGCAATAAGGGCTGGATTGTAATCTTGATCCTTCATGGCAATCATAGGATTAGAAGCAATACTTTCTTCATGACCACTAGCTATTCGATCTACTTCATAAACTTTGTGATCAAGATTAGTATCTTGAATATCTTGAAACACGGTAAAATTATCCAGATCCTTCCCAGCATCCGAATTATCACGATCACGAAGAACGCTTCTTAAACCTTTATCCTTTGAATTGCTCATATCAACCATAGAGTGTCACCTTACCCTTAATCTTACGCCTAAAATATTAATATTTCATTGCAAGAGGCACGCCATTATGGTAAATAAAAAGGCGGAAAAATATGATTATAAATCAATAAGTTATAAAATTAGAGTTCGTAAAAAACTTAGCACTAAAAAACCATTGCTTTTTGCAATGGCAATTAAAAAGGATCAGATGCAGCTTTCTTCTTTAAAAACACTTTTTCAATGCGATTATGAAGATGATCAGAGTCTATTGGCTTGACAAGATAATCATCCACACCAAGTGTAATGGCCTCTTGAACACTTTTTGAAGTACGATCACCTGTCAAAGCAAGCACTGCAGAATCTTTATAACTTTTTGCCGCCAACTTGATAACATTCATACCGCTCATATCCGGCAACCCCAAATCAACGAGAATAATACTAAACCCACCATCTTTAAGAATTTGCGCCGCAATCATGCCAGTATTTGCCATAACAACTTGATATTTTTCTTCAAGATATTCTTTAAAAGTCTCCTGAAGTGCAATATCATCTTCTACAAGCAAAACTTTAGGTTTCATACTACCCCCATATCAAAGCAGGAAAAATGTTCACACAGGATAATCTAATACAATTTTTGAATAGTTTCGATAGAAATAAACACCGTAAAATGCTGGATGTGTATATCACGAGCCTAAAAAATCATATTCAAATTTGTGAAAACGCAGCAGCAACCCAAAATAGCAGCGACCTTCAGGCCAGCACACATGATCTGAAATCCCTATGCTTTATGCTAAAAGCACAAAATGAGGGAGAACTGGCCGAATCTATCGAAGATGCCCTTAAATCGAACTCCCCTGAAACAGCCTTCGAAAAGACACCTCTGCTTATTGAAAAGATCAATACCCTAATAGAAATCATGGAAGGCTACGATATCCAGCCTGACTAGGGCACCTTAAGAAATCCCGCGCTCTTTCCATTGCTTTTGCTTGCGATGGATAGTTGCCGGATTAATATCCAACCTTCTGGATGCCTTTGTAATATTTCCGTTGCAGGCCGAAAGCGCCGCCAGAATAATGTCCCGCTCATAAACCTCCAAAGGCTTGATATCAAGCTCACTAACCGGCAAAAACTGGTCGGCAAAAACTTGAGCCCCTTGAGCATCGGTCGCCAACATTTCTAGCCTGCGCTCTGCCTCCTGATCCAGAACATTCATCATTTCAAGCTCTATCGTCTCGCCCTTATTAAGAACAACGATACAACGAATAGTATTTTCAAGCTCCCGCACATTACCCGACCAACGATAATGGACAAACAACTCCAGTACTTCCTCTGAAAAACTCGTAAATTCCTTTTTTTCTTCTCTGGATATTTCTTCCAGAAAATGCTGCGCCAAAAGCTTGATATCTTCTGCCCCGCGATCCCGCAAAGGTGGCAAATACACAGGCACAACATTCAAGCGATAATATAAATCCTCACGCAAAAGCCCTTCCCTCACTGCGTTCATAGGATCACGATTTGTGGCACAAATAAAACGCACATCGACGTCACGCTGGCGGGAATCACCAACCGGCATAAAACTGCCTGATTGAATAAAACGTAATAACTTGGCCTGAAGATCAATAGGCATCTCGCCAAGCTCATCCAAAAATAATGTACCACCATCTGCTCTGGACGCCGCCCCTTCCCGATCCGCCGTCGCACCTGTAAACGCGCCCCTGACATGACCAAAAATCTCGCTTTCCAGTAAGTTATGAGGAATAGCCGCACAATTCAAAACCTCAAAGGGCTTATTGGCACGCGAACTTAACTCATGAACAGCCCTTGCCGCCAACTCCTTACCCGTCCCGCTTTCCCCTGTTATAAACACAGAGGCTTTACTCTGCGCTGCATTTTCTATCAAGCTATAGACGGCTTGCATCTTGGGCGACTTGCCAATAAAGCCTTGAAAATTCTTGCGGGACATTTTTTCAAAATTCTGGGCGATTTCCTGAAGCTCAACACGCTCAAGAGCATTTTGTAAACTCACACGCAAGCGCTCAGGTGAAACCGGTTTAGGCACAAAATCATGCGCCCCCAGCTTCATAGCATCCACAGCCGCAGACATACTGGCCTGACCTGTTATAACAATCACAGCACAGTGTTTATGGTTTTTATGAAGAAGCTTTAGAATTTCAAAGCCATGCATATCCGGCAAATTCAAATCCAGTAACACAGCATCCGGCTTGATCTGCTCTATGGCCTTAATCCCGTCCGTGCCATTTTGTACAATATGAATATCATGCATCGAATGCATCAGATATTCATCAAGAGTAGCAGCCATAACCTCTTCATCTTCGATAATAAGAATTTTTTTCATAAGATTTATTGCTTTTTACAATTGTTTATGTGCTCACTATTGCATTTTACAACTGTAAATTTAAAAAAACATTAAGCTAATAACAAAGCCCTTCTTACAAAAAATTCAAATTATGCATTTAAAAACAATACCTTAAAAAGTACACACACCCTAAAAACAAATTTGGCACACCACATGCAATTTTAAATTCTGTTTTTAAGAGAGAGAAAAAGCGGGAGAACTATATGAAGCATTGAAGTAATACAAAAATTTCTACCAAACCACCTCTCACACATGACTAGGTGGTTTGATAGAAAAATATATAGTTAGTTTTACTTATGAATACGAGGAAGATCAAAAATGAAAACCAACCACAATAAGGATATTGACCATCAGGAAGGATTACTGGCTACCGCAAGTCATATTGAACAACAACTGAATGAAAAATTATCCGAAGCAACACAAATTATAAATAGTAAGGACAACACACATATCAACATGAGGTAAAATTATATCTTACGCACCAAACTTACCACCTGCTCTATAACCTGACTAAGCGCTAAGGTGGGCAAGGCAATAAACTTCTATTGTCTTGCTCACCTATTTTTTGCCGCCCTGAGATGCCTCTTAAGCATAGCATATAACTCCTGCTCACGAACCGGCTTAGTGATGTAATCATCCATACCCGAAGCCAAACATTTTTCTTTGTCTTGCTCCATTGTATTAGCCGTCAACGCGATAATAGGCGTATCCTTAAAACCCGCTTCCCTGATCTCCTGCGTGGCTTTATAGCCATCCATAACGGGCATCATACAATCCATCAAAATCAAATCATAATTTTGATTTTTAGTCACACGCATAACGGCTTGCCTGCCATTTTCAGCCTCGGCAACCTGACATCCCAATTCTTCCAATAGCTCGGAAGCATAAAGACGGCTGGTTGTATCATCCTCAACCAGCAAAATAGAGGCCTGTATTTTATCATACTCATCTGAATCCAAAAGATTCGAAGCTTCCTCAGCCAAAGATGCTTCATGCCGTGGATCGCTTTCCATATAAAACGAAGCCAAAGTCGATAATAATTCCTCGGGGTAGACCGGATCAATGAGCAAACTAGGTATATCGTTACCTTCCGGTTTTGCATCTGAAACAAAAACCATATGCGGTAATTTTTTATCTAATGCCTTAAAATCAACTGTCTCGGCACCAGCCAAAACACAAGAAAAATCAAAATCACGCCCCTCTTTATGAGCAGCCTTGATCTCGCTATCTATCTGATCTGCATCATCAATAATACGCAGATCCACATCCCACAGCCTCAAAGAATGCGTAACATTATTCTGGGATAATATATCATCTTGTACAATAAGAGCGCGCTTGCCTTTTAAAACTGAAAAAAGTGTATTGTCGCCGTTATCCTTACCTTCAACCAAAGCCAGATCAAAGTGAAACGGTGGCTCGCGTCCTTCTTTTAAATGATCGAACGAAATACTGGCACCCAGAGCATTAAGAAGCTGCTGGGTCGTAATCAAGCTGACCGTGATTTCACCAAATTCTCTTAAATCAGCTTCGGGAAAAGCCTGATATTGTTCCATAGAGCCATGTAAAGCGTCATAGAGAATTTTACTATTTTCCAATGTAAAACGAAGCTTCCAGTCCGGATTATCGTCATCTCCCAGCTGTTCTTTGGTAATTTTGAGAACAATTTTACCACGCTCGACAAATTTTAGAGCGCAACTGAAAAGATTTGTCAGAATAAGCTGCAACTTACGCTGATCCGTACGAATAAATGCCGGAAGATCAAAACCATATTCAACAGATACAGGAATATTTCTTTTCGAGGCTACCGCGATAAAGGGCTGCAATGCCTTCTTAATCACATCTTCGAGCCTGCAATCTGCTGTATTAACAACAAGCTCGCCCTCTTCGATTTTGGCAAGCTCAAGAATGTTATCAAGCTGCAGCATGAGATTTTCCGTCGACTCGCGGATAATTTGCGCGTATTTCATCTGGGCTTTGCTTAAACCTGTTTTTGTGAGCAAATCCATCATCCCGACCACGCCATTTAACGGCGTCCTGAGCGCATGATTAATATTAGCCGTCAACGACTCATTGATACCTTGCGCAAAATCTATTGGATTGCTTTTACCTTTTACTGTCATGCAGCTTTTTCTCTTTTAATATATTCCCTGAGCTTCAAGAAAAGATTTTCTTCTTTAACAGGCTTGGCCAGATAATCATCCATCCCGACCTCAAGACATTTATCTTTTTCCCCTGCCACGGCATTGGCGGTCATAGCGATAATAACTTGATGAAGACCACCTTTTTCTTTTTCCTGCCGCCTTATTTCCTGTGTTGCCTCAAATCCATCCATAATCGGCATCATACAATCCATTAGAACGACGTCATAGCTCTTGTTATCATTTCCAAAGAGCATATCTACAGCTTCTTGCCCGTTTTCTGCCAGATCCACCTTACATCCCATAGCCTCTAACATATCTGTCGCAACCATTTGATTAACCATCTCGTTTTCTACGAGCAAAATATTGGCATTCAGGTTGCCAGAAATATCCAAAACCTCTGGCTCACCAATGGCTTGTTTTTGCCTATCAGCTCCATCAATACAAACTTCATATATTTTTTGTCTCAAATCCGCAGGGTTTACAGGCTTTAAAAGGCTACCATCAAAAAGGCCTGCTTTACTTTCGATTAAGTCGGCATCTATTTTTCCAATCGAAGAAATCATAATAATTTTTATATTTTTTATATCTGGATTACCACGAATACGTTCAGCAAGCTGCGCACCACTCAGATCAGGCATATGATAATCGGTTATAACCAAATCAAAAGGATCACCGCCCTTATACGCATTTTGAAGCATCTCATAAGCTTTTTCAGGATTGCCTATTGTCTCATGTTGAATCCCCATTTTCTCCATAGCGATAGATAAGAAACGCAAAACAACTTCAGAATCATCAATAACCAAAACCTTCAAATTCTTTATGGCCTTAGCAGAATCAGCTTTTTCATCCGCACTCACATTATTAACAATCGGGAATTGAACCTCAAAGAAAAATTCCGTCCCAACACCCAAAGTACTAGAAACCCCAATACTGCCCCCCATCATCTCGACCAGTTTTTGTGTAATAGCCAATCCCAAACCTGTGCCACCATATTTCTTGGTCGTTGAGGCATCAGCTTGCGCAAATTTATCAAAAATAGTCTGAATTTTATCTTCCGGAATACCTATACCCGTATCCTCAACTGTAATGCGCAATCTTACAGCATTTTCATGAAAGCCTTTTGTTTCCACACGAACAATAATATGCCCCTCTTCTACAAATTTTACGGCATTACCTAACAAATTAATCATAATTTGCTCAAGGCGAACGCTATCTGCCATGATTGATAATGGCACATCCTTTGAATACTCGACCAAAAGCTCTACATTTTTTTGATTGGCGCGGGGATACACAGATTGCATAATATCATGCAAAAATTTCCTTATAACGACCGGCTCAGGGCTAATTTCCAACTCGCCTGCCTCAATCTTGGAAATATCAAGAATGTCGTTGATTAAGGCCAAAAGCGTATCACCGGAATTAGTAATAACCCTTAAATACTTTTTCTGATCTTCAGTTAACTTGGTTTTATGCAAAAGATCTGCAGCCCCGATAATACCATTTAACGGCGTACGTATTTCATGGCTCATATTCGCTAAAAATTCGGATTTCAGTTGATTGGATTCTTGAATAGACTGATTAATTTTATGTCTTTGTATTGCATATTTTATTGCATTTGGAACATCATGACTTTCAAGGTTATTCTTAACAATAAAATCTTGCGCCCCTTCTTTTATCGCCTGCGAAGATATATCATCATTTTCATCACCGGTCAGGATAATAATCGGCAAATTCGTATTTTCCACCAAACTATGAAATGTTTCCATGCCGTGAGAATCCGGCACAGTAAGATCCGACAAAACAATATCAAAGTCTTTTTCCAAAAGTGAGCCGATAGTATCTGATAAGGTTGTAGTATGCTTAATCTTGTAATTATCACGATTATCCGCTTCAAGATCCTCCGAGAGCATAAGCGCATCACCCTCGTCATCTTCCAATAACAAGACGCGTATCACTTTTTTGGAATTTCGAGTTCGAGTCATACTATAAATCTCTTTTATTTTTTTAACGTCGGAAGTCTTGCTACACTAAACCAGAACTCTCGGATTGCCCGAACTGCATTATTAAACTCTCTGATATCTGTAGGCTTGGTAACAAAGCTGTTAGCCCGCCCCTTATAGCTTTTGAAGATATCTTCATCAGAATGGGACGTTGTCAGGATTACAACTGGTATAAGTTCATATTTATGATGATGTCGTATCCAGTCCAAAACCTCATGCCCATTCATGCGCGGCATATTAATATCCAACAGGACAAAGTCTGGATCAGGAGCATCCACAAACTCACCTTTTTTCTCCATGAAATCAAGGGCCTGAATTCCATCATGCACAATATGAAAATTATGGGGAAAACCTATGTCCTCAAAAGCCTCTTGGGCCATGAGTGTATCTCCCTCATCGTCATCTACCATTAAGACTTCAATCACACATTCATTACTCATGGTAGAGAGTATAATCTTAAGTCTGAAAAAAATAAAAGCTCTTTTATCTTAAGCCACAGAATTTTGCCGCCAGAAAAACTCGACGCTTTGAACAATTTCGGTAATTTTACCTTGGGTTAAAGGCTTTGATAAACATATAGCTGCATTCAAATCCCATGTTTTAACAAAATCTTCTGCTTCATGCGAATTAGTCAGTACAGCCACAGGAATTTTTTTAAACAACGCATCTTTTCCTATTTCTTCGAGAAATTCATGTCCATTCATGCGAGGCATATTAATATCGGATATAATGAAATCTATTTTTGGCATCGCTTGATTTCTTAAAAACTCAAGAGCTTCTTCACCATCATGCGCAATGTGTAAATTTGCATCAAAACTTGCATTCACAAGAATTTCACGCAACATAAAAATATCACCCTCATCATCTTCTACCAAAAGGATTTCTACCATACCAAACTCCTGTTTTTTCTTATATTAGAATATCATAAATACAAAGGCATTTCCAATACAAACAAACGCAGGAAATCAGGAAGGCAACTTCACAGTATTAATCCAGAAATCGTCAATTCGCTTTATAACAAGTTGCATATCTTCAAAACTTGTTGGCTTGGTAATATAGTAACTAGCGTAATTTCTATAAGATTCATTAATATCATCCAAGGATGAAGACGTTGTTAAAATGCCCACCGGAATATCTCTCAAATCATCATCGGATTTGATCCATTTTAGCATCTCAAACCCATTCATTCTCGGCATATTCAGATCAAGCAAAATAAAAGCAGGCCGTGGATTTGAAGAATCTCTCAAAAACTCTTGCGCTTCAAGACCATCCATACAATGATGTAACCTGCTCTCGAAACCTGTTTTTTCCAATGCTTCTTCCAGAAAAAAAGCATCCCCCTCATCATCTTCCACTAATAAAATATCAATCATACTCATCTCTTTTCTTAATAATCACTTATACAGCCTTTGGGACCGTAAAATAAAACTTTGCCCCCTGTCCCTCTTGCGAGTCAACCCATACCTCTCCACCGTGAAGCTCAACAATTTTTCTAACAATTGCCAATCCCAAACCTATACCTGCAATATCTTCTTTTCTGTGAAGGCGCTGAAACATTTCAAAAATTCTATCGAAATATTTTTCGGCAATGCCAATACCATTATCAGAAACGGTAAAGACCCAATTTTCTTCTTCTTCCTCCAATGAAATACGAATATCAGATATTTCGTCTTTTCTATATGTTAGCGCATTGCCAATCAACTCTTCAAAGACCCTAATCAGCATCTCTTTATTATAAATCACTTTAGGCAAATTCTGGTAATAAATTTTACTATTATCTTCCGAAATATTATATGCCTTAAGGGCCTGTTTAACTGCCAGGTTTGCATCGATTTCTTCTCGTATATCCTCTGTCGCCGAAATACTGGCATAGACATGCAGGCCACTTACCAAATCCCTCATATGCGCAGCCCCAGACATAACAAAACGCATATATGTTTTAGTTTTATCGTCAAGTTTACCTTCCAGCGCCTTTTCAAGACGCTCGGTAAATCCGATAATTTTCCTCAAAGGCTCGTGCAAATCATGAGATGCTATAAACGTAAAACGCTCCAGATCATGAAACTGGTCTTGTATTTTTTTCTCGCGCTTCTCAAGTTCTACAATATTATCCTCAATGCGTCGGATCATCGGTTTGAATAGAAACAAAGCCTCAAGTAACAAAACAATAATAGTGACAATCCAAAAAGCCATTTGAAGCTGTGAAATAAAACGCACATCATTTTGTGCCGCAATTTCATGCAGCTTTACTATATCATTTAATTTTCGAAGCAAAATATCCGGCCCCGTCTCGGCAATAAACGCCATCGCGTCCTGCGAAGCCTCTCCTTGCCCCCCATGATCCAAAATCACGTGAACCGATGAGATATATTCCTGCATCAAAGCGTCAAGCGCAGGATCATCTTTATAATACACATCATGAATCTTCTTGTTGTTTAAAACCGGAAGCCCACGCGCTGCATTCCCTTCAATCAAATCATTATGATTTTTCCAAAATTCTTCAACCGTTTCGATAAGCGCCCCCTTAACCTTCAAACGGTTTTCTGGCACTTGAGCAGCCATATAATCCGAGGCAAAAAAGGCAATCCTTTGTGAAAGCATACGCTGGCGCCCGCTAATATTAATCACAACAGCTGCCTCTTTTTGCTTAAACACCAGCATTTCCAGAGCAATAAACTTGATACTTGCCAGTAAAAATATCACCAAAAGCGCCAGAATATATCCTTGCCTTAAGCCCATACCATTTCTGCTCTTACCAAACATTTATATGTCACTTGTGATTGGAACAGTGAAGTAGAAAGTAGATCCCTTATCAGGCTCGGAAGTCACACGTATTTTCCCACCATAACGCTCGACAATTTTTTGACACAGTGACAAGCCAATACCTGTGCCACTAATTTCTTCCTTACGGTGAAGACGCTGGAACATTTCGAATATACGATCCAGATATTTTTCCTCCATCCCCATGCCATTATCCGCAACAGCAAATTCCCAAAAACCATCCACCACTTGCGCTGTAATAGTAATCTCCGGCGCAGCTTCGCTACGATATTTGATTGCATTACCGATCAGATTCTGGAAAAGCTGGGTCAGCATAATTTTATCATACGCAACCACGGGCAAATCTTCATAATGAATCCGCGCTTCATTTTCCTCAATTCTTTCACTTAAGTTCTCTATGGCATCGGCTACAATCTGGTTGCTATCAAGCGCCTGCACATCAATCTCTGTGGTAGTGACACGAGAATATTCGAGAAGCCCCATAATCAAGCCCCTCATACGCTCAACCCCATCAGTGATAAACCTCATATAGGTCTGGGCTTTCTCGTCATTTTTAATCTGATCGGCAAAATGCTTTTCAAAACGCTCTGTAAATCCGCCGATTTTACGCAAAGGTTCTTGCAAGTCATGAGAGGCTATATAGGCAAAACGCTCTAACTCCTGATTGGAGCGGCTCAATTCTTCGTTAGCCTTTAATATTTGTTCTTCTGCTTCTTTGGCATCTGTTATATCTCTGGCTATCCCCAGAATAAATGTCTCTCCTTTTGTATTTTTAAAACGCACCTTTTTGGTAAAAAGAGTATGCAATTGCCCATTCGGGAAAACTATAACCTCCTCGGTTTCAGAATACCCGTCTTTCAAAGCAATTTTATCATGCTTCAGAAATGCTTCAGCATCCTCTTCTTTATAATTTTCTATCGTTGTTGAGCCAATAACATTTTCTCTTATGTCTTCAGGATATAGCTCTAAAAATGCGTCATTAGCATCAACAATCCTAAATTCATCATCCTTAACAAAAAGAAAATCAGGAATATTATTTGCAACAAGCTCCTGAAATTCTATGGATTCATTTTTGGCAATTTCTGCTTCTTTTTGTTTTGTAATATCACGAATGATACCACTGAATAATTTACCATGGTCCAGTTCAACATCACTGACAGATAATTCAATAGGAAAAACCTCACCATTTTTGCGAACCGCTTCCAGCTCACGAGTTGTACCTATAATTTTGGCTTCACCGGTTTTCATATAATTTTCAATGTAATGATCATGCTGTTTTTTATGTGGCTCAGGCATAAGACATGATACATTCTGACCAACCATTTCTTCATCCGTATAACCAAACATTGCTTCTGCTGCCCGATTAAAGCCCTGAATTTCACCTTTTTCATTTATGGTTAAAATGGCATCGACTGTATTATCCAAAATTGCTCTGTGACGATTTTCACTCTCTTTAAGCTCTTTGGTACGCTCATCAACCGTTCTTTGGATAATATCTTTGCTCTTAATAAACCGATCTAACGCAAAATATAAAAGCCCTGCAAATAGCCAGCCAAAAATAAGAAAAACATAACCCTGATTATCTTGCGTCTGCGTTATAAAATTTTTATTAGGATGCCATAATATCGTCCATGTTCGCCCTGCTATATTCAATTGTGTTTGCACAAAATCAGAGGAAATATCTGACACCTCTGCATTTTCTTTATAGTCATAAATCAGAGATCCTTTAGCGGGCTTCTTGCCATCAAACACTTCAAAATTCAGTTGTTTTTGTCCAATTTTTTCTATTCCGGTAAAAAAATTCGACCCGATAAACGGCGCATAAACCCACCCCTGAAAATGCTTACGACGTTTTTCAATTGTATCGGGCAAGTCTTTCGTTTCATAAACCGGAATAAGAAGCAAAAACCCTGCTTGTTTCTTATGGTCTTGCACCAGCAGAATTTTTTTGGTCAGAGCAGGCACACCTAAATCACGAGCACGCTCCGCTGCCGCCCGTCGATTAGCCTCGAAACCAATATCAAGTCCCACAGCCTCTATATTGTCATCAACAGGCTCGATGTATTTAATAATAAACTTATCAGGGTAAAATGTATCAGGGTGGTTTTTAAAATTCGGCGCATCATCAGCACGTGTATCTTTCAAATACTGATTCATATCCTGAGCCAGAACATAATCAATATAACCAATCCCGCTAATACCGGGCAGGTTTTTTCCAACATCAAGAGCTTTAACATAATTTTGCCACTCTTCACGTTCCACAGATTTGGACGCATAATACAAACCCAGCCCACCCCATAAACTTGCCTCATATAGTTTATAGCGTGTTACAAGAGCATCTTGTGTATCATTAACAAGACTCAAAAGATAATTATGGTTTGCAACTTTGGCTTCTTCCCTAATGACATACCACGAAAAAAATGAAAGCAATGCAATGACCATAGCCACTAAAAAAGGAGCGATCTGCCAAAAATCAAATTTTTTACCAACCACACCCCATAAGTTATAAATAACCATCCCGATTGCCAGAACCACAAAGCCCGAAGCGGTATGAATAGCCATGCGGGTTAAATTTCCCCAACCATACAGTCCTTCTTGCTGGGTGATATAACCGATTAATGCCATCACTGCAAAAATAAGTACACATATAGCCAAACTCACGGCTAAAGGCCTTTTTTTATTTACAAACAAAAAACTTAGCCCGCTTAAAGCAAAGCAAATTGCTGTCATGGGTGCCATGCGGCCAGGATGGGATGTTTTTGTGATAAAAACCGGCTCGATAAAAAATTCGTCAATGCCAAAATCAACATCCCATATATATTGAATTAAGGTAGCAACACCCAAGACGCAGGCGATCCCACCCAAAGTACTTACAGCCTTCATTTTTCTATAAGAAACCGCAATCAGCCCTAATCCACAAAATAAGAATCCGAGCGCCGTATTATATTGCATAGGCGCAAAGGCCGGATTGATTTGCACCAAAGCCTGATTACCCGCATACCAACCGAAAATAACAACAAGACCAAGACATGCCGTAAGAGTGCCGCATATAAGGACATAAAGATGAACACCTTTTATCATCATTTATAATCCTCTTTTTCTAATAATATCAGAACAATATTATGCGCGCGCTCAATCTGCGCAAAAACATCTGACGGGACTTTACCCTCCTGATATGGTGGCAAGGTCATATGTTCCCGAATACCAAGACTATACTTAATCGCATTCGTTTCGGCCAAAGATTCATTCATCACAGTCAAAACATCCTGAGGCTCGATTTTGCCTGATAATTCGGCAGGTATCAAAACACCGCCGGGAATGGCAAAATCAGGATTTAGGGCCAATAATCTTAACTCTGTGAGTAAATCCAGTGTTTTTTTATAAACATCTGCTGGTATTTTCCCTTGAAACTCCTTAACGGAAACGTCTGTATCATAACCACGTGCTTGAGCTATTTTATCAAGATTATCATTGACCGCGCGTGCAACCTGATGAACATCAGAAGGGATAATCTCCATACGCACCGCACGGCAAATCCGTTTGAGATTATTATAAACATCATTTGGCACTCTAGCAGGCACAAAAACAGGCTCTTCAATTTCAACTGCCCCAAGCTTTAGTATTTCATCAATCAAATGATCAACACCATTTTTAACATCAGAAGGCCGAACCTCGCGCACAGAAAACAACTTGGGCATTGGCGAGACTTCAATATTCTTCTGCTTTAGAATTTTTGAAAAAATCGTGTGACATTTCCAGACCTTTTGCATCACATGGCGTGGATGCCTGAGCGCTTCATCACTTTGGATTGTTTCATACAATTGTGTATCCAATAAATCATGCTCCTCAAGAACCAAACGCAAAAATTCGGTTCTTTGATAAACATGGGATGGCGTAACCTTGGAAGCAAATCCCTGTATAGGTAACAAGCAGAAAACCACCAAAAAGACTATAATTCTGGATTTCATGATCTATCAGATGAAGAAAATTATTTCGCACAAACACAAACGAGTTATCATCGTAACATAAATCATGAATTGTATATAGTAATAACAAATAAAACTTATTTATCCATCTATCTCTAAAAACAACAGAAATAAGTAACGTTTCGTAGTTTTAGGACATATGGATAAATGGTGATCGCTGAGGGATTCGAACCCTCGACCTACTGATTAAAAGTCAGTTGCTCTACCGGCTGAGCTAAGCGATCTTAACCACATAAAAAGAGCGTTTAACGCTCGGATGCCGCACAATATGTATTTTGCATCCCCGCGTCAAGCTTTGCTTTTCTATTTTTTGAATTTTTTCTTCAAAAGCTCAGCCACATGCGGCGTAACAAATTTCTCAATGTCGCCGCCATGGCTACTGACTTCCTTGACAAAAGAGGCTGAAACGAATTGCCACTTATCAGCCGCCATCAAGAATACAGTCTCAATCGTGGGATCAAGCTTCGAGTTCATACCCGTCATCTGGAATTCATATTCAAAATCCGAAACCGCCCGAAGTCCCCTGAAAATACAGCTTGCATTATTTTCCTTCGCAAATTCAACCAGCAAAGTATTAAAGGATTTAACTTCAATCTCACAGCCCTTCTCCGGCAAGTTCTGTATGTCGGTCTGTAACATTTCCAGCCGCTCTTGCTGCGAAAATAAAGGCCCTTTGCGTGGATTATCCGCCACACCAACAATCAAATGATCAACAATACGACTGGCACGACGGATCAGGTGCAAATGCCCCTTTGTCACCGGATCAAAAGTACCCGGATATACGCCTGTTAAATATCTTCCAGTTCGAGACAATTTTTATACCTTAATTACCGTTCCAGATACTCATCCGCCCTCGCGCTCTTCAGGTGACAGTTCCTGCTCCATCCCGCAAACCGGAAGTTCGCTATCACCGTAAATCATCTGCGCATATCCGGAAATAATCCCCGTATAGACGATATCGCCTTCATATTTCATGAAAATGTCATCATAATCACACCAGAGAGAAACACATTGTAATTCATCCCACTGGTTCTTGAGTTCAATCAACCGCGGATCATCAAAAGAAGTTTTCATCCCTTCCATCTCGCTTTCAAAATACGAACACCCATTCAGGCGATCCATCCAGCTTTGAATATCTTCGGGGCAGCCTTCCATGTCATAAGGCGCTTCATAAGGATATGAATCTTCGACTTTGCACTTCCCCGAAGCATGCGCGAGCATCGGCACACTCAGGAAAACAAAGAAAAATATCAAAGCCCTGATCATATTACCTAGTTTGGAAGGATTATTCTTCGCCATCTTCGCCGCCATTTTCGTCAGGTTGATCATCTTGGACACCATCACCTTCAACACTACTTGCGCTGTCCTCTGGACCAGAAAGAATATCATCTTCCTCTTCACCATCCTCGCTTTCTTCCTGAACCAACCAAGCCACAGAGACAACATTCTCATCCTTACCAACCTTAAAGATTGTTACACCTTGCGCTGTCCGGCCTGTCATGCGGATATTTTCAACCGGCGTTCTGATCAACTGCCCTTTATCGGTAACCAGCATGATCTGATGGGAATCGGTTACAGGGAATGTGGCAACAACTTCACCGCCATTTTTAGATGTCAAAGCCATATTACTCACGCCCTGACCACCACGGCCTGATGTACGGTACTCGTAAGCCGAAGTCCGCTTCCCGAAACCCTTATTGGAAACGGTTAGCAAGAATTGCTCACCTTCCAGAAATTCCATGTATTTCTCAGGCGACAAATCTACAGCAGCAATATTTTCCTCACCACCATCTTCATCTGGCCCGTGATCCTCAATCATCTGCCCCGCAGCCTTCATATAGGATGCGCGTTCCTCCGGTGTAATTTCGATATGCTTGAGCACAGACATCGAAATCACCTCATCGCCTTTTTCCTTCATCTTGATACCACGCACACCTGTAGATGTTCGTCCGGCAAAGACTCGAATATCACTAACAGGGAAGCGAATAGCCTTACCCTTCTTAGTCGCTAGAACGATATCCTCGTCATCACGGCAAATCTTGACCGAGACAAGGCTTTCCCCCTCACCCAGCTTCATCGCAATCAAGCCGTTAGAACGAATATTCTTGAAATCAGATAGCTTATTCCGTCGCACAGACCCATGCGAGGTTGCAAACATAATATCAAGCTCATTCCACAACTCTTCATCCTCGGGCATACGAAGATAGACACTGACATTTTCTTCTTTTTCCAACGGCAGCAAATTCACAAGCGCTTTACCACGGCTTTGCGGTGTTGCCAAAGGCAATTGATAGACCTTCATGCGATGCACAAGCCCGCGGCTCGTAAAGAATAAGATCGGCGTGTGGGTACTGGCCACAAACATATCCGAGACAAAATCCTCATCCTTGAGAGATAGACCGGAACGCCCCTTCCCACCGCGACGTTGTGCACGGTATGTCTCAAGCGGCACGCGCTTCACATAGCCTCCATGCGTGATCATCACAACCATATCTTCACGCTGGATGAGGTCTTCCATATCGACCTCAAACTCTGCCTCTACCAACTCGGTTCGGCGCGGCGTATCAAATTGAGCTTTGACTTCTTCCAGTTCCCCAACCAGAACCTCAAGCAATCTCTCGCGGCTACCAAGAATTTCAAGAAGCTCGGCAATCAGATCGGTAATCTCTCTAAGCTCATTGCCAATCTTTTCACGTTCAAGACCAGTCAAACGATGCAAACGAAGCTCTAGAATAGATTTCACCTGTGCTTCACTCATTTGATATGTATTATCATCTTCAATCGGATGCTCGGGGTCGTCAATCAATTCAATCAACGGCTTCACATCCAGCGCAGGCCAGCGGCGAGCCAAAAGTCCTTCCCGAGCAGCCGCAGGATCAGGTGCATTTCGGATAATTGCAATCACTTCATCAATATTGGCCACAGCCACAGCCTGACCAGCCAAGAGATGCGCACGATCACGGGCCTTGCCCAATTCATAGATCGTGCGGCGTGTGATAACTTCCTCGCGGAATTTCACAAAAGCCTTGATCATATCAACCAAGAGCATCATTTGCGGCTTGCCATTATGAAGCGCCACCATGTTACAGGCAAAATTTGTCTGCAGCGCCGTAAACTTATAAAGCTGATTTAGTACAACATCGGCATTCGCACCGACCTTAAGCTCAATAACCACGCGCACACCATCGCGGTCAGACTCATCCCGTACCTCGGCGATATCCTCAACGATTTTCTCACGGCCAACTTCGCCCAAACGTTCAAGGAGCTTACCCTTATTCACCTGATACGGCACTTCATGAACAATGATCGCCTCGCGCTTACCCATTTCCTCAATCGAGGTTTTAGCACGCATCACAACCGAGCCATTACCCGTATGATAGGCTGAACGAATACCGGAACGACCAAGGATCAAGCCCCCTGTCGGGAAGTCTGGCCCCGGAATAATCTCGTTTAATTCTTCTGTTGTGATATCTGGATTAGCCACGTAAGCCACACAAGCATCAATCACTTCACCCAGATTATGTGGCGGAATATTCGTCGCCATCCCAACAGCAATCCCGCCAGCCCCGTTAACAAGGAGGTTCGGAACACGTGAAGGCAGCACAACAGGTTCAAATTCACTTTCATCATAATTCGGACGAAAATCGACGGTTTCCTTCTCAATATCTTTCAGAATTGCCTCGGCAGATTTCTCAAGACGCGATTCCGTATAACGCATCGCCGCTGGAGAATCGCCATCCATAGAACCGAAATTCCCCTGCCCATCAACCAAAGGAAGACGCAAAGACCAATCCTGCGCCATCCGCACAAGAGAGTCATAAATGGCCTGATCACCATGGGGGTGATATTTACCCATCACATCCCCGACAATCTTCGCCGATTTACGGTAAGGCTTATCCGAAGTGTAGCCCCCTTCGCGCATCGCATAGAGAATACGGCGATGAACAGGCTTTAACCCGTCACGCACGTCCGGCAAAGCCCGACTCACAATCACGCTCATGGCATAATCGAGATAGGATTGCTTCATCTCTTCTTCAAGCGTTATGCTTGGGACCTTTGGACTTTCCGGTTCATCCGGCGTAATATCATCACTCATCTATGTTTTGCCCTAAAAATTATTGGCCTGTTCTTGTTTTAATCATTGCCTTGTCAATCATGCGCATGATTTCCGGCTGCACTCTCGCAGCCCATTGTGACATTTTTTCACCCGCACTTTGTGCCTCAGGCTTGGAATAATAGTCCACCATCGCCTCAAGCTCCGGCAAAGTGTAAGTCTCAACCATTGCATCAATCGAAATACGCTCTACCGCACGGTAATTCATCGTGGAATACATAGCATTCATAAAAATAGCACGTTGTTGCTCGGGCAATTGTTTTGCGACAATATTCACAGCCGCATCAATCTGATCCTTCACAGGATTAATCTCGTGCATCTTATTGGCTAGTTCAACTTTCCGTGCAAGCTGTTCCTCGGTAAGCTCTTCTTTAGGCTGCTCTTGCGACGCTTGCTTCTCGACGCCGGATGCCTTAAGCACATCTTCGGCATTTTGCGCTTCTTGCGCCTGTGCCATGGGAATGCCCAAAAATAAAACACCACATGCCAGATAAATAACAGACTTATTCATACTAACCTCTTTATTTTAAAACGGAATTTCATCTTCCATAGAGTCGCCAGCTGGCGCAGGTGCGGACGAAGCCCCACCCATATCACTACTACCAAAGGCAGGTGCCTGACCGCCACTGGCAAAGCCGCTATCACCGCCCGCGCGAGAATCCAGCATCGTTAGCTCACCACGGAACGGACGCAATACCACCTCTGTCGTATATTTCTTTTGACCATCCTGCTCCCAGCTGCGGGTTTCGAGCTGACCTTCAATGTAAACCTTTGATCCCTTACGCAGGTAATTTTCGCACACTGTCACAAGACCTTTATTGAAAATCACCACGCGATGCCACTCGGTTTTCTCCTTGCGCTCGCCTGTATTTTTGTCCTTCCAGCTCTCGGATGTTGCCACAGAAAGATTAACCACTTTATCACCGGATTGCATAGAACGAACATCAGGGTCCGCCCCCAGATTTCCAACCAGAATGACTTTATTTACACTGCCTGCCACGAGATTTTCCTCTTCTAAAATACGCTTATTTAAAAATAGAATCGCAGTATAGACTTCTGCCCGAAGATTCTAAAGCCCTAATCGCCGTTTTTTATGGGAATGTGTGGATGGGAAATTTTATTTTACAAACCACCCTTTTTTAGTGTATTTTCAGGTAAAATATAAAAATTACGTAATTTTGGGTGATATATAATGTCAGAAGATGACAAAGAACCTCTTGTAACAGACGAAGAGCAGAAATTTATAGATAAGTTATTCGCTGACTCCGCTGATGTGCCTGACGAAGATGATCCTGCGCAAAACCATTATTTGCTAGCAAATATGGCAATTTCTATGCTCACCAGCCGCGCTAAAGGCGAAGAGATCAACCCGGATTTCCTCTCTGAACTCGCAAAAATAGCACTCAAGCAAGGAAAAGCACTTCAAGAACAACAAGCCCAAATAGAGCACCTCAAAGACATTGCATTTATTGACGACGTATCCGGCCTTTATAATAAAAAAGGATTTAACGACCACGTCCAAACAGAGCTAAATCGTCAAAGTCGCAATGAAGATACAGAAGTCGCTGTCTTCTTCCTTGATTTGAACAACTTCAAGCCTATCAATGACAATTTAGGTCATGAAGAAGGAGATGCCGCGCTTAAACTGGTAGCTGAAAAACTTACAGAAATTCTGAGAGAAACAGATACGGTTGCCCGTTACGGCGGTGACGAATTTACTATTCTTGTTACGGCGCCCAAAGGCCACAGAGAACATTTTGATACAGTTGAAAAAAAGCTACATGACTTATTAATAAATAACAAAATCAATTATAAAGGATATGATATTGGGTCAGCTATAGGAAAGGCTATTTCTGGTGAACACCCACATGTAAAACATGAAACAGTTGATTCATTAATCAAAAGAGCTGATTTGGCAATGTACGAAAACAAAAGAGCTCAAAAAGAAGGGACACTTGAAAGTGACCGCCAAGACTTACAAACAGCACCCGAAGAAAACTGGGCACTTCGTCTAGGGCGCCATATTGGACTAGATAAAGTTGTACCATCTTTATACAATCCAGATCAAAGCAAAGACATCGGCGGTCCTTCCGACCCGCAAGCCTAAATAAACAATAGACGTACCCCCAAGGCTACGATATACAATCATTTCAATTTATTTTTGTACAAGGCACGAGCGACAAAGAATAGTTAGCCTATTTAAGGAGCGATGAAACGATGTACAAAATTAAAGTGGGATGATTGAATGCTTACTAAGATAAGTGTGCGCGGCGCACGGGAACATAATTTAAAGAACATCAATATCGACATGCCCCGCGATCAACTGATCGTTATTACGGGGCTTTCCGGCTCTGGCAAATCCTCTCTGGCCTTTGATACGATTTATGCCGAAGGCCAGCGCCGTTATGTCGAGAGCCTTTCTGCCTATGCCCGTCAATTCCTCGAGATGATGCAAAAACCCGATGTAGATTCCATCGAAGGATTATCGCCTGCCATTTCCATCGAGCAAAAAACCACGAGCAAAAACCCGCGCTCGACCGTGGGAACAGTCACCGAAATTTATGATTATATGCGCCTGCTTTGGGCGCGAGTAGGTGTGCCCTACTCCCCCGCCACGGGCAAACCCATCCAAAGCCAAACCGTGAGCGAAATAGTCGATCGCATTTTAGACATGGAGGACGGCACAAAGCTCTACCTTCTCGCCCCGATTATTCGCGGGCGCAAGGGCGAGTACAAAAAAGAATTCAAAGAACTACAGGCCAAGGGTTTCCAACGCGTCAAAGTAGACGGTGAGCTATACGACATCACCGAAGTGCCAGCCCTTGATAAAAAGCTCAAACACGATATCGAAGTCGTAGTAGATCGCTTGGTGGTTAAAAAAGATGCCGACCTTCAAACTCGCATGACCGATTCCGTCGAAACCGCCCTCACCCTAGCCGATGGCCTAGTGATTGCCGAAAACGCCAGTAATGGTGAGCAGACCCTCTTCTCTGAAAAATTCGCCTGCCCTGTTTCGGGATTCACCATCGCCGAAATCGAGCCACGCTTGTTTTCCTTCAACTCCCCGCATGGCGCTTGCCCCTCTTGCGACGGCCTAGGTGAGCGCAATGAATTCGATATCGACCTAGTCATCCCCGATGAAACCAAATCATTGGCTGAAAACGCCATAGAACCTTGGTCGACCAGCTTCGCCTCTTTTTATCTGCAAGGATTAAAAGCGCTTGGTGATGTTTATGGCTTTGAAACCGACACACCTTGGAAAGACTTAAGCGAAGAGCACAAAGACGTGATCCTTTACGGTTCCGGCACCAAAGCGATCAAAGTTTCTTATAAAACCAAGGGCAAAAGCACCTTCAACAGCAACAAACCCTATGAGGGTGTCATCCCCAGCCTGATTCGCCGCCTGCGCGAAACCGACAGCAACGCCCAGCGCGAAAAACTCCAGAAATTCCAGAAATCCGCGCCCTGTGACACCTGTGACGGCATGAGACTAAAACCCCAATCCCTAGCCGTAAAAATTGACGGCAAACATATCGGCGACATAACAGGCCTTAGCATCCAAGATGCCCTGAAATGGTTCGGCGCTCTGGATAAAAAGCTCGGCAAGCAACAAGCCCAAATCGCCGAAAAAATCCTCAAAGAAATCAATGAGAGGCTAACTTTCTTGATGAATGTCGGCCTTGAATACTTAAGCTTATCCCGCTCTTCCGGCACTCTATCAGGCGGGGAAAGTCAGCGTATCCGCCTTGCCTCGCAGATCGGCTCCGGCCTAACTGGCGTACTTTATGTTCTGGATGAACCCTCAATCGGCCTGCATCAGCGCGATAATAACCGCCTGCTAGATACATTGCGCCGCCTGCGCGATCTCGGCAACACCGTCATCGTCGTAGAGCATGACGAGGATGCGATTCGAGCTTCTGACTACCTGATTGATATCGGCCCCGGCGCAGGAATTCACGGCGGCCAAGTCGTCGCCAAAGGCCCTCCTAGCCAAGTCTTCAAACATAAAACCAGCATCACCGCCCAATATATGCGCGGCGAAATGGAAATTGAAATTCCTGCCAAACGCCGCACAGGTAAAAAAGGTGCATTTCTGGAAATCAAAGGCGCACGAGGTAATAACCTTAAAAATGTGGATGCCAAAATCCCGTTGGGCACGATGACCTGCATCACAGGTGTTTCCGGTTCGGGGAAATCCACCCTGACCCTTGATACACTCTACCGCGCCGCCAGCAAGGAAATCATGGGATCAAAGCAAAGCCCTCTCCCCTATGACGAGATTAAGGGCTTACAACATATCGACAAGATCATTGATATCAATCAATCACCCATTGGCAGAACCCCACGCTCCAACCCAGCCACTTACACAGGCGCATTTGGCCCGATTCGCGACTGGTTCGCCGGCCTGCCCGAAGCCAAAGCCCGTGGCTACAAGGCCGGAAGATTTTCCTTTAACGTTAAGGGCGGACGCTGTGAAAATTGCTCGGGCGACGGGGTGATCAAGATTGAAATGCATTTCCTGCCCGATGTTTATGTGGAATGCGAAACCTGCAAGGGCAAGCGCTATAACCGTGAAACACTTGATGTAAAGTTTAAGGGCAAATCCATCGCCGATGTACTGGATATGACGGTTGAGGACGCAGCAAGCTTCTTCGAATCGATTCCCCCTGTGCGCGATAAAATGGAAACCTTAAAAGATGTAGGCTTAGGCTATATCAAAGTCGGACAACAAGCCACAACCCTCTCAGGTGGCGAAGCCCAGCGAATCAAACTCTCTAAGGAGCTTTCCAAACGCTCGACGGGAAAGACGCTTTATATTCTGGATGAACCAACAACGGGGCTACACTTCGAAGATGTCCGTAAACTCCTGATCGTACTTCATAAACTAGTCGATCAGGGCAATACCGTTGTCATTATCGAGCATAATCTGGATGTCATTAAAACCGCCGATTACATCATCGATATCGGCCCCGAAGGCGGTGATAAAGGCGGCAAAGTGATCGCCACAGGCACACCCGAAGATATTGCATCGGAATCCAAAAGCTATACAGGTGCATTCCTCAAGGAAATGCTTGAAAAAGAGCAGAAATCAAGTATCCCCACTGCTGCAGAATAACTTTATTTCAAAAAACTTGCCAATAGCGGAACTATATGGTAGGGTTATGTCATCCTAAAATATTAAGGAGGCAATAATGGCAAACGAAGATATGACTACAGGAAAAAAGAAAGGCGGCGGCCTTGGAGGCTTTCTGAAAGGAGCAACTCTGGTAGGTGTTTTCGGTACAGTAGCAATCTGTACAGCTGGCGCCGTTATGGATCCCAGCATTATTGGCTTTGCTGATACTTTTGCACAATCCGCTGGAAATTCGATGTCAGCACTTGGTACAGCCATTGGATGGGGCGGTGAACAATTAGCCAATTTAGGAAATTTCATCACACCTGACGCAGCTCCTGCACTTCAAACATTTACTTAAAAATCCCGCAAACAGCATTGGGAAACTTCACCCCTATGAAAACTTTATAAAAAGTATCATCATAAGGGCATGAGTGATCACATCAGCAATGAGCTATCGGAAGAGTTCAAAAAGAACCTAAAACTTTTCCTTGAAATGCGTAAAGGCATTACCAACGCCAAAAAGCTATCCCTTGATGCAGGGCTTGGTGAAACGGCGGTACGTGACATTCTAAAAAACCGATCCACTTCCCCAAGATTAGACACTGTTCAAAAGATTGCTGTGGCTTTAGGTGTTGGTGTCCATGACCTGATTCCTTCTTTAATCAAAGACAGCTACAAGGAAATAAAAGATTTGCGCAAAGAGATCAAAGCCCTGCAAGAAGAGCTGGATAATACCTACGCCACATTGGAAGACAGCCTATCTGCCGTAAAGAAAAGACGAAAAACATCATCCACTAAAAAATAATAAATTGTGTTTTTTCCCGTTGACAACACAACCAATAGGTGTGATATTTCACCCCAAGCGATGCATCGGATTTTGCGGGCACCCTCTTTCCGGCAATCCCACACTCACACACACGGTTAGAGGGTGTCCACAATTTCTACGATGCAATATCTTCAAAAAAATCGGTTACACCACGATTGATTAGATCGAAGGTTTTCCGAAAATCGTCCATTGTTCCATAATACGGATCCGGCACATCCAGCGTTCCATAGCGCGCCACATCTTCAAGCAACAAGCGTATATTCCCCGCAGCATTCCCCGCCCTGCTCTCCAGCCACCTTAAATGTCCACTATCCATAGCAATAATATAATCAAAACGCTCAAAGTCACCCTTCACAACATCACGTGCCAGCATATCCGACATATCCACCCCGTTTTCACGTGCAATCTCTATAGCTCTGGAATCTGGTGGCTCTCCGATATGATAACCATGCGTCCCCGCCGATTCACATAAAAAACCATCTTGCTGCCCTTGCGCTTTCATAATATGCCGAAATACCGCTTCGGCGGTGGGGGAACGACAAATATTTCCTGTACAAACAAATAAAACAGATTTCATCCCTTAAATCCCTGTCTTCATGGTTAATAAACTTCTTGACCGCTTATCTTTAATGTTTAGGATAATAAGTGCAAGCTTCATAAACGATCAGGTCGTAACACCGTTTTCGGGTAATCATCATTATCCGGCTGAAAGCTAGGGATAAAGAAAGATTATAACATTAAATGGCATCTGCAAACACCAACGCGATTACTCAGGATGAACTGGATCGGATTTCGGTGCGGCTGACACACACACCAGAAGAAGTTCTGGAAGCACAACGTCTGCGCTACGCTGTTTTTTACGAAGAATATGGTGCGCAAGCCAGCGAAACCATGAAACGTGAAAAACGAGACTTTGATGACTTTGACGAGATTGCCGATCACTTGATTGTTTTGCAACGCGACGATAACGGAATAGAAAAAATCGTTGGCACATACCGCCTTTTGCGCCAGAGCATCGCCGAGAATTTCGGGCGCTTTTATTCTGCTGATGAATATAAGCTTGATGCATTAATCAAGAGTGACATGTCATTACTGGAACTTGGACGCTCTTGCGTTTTAGCAGAATACAGAACCCAGCCTGTTTTGAACATGTTATGGCACGGCATAGCCAATTACATCACCGAGCATAATATTGATATCCTATTTGGATGCGCAAGCTTTCAAGGCACTGATATCGAGACCATAAAAGACCAGCTATCCTACCTCCACCATTTCCATTCTACACCAAAAGACATCAGCCCTATAGCCATTAATGAACGCTATGTAGATATGAACATAACGCCCAAAGAAGAGCTAAATGAAAAGCACGTTTTTGCCAGCCTCCCACCTTTAATTAAGGGGTATTTGCGCCTTGGCGCCACAATCGGAAATGGCGCAGTCATTGATACACAATTCAACACTACGGATGTGTGCATTGTCGTACAAACCAGCACCATGACACAACGCTACCGAAAATATTACGAACGCCGCATCCGCAAATCCATGCCCGGCCAAAAAGCCGTGCAAGAGGCTTGATACACCATGAGAAATGCCATTGCTTGCCTAAAATTTCTAGCCTTTATTTTCCTCTGCCTAATTGTTACCCCCATCCAATTAGTAGTTCTGGCTTTCACCAAAGGCCCGAACGCCTATATAATCCCGCATCTCTGGCACAAAGCCGTTTGCATGATTTTTCGCATCAAAATTAGATGTACAGGCAAACCCGAACGTAACGATCAGGTGATATTCATCGGCAATCATATTTCCTATCTGGATATTTCCGTCATCGCCAGCATTCTACAAAATGCCTCTTTCGTCGCTAAAAAAGACGTTGAAGGATGGGCCGTATTCGGCTTTTTATCAAAGCTCCAACAAACAGCCTTCATCAGCAGATCCAAAGAAGATGCCGCCAAAGAGAAACTAGCCCTTGATACTATGCTGTACAACGGCAAAAACCTGATTATCTTTCCCGAAGGCACCTCGACTGATGGCAAAGAGGTCCTGCCTTTCAAATCCAGCCTATTTGCCATTTGCTTCAAGGAAAACTTAAAAAATATAAAACTACAGCCCTTTACGCTGCAGATGATATCCACAAACGGACAAAAAATAAGCTCGCAAGAAGATCGTGACATCTATTCTTGGCATATCAATATGGATACCCCGCTAGAGCAGCATTTATGGGCTTTTGCAAAATCAAAAGGCGCGGAAATCAGTCTAGTTTTCCATCCCGCTATCAATGCACATGATTATTCAAACAGAAAAACACTTGCAAAGACCTGCCATGACGCAGTATCCAAAGAGCTGGAAAAACAAGCTGCTTAAAACAACCAAAACAAACAGGAAAAACATTATGAGTTTTACACCGGAAGAAATGGCCAAATTAAAATCTTACATTGAGCGTAAGTTCAGATGTTCAGGGATCAGCGTTAAAAAACGTGAAAAGGCCGAAGATTCCATTGAGGTCATGCTTGACGGAGAATTTATCGCCCTGATCTACAAAGATACAGAGGAAGGCGAAACATCATATGACCTGAATATGTGCATTCTGGATATTGATCTGGATGAAGCCGCTTAAATCTTTGCAAAGTCCCGCCTGTCTTTGCTAGAATAATAAGCTGATCATGAGCATTAACACAGAAATGAGCAGATGTTACGAAAAGGCTTTTTTTTAGCAATAATAATTATAACGGCTTTTATGCCGCAGCCAGCCTTTTCTCATGAACAAGTCATTTTCGATAACCGTATAGGCGGGGCAACAGAACTCTATCTTTCTGAGTTCACTAAAAAACATCTAAAAAAGCCCTTAAGCGATTATGACATTGCCAAAATAGACCTAAACGGGGACTTTTATGACGAGTATGCTTTAAAGCCCAAAAACTGTAAGCTGGATGCCAGAATAAAACTATTTTGTACATTCATTCTCATCGGCGAAGAAAAAGAGAAACTTATTCAATTATTTGTGATCAGCGCAAAAAAAATTGCAATTTCTACTAAAAAGCACAATGGAATATATGATATTCTTGCATTTGATAGCAAAAAGAACGACTATGACTATGGAAGATATATTTGGTCGCCGGATAAAAAAACCTATATTAAAAAGGTAGATATGACATCTGTCGATAACGGGATATGATGAGTACAAAGAAAAGAATTAAAAAATTTATACTATTGGCTGGTCTTTCCGCCAGCATGACCTTTCCGGCGCCTTCCCCTGTAATGGCGGCTTGCTCTCCAGGGATTCCCTGTACCGGTTATACTATCACCGCAAACCCGACATCAAATACCGACCCAAGCCTAAACGGCCCGAAAACCGGACAACCTGTTGTTTCAGGTGCACATGCCGGTGGGGCCTGTGATGGTGATTTCATGAACCAGATACACGCCCGTGCCTTCATGGAGGCCAATCGTGATGTTATTATGAGTGAGCAAATCATCCGTAAACCCGATAGTGTCTTGGAATATACATGCTTTGACGAGATGATAAACGCCACAGCCGTCAGAGCCGATAGAATATTCAGTGCCATTCAAGACGGGGATGATGGAGATTTTGTTAATCGTAACGTTGCCCTTTTAACAGATGAAGTAGATGGTGAAATTGATACCAGCGATTATTCCTGTTCGACAAGCCCGTGCGTATCCTACTCCGTAGTATTTCCAGATTCACAAATGGACACCGTTATACAAAATGCCGTCATGGCCCCGATGAGAACGTATATAAATTCTAACTTTGCCCATACTTATCTTGGAGGAGCATCAGCTCAGGACAGTAATATGTCGTCCGTATCCGACCCCTATAGTTGCGGTGATATGACTGGTGTATGGGATGAGGCAAAATGTATTGATTTTGGTTCACCGGATGATTTCTTCCGCTCTTTTGAAGAACTCGCCGAAGGTGACCCTCGGACCTTGCCTGCGGTTTGTGGTAGCGGTCCGGCGGCATCAAACCCTAGTCCCAGTGTTGCAAATACAGCTTTATTTGCCACAGGCACTTTACTAACACTCATCGGCGACGTAAGTCTCGCCTTCCCCGTTGATTCCCAGAGCCCATGCCCCGTACCTGCCGGATCCAACACACCAGCTACAGGCATTACAGAAGACATCATTAATGTCTCCCGAAATTGCGAATTCAATTATGTGCGCTTTGATTTATTCGAAAACTACTTCGAATTCATCAAATCACCACTCAGCACAAATGCCACAGGCGATATCGTATCTAATACGGCCACAGGACACCCTGCAATCTGCTCTGCACCAATTCCAACAGGCGTTCCTGTCGTAACATACAGAAAAACTCCTGTAAGTACGCCCGAAGGGATTGAAACGTACACTATGCAAAGATTTTTGCATTATGATCATGTCTGTGTAAATCCGGGATGCCGATATGTTCCGGTTTCAATTCCATGGTTATGGAACATCTCTGCAATGCCTACCGTTCCGGCCAGCACTGCTGCACAATGCGTTTTATATAATATACCATAAGAGAAAACTTAAGTTTGCATCAGGCTGAAATTATTGTTTAAAATAAAAAATGTTTTGAAAGGGAACAAAATGGAAAGCGCATCACTGAGATCAAAAGCCGCTTCACTGAAAATAGTTTTCTGTTTGATGTGCTTTGCTGTGATTGCCTTTGGTAATATTAAAAAAATTCAAGCCGCCTCAGTGAATCCAAATGCGCCTTGCGACTCACTATATCTGGAAACACTATCGTCTCGTGCTTGGCTGGAAGCACAACGCGAAATCACCCAAAACCAAAATATTATCTTAAGACCCGATAGTGTCATCGAATACACATGTTTTAACATGTTCCTCAGAGAACTCTCTGATCATGCCTCAGGCCTGATCAGCGAACAAGGTGGTAATGGCATACCTGCAAATGCAACAGCAATGGATAACATTTTAGAGCGTCTGGTCGGCGACGCCATGAGAGAATATATTACACAAAATTTTTCTCAACATTTTATGCTTGGTGGACATCAGGCAGGCTTTCCGATTGATCACTTTCCATTGTCCGTATCAGCTGGAACTTACAATTGCGACAAAATGAATCTTGTATGGCAAGCTGCCAAATGTATAAATTTAGTGAGAAACACCGACACAGACGGTTTTTATACCTTTCAGGAATATGCAACCGATGCGGTTGACAAACGGCGCTTACCCTTTGCTGCTTGTGGCTCAATCAATACAACATGGACAGAAAACATAACTTTCGGTCTTGGAACAGGACCATGGACAGGTGACCTGCTTGTAACTTATCTAGATCAAACTACACCTGATGCTGGTTGCTCGGGCACCCCTATTCCAACAGGGATTAACGTATCTCGTTCCAGTGGAACACCCACAAATTACCAGGAAAAAATATGCCTGCAACCAGGGTGTCGTTATGACCCGGCAACAGATGATTGTATCGATAACTAATATTCTCATTATATCTTGAATTTTTAATGAATAGAGCAATTTTGTTATTCCAGCACAGTAACACAATGCGTTTTAGACAATACACCATAAGGAAAACTTAAGTTTGCATCAGGCTGAAATTATGTTTAAAATAAAAGATGTTTTGAAAGGGAATAAAATGAAAAGCGTATCACTGAGGTCAAAAGCCGCTTCACTGAAAATAGTTTTCTGTTTGATATGCTTGTCTGTGTTAACCCTCAGCAATATAACACAATCACATGCACAGTTAATTGCCGATACACCATGCGATTCTCTGTATTACGAAACACTATCATCTCGTGCTTGGCTGGAAGCTCAACGCGAGGTCACCCAGAACCAGAATATCATTCTAAAACCCGATAGTGTTTTTGAATATACATGTTTTGACCGTTTTCTAAACGAACTAGCCGAACATGCAACACAAATGCTCAGTGAAAGTGGTTCTTATGGTACGCCTTTGAGCACAACTGCTATGGATAACGCATTAGAGCGTCTAGTTGGTGAATCCTTAAGAGCTTATGTTACAACAAATTTCGAGAACTTTGATCTGTTGGGCGGACATCCTGCCGGAGTAGGTATAGATCATACTCCAGGTAGTACTCCACCAGCAGGCCCGATCACAGGCGGAGCATATACTTGCGATATTATGAACCGTGTATGGCAAGCCGCAAAATGTATTAACTTTATAACCAACTCAACCACAGACGGGTTTTACACCTTTCAGGAATATGTAACAGATGCCGTAGATAAAAGACGTCTACCACTTATCGGTTGCGGCCCTATTAATACGACATGGGTAGAAAATGTCACAGTTGGTCTCGGAACAGGACCATGGTCAAACGACCCGCTCGTAACCTATCTTGATCGAACTACACCTGATGCTGGTTGCTCGGGCACCCCTATTCCAACAGGGATTAACGTATCCCGTCCTGGTGGAACACCAACTAGTTATCCAGAAAAAATATGCCTGCAACCGGGGTGTCGTTACGACCCTGCATCAGATGATTGCCTAGACAACTAATCATTCTACTACATCATGAATTTTTTTTAGTGAATAGAGCTATTTTGCTGCTCCAGCATAGCCTTGACCCTGTCCTTCATACCACCAGAATGTTCAGGCAAATGATCAAGTAGCTTTTCTACAGCTTCCCTGTTTTTGGCATTATCAATCTCCAGATCTTGTAGCTTGATGTCCGAAACTTTTGGATTAGGTTTGTTTTTGCCCACCAAACCTAAAAACGCATAAAAATCTTCTGGCTTTTTAACCAACTTCTGCCTGATTTTCTTAAAAATATCAGGATTATGATCCAGCAAAACCTTGCGCGTTGAACGACAATTATTAACCGCTTGATTAATAAGCCCCCGTCTGGAAAGACTGTTTTTCGTCTTATCAGATTTTTTTTTCTCTTTTTTATGCCCCTTAGACTTGTGCGTGCTCATAAACTCTTTCCTTGGCGTTATATCCCTTGTATCATATTAGGCATATGCAAGCTTAACGCCAGTTTTCATCAAAGGTCTGATTTTTGCCCCTGATGTATAGTCTATATTACCACATCACGAATAATGCTTCATTTTTTCTTGAAAAACTGCTGGAAAAACGGCGGGATAACGGAAAAGAAGACTCTTCTCGATACCAAGAGAAAAAAGCCATAATCAATGCTCAGCGCCCTTCAACACCGCTAATTTGGCTGCATGCCGCCAGTATCGGTGAAGCAAAATCCGCCCAAATCCTGATCAATAAAATTCGCTATGAATACCCTGATATCTTTTTTCTGGTAACCACAGGCACAAAAACCTCGGCGCAAATCATGGCCAGAGACTTACCCCCAAATGCCATCCATCAATTTTGTCCGCTTGATCACCCGGCATGGGTTAAAACCTTTATGGATCACTGGAAACCTGATCTTGTTTTCTGGATGGAATCGGAACTTTGGCCAAATATGCTACGCGAAATAAAAAAGCACAACATTCCAGCCTTTTTAATCAATGCCCGTCTCTCGCCAAAATCTTACCGAACATGGTTATTATTCAAGCCTTTGGCCAAAGATATGCTCTCGGCTTTTGATAAAATACTGTGCCAAACCGATCAGGATGCACAGTATTATAAAAAACTCGGTGCAAAGAATGTCTTGATGCCGGGCAATATCAAATACAGTTCTGCTCCGCTGGAGTACCAGACCGATGCCTTAAAAATGCTCAGCGCCACATTGAATGATCGAAAATACTGGCTCTTCGCCAGCACCCATAGCGCAGAAGAAGAAATGGCCTGCCGCATTCACCAGATTTTGAAAAATGCCTTTCCGAATATCCTGACAATCATTGTACCACGCCATCCTGAACGCCGCGACGAGATCAAAGAAAAATGTGCAAAATACGGCCTGAATATCCTTTTCCGCGGCGAAAATAAAACCCTGCCTGATGAACGTACAGATATATACATTGCCGACACACTAGGTGAGCTTGGCCTGTTTTACCGCCTCTGTGATATTGCCTGTATTGGCCGCTCCTTTAGCAATGATGGAGGCGGTGGTCATAACCCGATCGAAGCTGCACAACTAAGCTGCGCAGTGCTCTTTGGTCCAAAAGTACAAAACCTGCAAGAAATATTTGACGATATGCAGCTCAGCGGCGCAGCCATACCTGTAAAAGATGAAATTCATCTTGCAAATACCATCACCGCGCTATACGAAGAGCCGGAAAAATTGGAAAATTTAAAAAATACAGCTTATAACTTTTCTAAGGAAAAATCCGGTATCGCTCTGCGCGTACTTGATATATTAAAACCCGAGATAGATAAAATAGGCAGAAAAGAAAAGCCATGATGAATAAAGCGCCGCATTTTTGGTACCGAACCCGGCAGGAGGATACACCTGCTCTAGAAAAACTGTTGAACCCATTTAGCGCGCTATATGGTCTTGGACATTTGATCAATTTAAAAACCACAAAAAAACACACGGTCAAAATTCCGGTGATTTGTGTTGGGAACATAATCGCAGGCGGCAGCGGCAAAACCCCAACCCTGCAATCCATACAGCGCCTAATCATAAAACATAATATAGCCGAAACCCCCTGTTTCCTCTCACGCGGTTACGGCGGCACAGAAAAAGGCCCATTATTGATCGATGCAGAAAAGAACAACGCATTAGAAGTCGGAGACGAACCACTTTTACTCTCTCGCCAAGCGCCTGCGGTAATCAGTCAAGTACGCTATAAGGGGGCAGAACTTATCGAAGAAAACGGGTTTGACATGATCCTGATGGATGATGGCATGCAAAACCTGTCCTTGTTCAAGGATTTAACATTTCTGGTTATTAACGGCACACAAGGCCTTGGCAATGGCAAGTTAATTCCAGCCGGCCCCTTGCGAGAAACCCTGTGCACTGGTCTAAAGCGTGCGCAAGCCGTCATCTTTATCGGTGAAGATAAAAGAGGCATAAAAGAAAAAATCCCAGCTGATACACCTATTTTTGATGCGCATATTGTCTCAAAATTCACAGGAGATGCCAACCAGACCTATTTTGGATTTGCTGGTATCGGGCATCCTGATAAATTCCTGCGCACCTTGGAGAAAAATAATATCAAACTTTCCGGCTTCAAAGGCTTTCCCGATCATCACCCCTATTCCGATGAGGACATTGAAGACTTATTGGCACGTGCAAAGAAAAATGGCGCAAAACTGATTACAACAGAAAAAGACTATTTGCGTCTTTCCAAGAGACATCAGCTACAAATCACCCCCTATCCAATTGCCATTGAATGGAAGGATGAGGAAAACTTTGTCGGATTTATCAAGCAAAGTTTGGAGAACACAAGAAAATGATAAAATCCGTGCGCTACGCTTTTGAAGGCATAGCACTGAGCCTTTTATTCTATTTCTTCAAAATCCTTCCCCCTCAAACAGCCTCCAATATTGGTGGCTGGCTTGGCCGCAGCATAGGCCCCAAACTCGCCGCCAGCCGAAAGGCACGAAAGAACATAGCCCGAGCCTTACCGCAAAAAAATGAAGACGAACAAAACCAAATCATAAACGGAATGTGGGAAAATCTGGGACGCGTTGTGGCCGAATACCCGCATCTTGAAACGATTAGCCAAGATTATGCTAATATTAAAGGCAAGGAAATCCTTGAAAACTTAAAGCAAAAAAAACAGCCCATCATTTTTATCGGTGCCCATATGGCCAATTGGGAAGTCAATTGCATGGCGGCCTATACACAGCTAAACAACCCGATTGACCTAACCTACCGCGCCCCGAATAACCCATGGACAGCCAGCCTGCTTGAAAAAGCACGCACTCTCAATGGCCGCCTAAAAGCGTATCAAAAATCGCAGGAAAGCGGCATTCATATCATGCGCGCCATGAAGAATAACCGCATGATCGGCATACTGATTGACCAGAAATACAACGAGGGTGTTGAGGCGATGTTTTTTGGGCATCCTGCCATGACCAATCCGGTTTTTGTCAAACTATGCCAGAGATTTAAATGCCCACTCGTGCCTGTGCGCAATACTCGAAAAAATGGCTGCCATTTTGAACTCGAAGTCTGCGAGCCCATTCCGGTTCTGGATAACAGAGGAAATCCGCGAAATATCAAAGATGTGATCGAAGACTCGCACCGCCTGCTGGAAAGCTGGATAAGTGAAGCCCCCGAACAATGGCTATGGCTACACCGCAGATGGAAAGAAGAAAATCTCTAAGCCGCCATTTCTGCTTTGACCTGTTCAAAAATCTCTTCAATCGCACTTTCAGCCAAAGACCTCACAGCCTCACTCATCATGGCATTCAAACAAATCTTATTCAGGAATAACCATATATCATCCGGCGATACACTATCCTTGCCGATTTCCTGATTAATTGCCTTTGTCTCGGATCGGGTGATTTCATAATTAATACCCATAGAATTCATAATATCCGCCCCATGTAGCAACATGCATTGCAACGTCAAATCCGGGCGATCTTCCAATACTGCCAATTCTGGCGATAAATCCAGTTTGTCTTCTTCACTCATACCAAAATGATCATCATAAACAGCTGCCATCTGATTCACAGGACTCATTGGATCACCAAAAGGTAAAACATCCGTTGTAATCAACATAGTTTCAATATCGTCTAAGATACTGCCTGCCAGCCCCATCTCTTTAAGAATAGGTTCCGCGCAAGAAAATGAACGCTTTTCAAGACGCGCAAATTCATAAGACCCGCTCGCATAATTATTCTTGCCATCATGGCCCAAATCATGGATGGACGGACAAATCAGTAATTTAACAATCGCCGCATCATCCAGTACATTCTTACGCCCCTTAAAAATCTCATTATGGGTTTTGATCAAACGCATTGCATGCAGCAGGACTTTACGAAAATGGAAATTATTATGATACGGTAAATCATGTTCAATTTCCCCCATGACTGCAGCTGCCAGCACAGGGAATACAAGTCTTTGGTCTTTCAGAAATAATCCGAATTTATAAACGGCCAATAACGCCATGGAATATAACGTCAGATAGTTTTCATGTTTTGTATCAAGAGCATCTAAAGCTTGAAGCGTTCTATGTCTTTCCTCCTCCGGCGTAATTTCATCTTCGAAAATAAATCCCAGAGACTGAA
>DCKO01000119.1 GCA_002320665.1 Micavibrio sp. UBA1672
GCACGAATTCTCTCCCGTTCACGTGGTCATAATGCTGTGGCGGCGGCGGCATATCGGTCGGGTCAGAAATTGGTTGAGGGGGTGGTTGATAAGAGTGGTTTGGTGGATCATTTTCATCTCGAGGACGAGCATGCCGAGGTTCAGGATGTTCCTAAATCTCTTAATCATGATTATCGTCGTCGGGGCGGGGTGATGGATGCATTTATCATGTTGCCCAAGTCTGCGCCGTCTTGGATGAACAAACGTAGTAGCTTATGGAACGCCGTTGAAGAATCCGAGAAGAGGAAAGATGCGCAAGTGGCGCGCGAGGTGATTGTCTCCTTGCCGGATATTGACAGCTTTGATCATTTGAGCCTTGAGAATAAAGAAAAGCGCCGACGTGAGCTTTATGAAAAAATGCTTCGTTCTTACGTCAAAGAAAATTTTACGGATAAAGGTATGGTGGCGGATGTGGCCTTGCATGAGCCATGCAAGAAGAATGACAAGCGTCATTACCATGCGCATATATTGCTGAGTACGCGGGTTGTGACGGCGGATGGTTTTGGGAAAAAGGAGCGGGATTGGAACAAGCCGGAAGAGCTTGAGGAATGGCGCAAGAATTGGGCGAAGACGGTTAATGATATGCTACAGGCTAATAAAATTAGCGGCTTTGTCGATCACCGGAGTTATAAGGAGCGAGGGCTGGATATTGCTCCTACCAAGGCGATGGGGACGAATAATAGCAGATTGGAGCATTTCGGGATTGAGACGTCTGTGGGCAATGATAACCGCAAAGCGCGGGAAGAAAACAGGGAGGGGCATAAATATCTGGAGAAGCTGTTCGAGTTTGCGCCTCATGCGCATGGTGCAGATATTGAAGATGTTCTTAAGAAAGAGGGTTTTGCCGATCCACAGAGTATGAAAGCCAGATTAGAGGAAGAGGGTATTTTGATCCCGCTTTATTCCCGCGAGACAGGTTTGCGCAGCGGGATGTATTCTTATGCACCATTGCAAAAACAGGCTGATCTTTTGCGTGGCAAGGCCAAGGATTTGTATAAGCGTAATGGGTTTGAATTGCCGGAAGATTTGGTGCAGAAAGCCATAGATGCTCGTGGGGATAAGCTTGTAAGGGAAGCCTTGCATTATGCGGCACGCCCGCAAGGCTTTAAGGTGATCGAAGCCGAAGATAACGGGCATAAGACGACCTTTATGGGCTCGGTGAAGGATATGTACAAAAAAGCCGGTTACGAGGTTGTGCCGGTTGCGCGTAATAATCAGGGGAAGAATGCTTTTAAGGCGAGCGGGTTTACCAAAGGCATTCTGACCTATCGGGATTTTTTGCGGCGCTTTGGTGTGCGCTATACGGGCGCTAAATCCACCAGTAAGAAGGTTATCATTGTTGATGAGGCTGATCAGCTTTCACCCTTACAGGATCAGGAAATTTTTAATACGGCCCGTAAGATCAATGCGAAGCTGATTTATATTGGTTCTGCCAAGGCCAGAAAGAAGCGTCATTGGAAGAGCTTGTTTGCGGCCTATAAGATCCTGAGTGCTTATAAGAAACTGCGGCATAAATTTATCGGTAGTGCGCAAGGGCGTCATGAGTTGATCCGTACGGCTTTCCTTGAGGCACGTACCCATACGGCCTTGAAACTTCAAGGGGCGAAATACTTGCATAAACATGGTAATGCGGCGCTATCCAAACGGGCTTTGCTGGATAAGTGGCAGGCCAAGATAAAAAAACGTGATGATAAGCGCTTTATATTAACCTCCAAAGACAAAGACGCCGAGGTGTTTAACTTTGCCATTCAAAAAGAGCGCTTGAGACGCAAGCACTTGGTGGAACATACAGGGCGAATGTTCAGCGTGTCGTATAAATCCGATGATGGTAAAACTCTAAAGCGGGATATGAACTTATATTGGGGTGATATGATCCAGTTCAAGAAGACTTACTTTGAGCAGAATATAGAGGAAGGTACGCGGGCGCGAATTCTTATCCATCATAATACTCACTCCAAGCTAGAGCTGGATGACGGGCGGGTGATTGACCTTGATCTAAAAGCGCATAATGGCTTTGATCTGGGTTATGCAGGTAGAATAGCATCTAATACGACCCGCGCTCTGGAAGAAAGCTATATCCATCATACAGGGCAGCCCCTCGATGATGCGCCGCTCCTTTATGCCAAAACCGCCAAGCCCGTTCATATCTTCTATGATGAAACTCAGGTTGATAATTTGCAAGACTTGTCCTTACAGCTTCTGGGCCGCCGCCATGATCTCGCCCAAGGCTTCCACGCGGTTAGTCCAGTGCAAGGGGATAATGACGATATGGATATCGAGGATGATCTGCAAGACGATCAAACCCAAGACCATGATAATAGATTGGGGTGAATGGTCTTAGATCTTTTAGCGCGATGTCATCCGGCTTATATCATCTGAGATTTATATCAGCTCCTCAAGCAAATTTCCATGCTCTAGTAATATCCGGCGCATGGCTTTTGTCTTTGCACTATAAGCACCATGTTTTTGTGCGTTCATCTTGCTAGCTTCAATGCCATCCTTACTTTTCGGGCCAGTGCTTTGCTCCCACGGCCTCCAGTTCTTTATCATCTCTGCTTGTCGCTTGCGGCGTTCCGGCGTCCAACGATTCTTGCTCATTAGTTTTGTCCTCCAATAGTTCGTTTGCTTGTTTTAAATTTCCCCCGTGCGCGTGTGGCTCAAGTGTTCCATTATTTACTTGCTGATATTGCGCCTTATTATTCTGAATATAGGGCTTTGGATTTTTGATCTCAGCTAGAGCCTCTAAAGTAGTACGGCATTGGCTTTGGGCCTTTAAGGCAAGCCTCATATATTTTTCTGCGGCATTCATATATTCACCCATATTCATCCGTGAACGTGATAAAAGCTCGGCAAACAAAGAATCCAATGTATGAGCTTGAGAAATAAGCATTGATTCAGCCCGTTTTAAATCACCTTCATGCACTAATTTACTTTGTGCCGTTAATTCGATTACAAGATGATTTACATCTATATCATCATCGTTTTTATATTGGCTTTTAATAGAAGCACCAGCCAAGACTTCTGGACAAAGATATTTTTGCGCTGTAGCTTTGTCCTTATCGTGTGGCTCACATACGATTGCCAAACAATTTGGATCACGTTTTTTTCTTGTGCTGGTCTTTTTCTTCTTAGTCATTGTTAAGTCCTTTCGTTTAATGATTTTTTCTCAGCTTCTGCCCTTGATAGTTTGCCGTCATACTCCATGATGGCAGCGCGCTCTTCATATGAGCATGTATCTTTCCCCAAGGGGGGTGTTTTATCGGTTACACGGTTACAGACCTTATCCAGTGCAGAGTTCGGCGTAACCTTTTTATTTGTGTAACTGTTACAAGTTACATTATCCGATACGGAGCTATCCTTTGCTGGCTCTATGGTTGCATCATTTTGTAACTCTGTAACCGATAGAAAGGGGGGTGCTGGAAGAGGTATATAGCGATTAAAGGCATCATCAAATTGCTCGCGCTCATATCCCTTGCCAACACCTGTACCAATACGGATGGATTTAGGCTCTATTTTATATTCGCGCAATCGGTTTGCCAGTTGCCGTGGCTTTATGGGTTGCCCCCGATTATATGTTGCCCAAGGCTTCATATCATCTTCACAGAGTGCCTCTATAAGGTCAATGCTCTTGATCCGCTGCTCATAGCGTTGCTCGAATGCCTCCTTGATATCCTGCAAGAGTTCGACTGATAGAGATACGCTGTCCTGCTCCTTACCGGATATTTTCAGGGCTGCACTTCTGGCTATGGCAGGCCAATGCCCTCCGGCAATATCAGCAATGGCAAGCAGGGATTCCCAATTATCCTGCGCACGATCATTCAGGGATTCAGGTAATTCCGGCCTTGCCAGCCCTACACGCATCCCGCAATCTTGCGCAAATCGTGCAAGCTGTCTTTTAAAAATATCAAACTGTAATTCCTCTGCATGGCGCAGACGTTCAACTTTCTCATGTGGCAATTTCCGGCGCAGTTCAAGAATAACAGAGCGATCCATAAGGGTATCGGCCTGCTTTCCTATGCCTGATATAGCTTTTGCGCCCCAAGTGGAAAACTGCTTAGGCTCGTGATTATCACCTACCACACGGATAACATGGGCTGTGCTGCGTGTATGGCCTGAATTGATAATGCCTCTGGCTTCCTCATTATCTTTAAGAAATGCGTCTGCTTCATCAATCAAGAGCGTAGGACAATGTGCCTCGATAACCCGAAAGATTGCAGCGGGGGATAGATTTCCAGTTCTCGGAGTTGCGCCTTAACAAATTAACCATCTATTTAATTGCTGATCCTACACGCCAAAGTGTCTATGCGCCATGGTTCGGCTTGCCGTTCTGGAGAAAGCAAAAGACAAATAATCTTCAATTACGCAACGATATATGGCGTATTCGTCGTTTATTTACCCCACCATTTTTATATTACAAATATTGGTTTCCCCTCTCATAAAGCAACTTCATTAAAAATACTTTGCCAGATTGAAAGAAGTTGACTTTTCACTGTGGCTATCCCCAAATGCCAAAGCCTTTTATGAGTCACGCTAAAGAGGGATCAGTCATGAAAACAACAGGTCACAAAATTCTGATCACAGGAGGAAGCTCGGGCATTGGCCTATCTATAACCAGAAAATTACTGGCTCTCGGCAATGATATCATTATCACGGGGCGAAACCTTCAAAAGCTTGAAGCCGTCAAGGAAGAGCTTGGAAGAATAGATTTTATCTGTTGTGACATGGCAGAGCCGAATGCGCATCTTGAAATATCCAATCAAGTCATAGAAAAACTGGGAAGTTTATCAATCCTGATCAATAATGCTGGAATTCAAGAGAATAATAGCTTTCTGGACACACCAATCGAGCAAATTGCCAAATGGTCCAGACAGGAAATCGAAATCAACCTGACATCTGTTATTAATCTTGCTGCAGCCTGTCTACCACATCTGCGTCAGATGAACTCTGCGGCTATTGTTAATATTTCTTCCGGTTTGGCAATCACACCGAAATCAAGCGCCCCTGTTTATTGTGCGACAAAGGCCGCTATTCACAGTTTTTCACAAGCTCTGCGATATCAATGTGAAGATCAAACGCCCCATATCAATATATTTGAAGTGCTCCCGCCTTTGGTCGATACTGCCATGACGGAGGGGCGCGGTAAAAACAAGCTTTGCCCTGATGATGTTGCTGATACGCTGATCAAGGGGCTGGAAAAAGATACCTTTGATATTAATGTTAGTAAAGTAAAATTACTCCGCATCATCCAGCGCCTTTCACCCCGTATTGCTGCTAACATCCTGAGAAATAGCTAGCCCATTTCAATCTGCAACCTCACTTGAGTTTTTAGCATTATTTCTGAATCAACTTTTTCCCATGCCAAAAGCTGGAAATTTATCCGGTCTATCGGTACTCAAAAAGGAGAGGGGCATGCAAGAATTTTCAGCTCAGATATTCCTTTTCCCATTCTTCTATTTGCACCAGAACGAGGGCTTTGAATTTGTCGGGATCGTTTTTAAGTAGCAAGAGCTTATCTTCGGGAATAGTAAGGAGATGGTCGATATTTCTGTTTGCCCAAAGCACCATTTCAAGCATCATATGGATTAAATCTTTGCCCATGCTCGTCAGGTAATACAGCTTACGACGCTTGCTTTCAGGATGATCAATGGAGGCGATTAGCCCGTCTGTCTCCAATTTTTTCAAGCGGTTGCTCAGGATACTACTAGAAATTTTCTCTTCAGTTTCCAGCATATCCTTATATTCATGAAGGCCAAGGAACATCATATTGCGGATAACTAACAGCGTCCAATGATCGCCAACAATATCTAGCACGCAGGCAACCGGGCAACCTGTACGGGTTTTATGTTCAATCTTAGCGACCATTAAATAACACTTGCATAATAGAATTGTTTGTTTATATATACTTCTATTATAGAAGTAATATGGCGTTTACAGCAAGGAAAATAAGATGACAAGCTATTCAGCGGCCTTAAAAACATCAGTGCCCGCAACGCAGGTCTATAAAGCTATTACTGAGGAAATGTCGGATTGGTGGGCATCAATGGACGGACAATTTCTGAATCTTGGTGATCAGGCGAAAACAGATTTTGGAGGGCAGTCTTATTGGTCGTTTGAGGCTAGTGTACTGGATGAACCAGAGCGGATAGAACTTATATGCCATGACGCCAACCATATTCATGAGGGATTAAGTGATGGAATTCGTGAAGAGTGGCTAGGCACAAAGCTCATTTTTCAAATCACTGTACTAGATGGAGAAACCCGAATTGATTTTACTCATGAAGGGCTTGTACAAGAGCTTGAATGTTTTCAAGTCTGTAAGGCCGGATGGGATCACTATTTTTTACGCAGTCTGAAAGATTATTTGGAACGAAAGTAAAGAAAAAATATGGATATTAGAAAGCTAGTTTACTTTGTTATCGCTTATTTTCTGATCACGATGGCGTGGGCATATTCTTGGCATATGGTGTTTTTTCATGATCTTTATGTTGAATGGGGCGCATTCCAGCGGGCGGAGCCTGTTATGTCGCTTGGAATTACTGCAATCCTTATTCAGGGCATAGTTATTGGTTATTTTTATCCTTTTTACGATTATGGCGATGGGAATCCGGTTTTACGCGGCATTCGGTTTAATCTGATTATCGGTTTGATGACATATACGGCGATGGGTTTTGCTACGGCAGCAAAATTCAGCATCGAGCCAATTGCACAGTTTTTGCTCTATCACACCATTTTTCAAACCATACAGTTTACTCTGACCGGTATAGCGCTTGGTTTGATTTATGGGCAAAGAAGTTAATATCAAGTATAAGGAGAAAAAAGATGCCTAAATTTATATTCACATATCATGGCGGAGAACATCCAAATAAGCCTGAGGATGGGCAAAAAATGATGCAGGACTGGAAGGATTGGGCTGAGAGTCTTGGAAGCGTACTTATTAATCCTGGAACACCCGTAGGTACGACAAAAATACTTACAAAAGACGGTGTGTCTGATGAACCACCGATAAATCCAATTTCAGGATTTTCTATTATAGAAGCCGATAGCATGGAATTTGCCTTAGAGCTTTTAAAAAAGTGTCCGCATATTCACTTGATCGGCGGCACCTTGGAAGTTTCTGAAATGATGCATATGGGGGATTGTTAAGGCGATGTTTTTGGCTTAATCAAGAGACTAAAAGGATCGAAGATGAGAAAAAAATAAAACTCGAAAGAAACAGTGAAATAGAAACACATGCACAAAATATTAGTCATTGGTGGTTATGGAGTCTTTGGTCGGCGTATCTGCGAGCGTCTGGCTCGTATTTCAAATATAGAAATAATCATCACCGGACGCAGTATTAAAGATGCCGAGCATTTAGCTGCATACTTGGCAAATGCAAAATGTCAAATTTCAACATTAGAGCTGGATGTCCACAACATACAGGCAAGGCATATAGAGAAGAGTAATATTTTTGCTCTAATAAATGCTTGTGGGCCTTTTCATAAGCAAAATTATGCTTTGGCAGATCTTTGTATAGAGCTTGGAATTCATTATATTGACTTATCTGATAACCGTGACTTTGTTGCGGGTATTGGTACTCTTGATCAAGCTGCAAGAAAAGCGAATGTACTTGTTGTAAGTGGCGCAAGTACAGTGCCTGCGGTGTCATCTGCAGTAATTGATCATTTCCAAAAAGACTTTTGTAAAATGCAATCTCTGGATTATGGGGTCACGCCAGGTAATCAGACGGATCGTGGTGTTGGTACGGTGGCCGCTATTTTGAGTTATGTGGGTAAGCCATTTAAAACTATTGAAGACGGACAGGTTAAAACTGTTTTCGGTTGGCAAAATTTGCACAAGGAACATTACCCTGTGATTGGAAAAAGATGGATGTCAAATTGCGATATTCCTGACCTTGATTTATTCCAAAGTCATTACCCTACATTAAAAACAATTCGTTTTTATGCAGGGCTGCAGCTTTCTATATTACATGTAGGGCTATGGATTTTGTCTTGGCCGTGCAGGTGGCGCTGGATTAAGAGTTTGGACCGATATGCAAATTTTATGAGATGCGTTAGTCTTTGGTTTTATAATCTGGGTTCGGACAAAGGTGGTATGCATATTAAAATAAAGGGAAAAAATGAGCAGGGTATAGTTGTTGATAAGGAATGGTATCTAATCGCAAGCCATGGAGATGGCCCTTATATTCCGGCAGCACCTGCCGTAATTCTGATAAAAAAGCTACTGGATAACAAGCTTGACAAAAGAGGGGCTATGCCTTGTATGGGGGTATTTTCTTTAGATGAGTTTAGCAGCGAGATATCTGATTTAAATATTCGTAGCTATACGAACGAGACTCTCTATAAGAGGTATTTGCAAGAACGTTATAATACTTTGCCTTTGGCAGTCCAAAAACTACATAATTATACTGGTGAAATAACCTATACTGGACAATGCTATGTCATTAGAGGGTGTAACGCGTTTTGTAGGTTTATTGCCGTGCTTTTGTCTTTGCCACCAGAAGGAAAAAATCATCCACTAAAGGTAAATTTTAAGCAAAACGGTGGAGTAGAACACTGGACACGGTACTTCGGCAACAAAACATTTTATTCTAAGCAATGGGATCAGGACGGTATTTTGTATGAAAAAATTAATATCACGACATTAGCTTTTGAAATTAATGCTAATGAAAACTCCTTAAATCTGATCTTGAAGCAAGTTTATGCTTTTGGTTTACCTGTAGGCCGATTGTTCAAGCCTAAAGTGATTGCTCAAGAAAGCCAAGAAAACGACAATTTTATTGTGAACGTGGAGGTTCATTTACCCTTTTTCGGATTGTTAGTTAAATATGATGGCTGGTTATCTGTTGAAGGCGAATCCAGATCATAGCGTGGATGCCATTGCCCCGGATTCATGTGGGTAAACAGGCCTGTTTTAATCCCGGAAAGTGTCCTGAGCATTTCAGTTTTTATATAGGGCATTTTGCATAGTTTTCCAAAACTTGTATCTCGTATAAAACCAGCCAGTTTATTATGGGATTGAAAAAACGGAGTTAGCCAGCGACTAGCTATTTGATAGAAATAAATATGGTTTTTGCGTGCTTTATTATAGGCATAAAGTGCCTGATTGACATCATGATACTGGCTTAGAATTTGCGATAAGATAAATGCATCAGCTAAGCCTAAATTCGCACCTTGCCCGAGCTGTGGGCTGGTATTATGTGCGGCATCTCCGATAAAAACTAGCTTATCTTCGTGCCACCTCTTCATAATAATATCACTATATTGAGCATGAGTCAGGTCATCAGTAGATTTAAATTGATCCATGAAAGGGGCAAGCTCAGGCCAATATCCTGTGACAGTTTCTTTCCAGTGATCTAATCCATGCTCTATCCAATCTTCATACCCGCCGGGTGGTAAGCTCCAGAAAAAGGTGCACTTGGGGGTAGGGCAATCTGGTGCGCGTCCAATAGCCAACATACCAACCATGATATGTGCACTGTCATAGCGCTGTTGCAGGTAATCTTTTCCGAAGGCTTGATCAGGGTCATCAAGAACACCCCAAATAGCGCCATAAGGATATGGCTTGTCAAGTCGGATATGGCCATGTCGTCTAAGTGATGAACGCATGCCACCTGCATCAATTACCAAATCATAAGGACCATATGATTTGCCGCTTTTATCAATAATATAACGCTTATCATTTTGGCAAAATGTACCCTTGATTTCATAGCCTGTATGAATTGGAATGTTAAGTCGTAGGGCTTCTTCATATAGTAGAGTAAATAAGCTGCCGCGATGAATACCGACGCCAAAATAATGAGGCTTTAGATCGCTGTAACTGATATCAAATATGACGTTATTGTTTAATGTTTTTCCGTAAATGTTATGAATGGTGGCTCCATACTCAATAGCCTTGTGATCTAGTCCAAGACGCGCCAGACATGCAAGTCCCGTAGGCTGTAGTAATAATCCCGCGCCAAGAGGTTTTGGTTCATCAAACCTTTCATATATTTCGGGATTATGGCCTTCTTGCCTCAAATATGCTGCAGATGCTAGGCCTGCTGTGCCGCTTCCGATAATAGCAATTTTCAAAGCAGAGACCATTTCGTATTCAAATCCAACTATTATTCTTTGCTCTAACCATAGTCTTATAAAGTAATGTTGTTAATGTTTTTTATTCAGGCTCTTTCTTGATATTGTTCAGTATTTGGTTTTTATTTGTGCTGGTTGACAAAAAATAATAAAATTATATGAGGACAATTACTAATTTTATTTGCTTATTGCTGTGTTCGTTAATAAGTTTGACTGTGAATATTATTGTATTTGTTTAATCTTTCTCTCCATACAAGCAGAGTGCCTACAAGTATTAGCTACGTAATGAATTATTTTAGTCTAAAAAAAACATTAATGGGAACAACGGCATTAGTTAGCGCTATTGGGGCACTGCCTATATATGCTAAGGCCCAGAATTTATCTGCTGGCGAAGATTTCACGGTTAATACAGGTGTAACAGTTACAGGTAATCCTGCTGTAACTGTAGGTAATGTTGCGGCTTCTTCAATCAATAACTTTGGAACTATTTTCTCAAATGGCAGCAGTGGTATTTTTATTGATCAAAATAATTCGGATATCACATCAGGCATAACAAATCATACTGGTGCCCTTATATCGGGCAACACATACGGAATAGAATATAATTTCTTTGCACAAAATACTGGCGGCATTGTTAATGCCCAAGAGGCTACAATATGGGGCGGCACAAGCGGCATTCGGGTAAATGCTTATGGCAATATTGATGGCAATATCAATAATAGTGGTCAGATTAGTGGGGGAACTGCAGGAATTGATGTCACTCAGTGGGGGTCAGTACCTGCCGACATCATTAATAACTCGGGCGGTGTGATAAGTGGAGGAACATACGGAATTTGGTATAATGCTTCTGCGCCGCCGCTTGTTGCCGCTGGTAATATTATCAATAACGCAGGGGGGACAATATCTGGCGGACAAACGGGTATATTCATTGATAACGCAACCATGATAACCAGCAGTATCACAAACCATGGTATTATTAGTGGCTATGTAGATGGTTCGCCAGCCGGAACTTCTGGGGCTATTGTTGTTCAAACAACTGGGATTGGTGGCGGCATTATCAATAGTGGCACACTAAATGGGCATGGGAATGTAGCAATTCAGTTGAATAATCTATCACGCTTAACACCAATTACCTTTAATGGTGGTCGTGTTATTGGTGATGTGATTGATAATACGCCGACTGGCGGGTTCTCCACGATTAACGTAACCGGTGACTTTACGACGGAAGGCAATATTTCAGTTTCTGATTTGACCATAGCTGTAGGTCAAAAATTAACCATAGGCACGGCAAATTCAGTAACGCTTAATGACATGAGTGCCAGTACAGGAATATGGTCTTTTGGTGTAAATGCCAATACACCAAATGCCGCCAAATTGATTGTCACGAATGGTAATGTTGATCTGACCGGAGCAACAATGCAAGCTGGTCCAATATCCGGTCCATTAAGTGATGGGTTGGCTATCAAAGTAGCTGATGGAAATGCGGTTGTAACGGCTGGTCCGGGGGCAACACCACAAGACATTGCAGATTCATCATTCCTCTGGAATTTCCAGATTGTAGATGGCACATATGGCGCAATTGGTGGTGATAACACAGAGCTTTTCTTACTGGCAGCTAGAAATTCTATTGGCGATATTAGCGAGAATAGTATTAGTCCGAATAATGCGCAAACCGGAGAAGTTCTGGATAGCTTGATACAGTCATCAGATACACAGATATCAAGCATCATAAACAACATTAATAATGCATCGTCGCAAGATGAAGTCAATAATTTAATTAGCTCTACGCAGGCAACGCCTGATGGCGCAGTAATCAAAACTATCCAAACATTATCAACGCAAGTCAGAACAGTTACGGATACACGTTTATTAGCTCACCAAAACAACAAAAATTCTGGAAATGGAAGCAGTTTCACTGGAGTAAATAACTTGAGTCTTCTGGGGCAGTCATCTGCTCCTATTGAATTGAATGGTCATAAATTTTGGGTGCAGGGATACCAATCATCTGCCAAGCAAGCGTACAGAAATAATATTGCTGGTTATAATGCTCGTACACAAGGAGTTTCTCTGGGCGTCGATACAGAAAATTTACTTGATGATATGGTGATAGGTATTACAGCTGGATATGCCCATACAGATGTGAATTCCAAAGATAGAAATGAGACCAAGACAGATATTAATTCCTACCAGATTGCGGTTTACGGAGATTATGATCTTGAAGATGATATGTATGTCCAAGCAACGGCAGGGTATGTCCATAGCGAAAATAATTCAACACGCCATAATGTTGGCGGCGTAAATGGTCTGGAAGCAAAAGCAGATTATGCTTCTAGATATGGGTTTCTGGAAACAGAATTAGGTAGGAGGTATCGATTAGAGCAAGGCACCCTTATTCCATCTGTAAACATGCTTTATGGTCACCATAAAGCAGACGATTACACAGAAACAGGAGCAGGGGGAGCAAATCTCTCGGTACAAAGCAAAGGCATTGATATTTTTGAAATCGGTGCTGAGGTGGATGCCGTCTGGAAACATGGTTTTGAAAATGGACGGGTGATCGAGCCTAATATTCATCTGGGTTATAGTTATGATGTATTGGCAGAGGAAATAGTTGTAAATTCACGCTTTACAGGTGGAGGTAGTAGCTTTGTCAATGAAGGTGCAGAGCCTGCACGTCATAAAATTAATCTGGGTGGGGGCATCACATATCAGCATTCTGATGTTTTAACTTTAAAGGCAGGATACAATTTTGAATATAAAGATGATTATATCGGGCATTCTTCTTTGATAAAGGTGGAATATAAATTCTAATCATGGAAACTCTTTACGATAAAATCTGTTATTATGCCTCTCATCATGGTGACTATGAAGCCATCATAGGTAAAGGAATAAAGAAAAACTATATTCAGTTTAAAGATGATATCGATATTATCTCAGGCTACCTAAGCTATCAGGGATTAAAGATAGGGGATCGTGTTTCCCTGATTATGCCGCCAACATATTTGCATATAGTTCTATCTATCGCACTGGATCGCTTGGGCGTGGCCACGCATTCCTATTCCTTTACAACTGAGAGTTTGTTGGGACAAAAATGGCGGCATGATATGAAATTCACTTATGTGTTTTCTATGGAAAATAAGCCAAAGGGGTATGATGGAAAATGGGTTGCTATGAGATCTATGCCAGATGCGGAGTCATTTCAAGGCTATGATAATGTGCTGACTGACCGCAATCCTGATACTATCACCAGGCTTGCTACATCGAGTGGTACAACAGGTATGCCTAAGGTCATGGAGTTTTCACGTGAGATGGTATTAAGGCGCAGTATGGAATTACCTGACTGCAAACCGGAAGAAGGCAAAAGTCGTGTTTTTGCGGGCATGCCACCGGATATTTTCGGAGGGTATGGCTTTCTGCTTTCTACATTTCTATTGGGATGCTCTTTGGTTTTGTGGAACCAGCAAGATGATTTCTGGGTCTTATTGAATAAGTTTAAGCCGGATTACCTTATGCTGACGCCGATGGCTTTGCGAAGTATTGCAACACATGGTGCATCACAAAATGCAAGGCTGGATTTTGTAAAATGGGTGGCTTCAGGCGGCATGATTTTTGATATGCGGTTCAGACAAGATATAGAAAAAGTATTCGGCAAAACCGTGATTAATGGCTATGGCTCAACCGAAGTACACGGAGTTGCTTATGGCTGGGTACATGAATATGGCGAAGGTGATGCGTATTTGATTGGTAAATTATTACCTTATGCGGAAGTTCAAATTGTTGACGAGCATGATAATATTTTACCCAATGGAGCAGAAGGTCATGTGCGTTCGCGATCAAAATATAATATCTCCGGCTACATGGGTGATACGTCGCAAGATAATTTCCGAAATGGTTACTTTTATCCTGGAGATATAGGGGCGCTGGATGATCAGGGGCGCTTAAGCATATTAGGACGCGCGGATGATCTTGTGAATATTGGCGGGCAGAAGATTCTTCCTGATCCGGTTGAAAAAGAAATTCTGGCGATTCGTGATATTAAAGAAACGGCTATATTTCAGGTAAATACCAAAAACGGTCTACAGGTCTGCGCAGCACTTGTTTTAAAAGATGACTCGAATGACCCTCAAAATCATCAAGCTATAATCAAAAAAGTAAAGGAACACTTGGGAAGATTGGCACCGCAAAGAATCGTTTTTGTTTCCGAATTGCCGCGTAATGCTCTAGGGAAAGTAATGCGCCGTGAACTAGCTAAATCATTCTCCAAAATGGCCTAATTGACCGCAACACTTTAATTTATTTACCTTATATGGCGGACGCGTTATAAAACTAGGGGAAAAAATAAAGTAACAGGGTAGTATTCATGGAAACAGTCAACATTATCCACGGGAATCAGCTTCTTCAAGCTGGCAATATTAAATCTGCCGAAGAGATCGCCCAAAAAGCACTGGCTAAAAACCCATTGGATAATGAGGCATGGGAGCTTTCCTTTGATTGCATGATGGCACGTCAAGAATACAAGGCAGCTCGGGACAAAGTAGAGCAGTGGTTGGCTTTGGACCCCGGAGTAATAGCAGCGCATGAATGCTTTATACAAGCTTGCCTGTACCTAAAAGACAAGCAGGCTTGTGCTAAGGCTATAGATACAATGAAGTCTAGCTTTCCAACGGCTATTTTCAGAATTAAAATTTACGAAGCGCTCTATGATGTTCACTTTTCAAATGGTAAAAAAGCAAGGGGCATATTTGAGGAGCTATCAAAAGAGCATCCCGATATCCATGCTTTTGTAAAGTTGCAAGCCGATACAGCCTATAAAAGGGATCAGTTGTTCAAGGCGTTTCGTTTATACCGCGAGGCCATAAAAATGGACCCTATGCATGCGAGTACATGGCGCATGTATTCATTCGATGCTTTTCATATTATGCGCTATGGCGAAGCCCGAAAAGCAGCGCGCAAAGCACTGGAACTTGATCCAAAAATGACAGAATTGAAACTTCTTATAAGAATATCGTGGCTTGTATATTTTCCTTTATTCTATGTTTCAAGCTTTCTATGCAGCACTTATTTTTATCTTTCCGAATTTTTTGGAAAAGGTGTTGGAATGGTCTTATCTTTTTTTGGGGGGTACTTCTTGTTTGGACCTGCCCTATCATATGCAATAAGGTGGCTTTCTAAAGAGACGGGTGTGTATATATCACCATGGTATTTTATTGGTAGTCTATTTTTATGGATAGCCATTGAACAAGGCACGTTTTATTTGATAGATAATAAAAAGATGAAGACCAAAGAAATTAAACTATCGGATTATTAGGCAATTTAGGTTTAGGTTAAATATATGCTCCCGTCAGAAGTAAAAACCCTCGTTGATTTGATTAAGAAAGACCCTGAGAATGAGGGGCTTTTTAAAGCACTTTTTATGCTTCTTGAAAATGCCTCGGATAGCAAAGTCATCGCAGAAGCATTATCTAAAATCGAGCCAAGTGATGTATACGGCGAAGAAGAGCGCATAAAAGCATCAGAGCTATTGGAGGATGCCAATGAGGAAGAATTAGCTGCTAAATGGGGACCTGTCCCTGTAGAAGAAGTGATTGAGCAATCTGATAATGTTGTATCCTTTAAGAGCAATAATGCAGAAGAGGTGCCTGCCGAAGATAAACTTCAAATACAAGACAGACTTGGAAAAGATATTACTTTTGACGAGATTGGTGGGCTGGAACATGTCAAAAGCCAGATCCGCAGAAAGATTATAAAACCCTTCAATAATCCGGGCCTATTTAAAAAATTCAAACGCAGGGCAGGAGGCGGCGTTTTGATGTATGGTCCGCCCGGTTGTGGAAAAACCATGATTGCCCAAGCTGTGGCAAATGAGTGTAATGCAACATTCATAGAAGTGAAAGCCTCGGATATCTGGGATAAATGGCAGGGCGTTTCAGAGCGCCGCGTGGCAGAATGTTTTGCTAAGGCACGCGCTCAAAAACCGGCAGTTCTGTTTTTTGATGAAGTAGAAGCTTTGGCGATGAGAAGAGGTGTAGAGGACACAAGAGGTGTAACAAATGTGGTCTCAACACTTTTAAATGAAATGAACGGTTTTGGTGATGAGAATGAAGAGATTTTATTTTTAGGCGCTACTAATGTGCCGTGGTCAATAGATTCGGCTTTCAAAAGACCGGGTCGTTTTGACCGGACAATTTTTGTGCCACCGCCTGATCGTATCGCGCGTAGCTTTATTCTCAAATTATTATTAAAAGATAGACCTGTTGCAGATGATCTGGATACTAAAATAATAGTTGAGAAAACTTCTGGCTTTTCCGGTGCTGATCTTGAAGCTTTAGTCGATGCGGCAGTTGATTATGCGATAGACGATTCCGAAGACATGGATGACATCAAACCCATATCAAATGACTACTTCAAAGAGGCTTTTCAGGAGGTAAGATCATCTACTGGTGAATGGTTAGGCCTTGCAAAGAGTTATAGCGAATATTCTACGCATGATGGCATGTATGATGATCTGAAAGAGTTTCTTAAAAAGCACGGGTAAAGGTCCTTACTTTTTATGTATTATTATATCTATTCAGCAACTTTCAGAAAACTGTCTTCTTCACTATCTGAAGTTTCTTCCGCCTCGGTAACGTTATCTAGATTAGCTGATTCGCTAGAATCATTATGATCATTTGTATTATTACCACGGATTTGATCAAGGAACTCCGATACAGATAAAGAGAGTGTCTCTGATAGTTCCGCAATTTCAGATGCAGACAAATTCAGACTCTGCGCAGCATCATTAGTCTCTGAGGCTGCATGTTGAACGTTAACAATAGCATCAGATACTTCGCGCGTGGCATTGGAAACTTCAGTAATATTTTGAGTAATATCACGAATAACAGCCTCTTGCTCTTCTACAGCTGCCGAAGCACCGGTAGAGGCCTGATCAATATCTGTAATATTCGTAATGATTCTCTGAACAGCCTCAACAGATGCGCGAGTAGCATGCTGTATTTCTTGAATACGGTTTTCGATTTCAGTGGTTTTCAAGCCGGTTTCATTAGCAAGCTTTTTAACTTCATCCGCAACGACAGCAAACCCTTTTCCAGCTTCACCAGCCCGTGCGGCTTCAATTGTTGCATTGAGCGCCAGAAGATTTGTCTGCTCGGCAATATCCCGAATAGCAGTAACAACCTCACCAATATTCTCCGCAAAGGTATTTAGCTCATCAACCTTCATGCTTGTATCATTTGCATCATTAGATGCTTGTTTGGCTTTATTAACAACATCAGATACCTGACGGGAAATCTCGCATGCGCTGGCGTTCATCTCTTCTGAAGCACTGGAAACGGTTGATACGTTTCTGCTTGTTTCCTGAGCCGCAGAGGTCACAGTCGAGCTTGCATCTTGCGATTGTTCAGCGTTGCTTTTCATGCCAACAGATGCGTCTTTTAGATTTTCGGATGCCACAACAAGGCTCTGTATTGTGCCGGTAATAACTGCGTCAAACTGATCTGCCATTTTATGCATGTCTTCTTGACGTTTGCGCTCTTGCTCGACTTTTAAGTCTTCTTGCTCTGCAGTCAGGCGTTGTACTTCGATTTGGTTGTCACGGAATTTCTTGAGGCTCTCTACAATAGTGCCTAACTCGTCTTTGCGCTCAAGGGATTCAACATCCAGATCAATATTGCCCTCGGCAAGATGTGCCGTAGCTTCTGCAATCTGCCTGATGGAGCGAACTATAAACAATATAATAAGGACGGAGAGTACAAGAATAAGAGCACTACCAAGCCCAACACCCATCATGGAATAATGCTGGAGCGTCTTGATATTCTGCGCACTATTTTGTGCGAGTTGGTCAGAATCTGTTTTGATCCTTTCTTGTAAACTTTTCAAAGCGTCAATAAATTCATTATAAACACCAATATATCCGTCTATGCCTTTAAGAACAAAGCTTACATCAATGCTCATCATTTGGATTGCAACATCATACACACCGTCATCGTTTAAACCTAAAACATTTTTTCTGAAATCTTCCTGTAGCTTTGTAAGTCGTTCTTTATCTTGGCCTTCAAGGGTTTGTAATAATACCTCGAGACGAGCATCAAGCTTAGCTGCATCTTTCTTAAGGTCGGCCATTTTTTGTTCGCCGCCCTCTAAGCTACCTGTTGACTGATAAATTAAATACCGGAAGAATTGCCCGTCCAGTTCTTGAAATTCGGCGAGTATTGAGGAAATTTCTGCTGTGCGCGTTATCCCGTTTTGTGCCAGATTGTTTTGCGCTTCCAGCATGCTTTCGTCTTTATGGTTACTAACATATAATATACAAACAACAAGTATCAGGAATAGCGCAACAGGTATAAACTGCTTTATTGAAAAAGGAATATTTTTGAATTGTACCACTATTTGTGCACTCCTTGCATCAAAAGTAAAAAGTTATTTTAACGGGGAACTCACACGCAGTTCTTAACTATAGCATCATAACTATAACTTGAATACCCAAAATAGCGGGTACAGCATTTAAATACTAGGTGTACCTAGTATACAGCTTACATTAAACTGTTAATTGTTAATAAAGCCTTAACAATGGGTTGGCGCGGAATCCCTTATTTTATAAATTTGAGAGTGATGAGTGTGCTAAAAGTGCAACACAATAAAATGCAGTTGTGGGCTATTTATCCTTTTGACTTTACAAGTATAAATTTTATTTGTAGGATTTTGTGTGTATTTTGAGTTCTCAGAATATATCTCGTGTTTTTTAAAAAGTTTCCCACTCGTGTGAATCCAACGAAATTTGCTGCAGGCGATCTTGCGGGAGTTTTATATTTCAAAAAAGAGGATTAGTTAGAAATGACACTTAAAAGAATGCTTATCGCCACAAGCGCGGTTTTGTGTATGCAGTTTGCGCCATTTTCTGCGCGGGCTGATTCAGCCAAGGACTTCGAGACATTGTCCAAAGCTATAGGGTTTTTGAATGGCGGGCCTTCAGGTGATGTGGAGATGGCCATAGTTTATGATCCTTCAAATGCGGATTCTGCGGCGCATGCAGATGAGGTTGCCGGTTTAACATCAGGTGGCGTTGGTTCGGGTAAGGTGAAGCTTGTTGGTAAGAAGGTGGATGTTGGCTCTGTTGGCTCAACGGGTTCGGCAATTATATTTATGACCAAGGGTACAAGCGGCGCCTATGGTGCGGCTTTGGATAAGGCGTCTGCCAATGGCGGTATAACAGTATCGACGGACCTTGGTTGTCTTGATGCTGGAGGATGTGTTCTGGTTGTAAAGACGGAGCCCTCGGTTGATATTTTTGTTAGTACAGCAGCTTCTGGCAAATCAGGCGCTGAGTTTGCTTCTGCCTTTAGCATGATGATTACGAAGAAGTAAGGGGAGGAAAAGATGAGATTTAACAAAAAGCGAAATCAAACCACTAATTTAGGACAATTGAAAATGAAAAAAATTCTTTCACTTACGACTTCATGTGCGGTACTGGCGCTGGCGGCGACAAGTGCGCAGGCTCAAAGCATGGATTATACAACCATGCAGGAAATGTTCGGCGAACCGGTGACGACATCTGCAAATGGATCTCCGATGCGTCAATCAGATGTGCCAATGGATATGACGATTATCTCGGCAGAAGAGATCGCAAGGTACCCGGCACGAGAAATACCTGATGTTCTGCGGCACTATGCTGGTATGTCTGTTCGTAAGCATGATGGAACTAGTTATTCAGTTGGTATTCGTGGATACAACCCACCCGGAGCTGAACGTTTGCTGGTGCTTGTGAATGGACGTCAGGTTTATCAAGACTTCTTTGGTGTGGTGAACTGGGCATCTATACCTGTTCAATTGAATGAGATACAGCAAATTGAGATCGTTCGTGGTCCTAATACAGCACTCTTCGGTTTTAATGCCGTATCAGGTGTCGTGAATATTATAACAAAGAACCCTATATATGACGATGTTGATTATATCCAAGGGGACATAGGTATTAATGGGTATGCCAGATCATCTGGTGCTGTAACATTAACGGATGAGGGGCTTTGGGGGATGCGACTTAGTGCCGGTAACTCATATGAACGTTTGGATGATAATTTGACTAGCCCTGCAGATGTTGGCTTATTTCATGAGACAGATAATGCTGGCGATCTTAATGTTGATACGTCTGTGAGGGTTAACGATAGTACAACAATGAGATTTGAAGGATCTTATTCAAGCTCTGCACAGAATAGTATTACGGCTTATTTTGATGGTACAATAATTGATGAAAAATCTAGCGGAGTAAAAGCAGAGATATCATCTGACACGGATTATGGTATTGTTGAGGCTACATTGTACAGAAACAGTCTTGATAGTGTGTACACTATTGTTGACGGTGCATATGGATTTAATAATGATGTTATTGTAGCACGTTTAAGTGATACATTTCAAATAGGTAATAATCATACTTTTAGGATCGCCGCAGAGTATAGAGACAATGAAGATAAACTATCTTTAAATGGTAATGTATTCTCAACAAGTTCATACCATATTAACTCATATAGTGGTTTATGGTACTGGACTGCGACACCTAAATTATCTTTCAGTACTGCAGTTCGTTATGACCATGCTCAGGCAGATCTTGATGGTGGTGGCATTTTTGTCAATGGATTATTTCCAGGTAACCCATTTTCAAACGACCAATATAATAACCGTTATGATGAATTTGGTTATAATTTTGGTGCACTATATAAGCTTACAGATGTAGATGTTTTTCGCTTTAACGCTTCCAAGGGTATAGACATGCCAAGTTTGTTTGAGGTTGGCTTTCAGGTTTCTGCAGGAGGCTTGACATATTATGCTGATCCTACTATCGAAGCATCAGATGTACATGATTTCCAACTGGGTTATGAGCGAAGACTTAATTCTCTTAATGGCTCATTCAAAGCAACAGGGTTCTATCAGAAAATCAATGAATTTCAGGGCTTTAACCCGTTGTCGACCACATTAATTCATATAGGCAACATTGGGGACAGTAAAGTATATGGTGTAGAGTTATCCCTTGATGGAGAGACGGAGAATAATATTCGATGGGGAATAAATTACTCCTATTCTCGTGTTAATGATGATCTCAATAATACATTGCAGGAATATGAAAATCTGAACTCTGATCATATGATCAAGGGAAATATTGGTTACTCACCAAATGAGAAATTGGATATGGATGCTTTCCTAGCATATGAAAGTGATTATACTGGAATACGTGGTTATAATACGGCTAATATAAATTTGGACATAGATCCGGATGTGATAGTCGATGCACGGGTTGCCTATAAGCCAACAGAAAAATGGACAGTTTCAGTCAATGGTCAGGCTTTATTTGGTGATAATGAACAGTCGAGTTATGGGGAAGAAACAGATACTCAGCTCTTCCTTCGTGCAAAGTATGATTTCTAATTAGTCCTCAAATAATAAAGTTTACCTTCAGGCGCTTCTTTTAAAGCGCCTGATTTTTTTCTATACGCTCTTCTTTCTTGAAACTCATGGCTCTTTGCAGTAATCAAGGGGGAGAACATAAAAACAGGTCAGATAATGGTTTCACTCGTCGAAATAAAAAGACATAGAACGCACCCCGTACAAGTGCGCGGAATTACAATAGGTGGTGATGCGCCTGTGGTTGTGCAATCCATGACCAATACAGACACCGCTGATTTGGAAAAAACTTATGAGCAGGTTAAACAACTTTTCCTCTCTGGCTCTGAAATTGTACGTTTGACGGTCAATAATCAAGAAGCTGCCAAGGGCATTGTCCTTTTACGTGAGCAACTAAATAATGAAGGTCTCGATGTTCCTCTTGTCGGGTGCTTCCATTATAATGGCCATACACTGCTGAATGAAAATCCAGCCCTATGCGAAGCCTTGGATAAATACCGCATCAATCCGGGGAATGTAGGTTTCGGGCAAAAGCGCGATAAACAATTCGAAATTATGATCGAAAAAGCACTTGAATATAATAAGCCCGTGCGCATTGGTGTGAATTGGGGGTCGCTTGATCAGGATTTAGCCATGAAGCTTATGGACGAAAACTCGAAAAGTCCAAACCCGTTGGATTCCAATGCTGTTATGCGCGAAGCTCTCGTGCAATCGGCTCTTATAAGTGCAGAAAAAGCTGAAAAGATTGGACTTGGTAAAGATAAAATCATCCTCTCTGCGAAAGTTAGCCGCGTGCAGGATTTGATTGCCGTGTATTCGGAACTGGCGCGGCGCTCTAATTATGCATTGCATTTGGGATTGACCGAGGCAGGTATGTCCTCCAAAGGCATTGTGGCTACCGCGCTTGGGGAGGGAATTTTGCTGCAACAAGGTATCGGCGATACAATCCGCGCCTCCCTGACACCGGAGCCTAATGGTGATCGTTCGCTTGAGGTGCGCGTTTGTCAAGAAATCCTTCAATCGCTGGGGCTTCGTTCTTTCATGCCAGAGGTCACGGCGTGTCCGGGCTGCGGTCGTACAACCTCGACCTATTTCCAAGAACTCGCACAGGATATCGGTCGCTTCTTGGATGTAAAGATGCCCGTCTGGTCAAAGAGCTATGCCGGCGTAGAAGAAATGAAAGTTGCCGTGATGGGCTGCATCGTCAATGGTCCGGGGGAAAGCAAACACGCCGATATCGGGATAAGCCTTCCCGGCACAGGGGAAAGCCCAGTCGCCCCCGTCTTTATTGACGGCAAAAAAGCCAAAACCTTGCGCGGCGATAATATCACATCCGAATTTCAGGATATCGTCGAGGAGTACGTCCGCAAGAGATATGGCTAGATAAAACCAAATTATATTTCTGTTACATGAAAAAGCTTGCAGCTTAGAACTGGATAGTAGATTTTATTTATTGTTTAAAGCCAATTCAATTAGTCTTCTATAAGCGGTATTCCTTTTTCTATACATAGTGGCTTAAGAAAATCCCAGTGAGACATATCAATTAGTACATCCGTGTTGTCTGTCTTCAGTCGCATTTTACTATAGTCTTTATATTGTACTTTCTTACATTCCTTTATCGCACTCCAAGGCAGGAAAAGCGGTTGTAGAAACATAGTAATATTTCCTCTTGATGTTGGTCCACGAAATTCCGTTGGTGATGAAAAATAGAAACCTGTATCACTTAGCTTTAGCTTTATGGAATAAAATGTTTTTTCTTCTTCTCTATCAATTGAAAGTGCAACCCTATATTCATTCTTTTGATAATCAATTTGTTTGTTAGAGGCGTAGTGTTTCTGAAGGCTTGCCCAAGGGGATATTAATTCGAGGTAACCAAATACAATTATAAGCACAGCTAAAGGAAGCAAAAACCATAAAAATAGCATCATTAAAAGTGCACGAATTAGGCCTTTATTATTCTTATGGTTTTTATTTTCTGTAACCGTAGCTGAAAAGTTTTGGAACTGCGGGCGCCATACATATAAATACCAAAATATGGGCATAGCTAAAAAGTGCCCCATGAATATGACAACGGCCCATAGTGGTTTTTTATCATTTGGAACATTTGAAGTTTTAAATAAACACACAATATAAGAGACTATTAAAGCCATAGTAAGTAGCATGCTATAATATGAAGTTGAAACATCATATCAAAGTGGACTTGAGGTTCATCAAATGTTGGGATCATCCAAAACAAACTCAAAAAATAGAGAAAATATAATGTTGGCAAAAATGTTAATATGCCCCAGATAATCACAAATCTTTTATGCATAAAAGGCACCATTGCCATAGATATTCATAACACTATGTCCCATAGAAATTTTCTGCATAGAGTAGCTATATTCTCTTTCTATCCATTAAAGCGCAAATATGCAATAAATCGGAATGAAGAGACTAAAGAGGAGATTATAAAAGTATATAAGAAAGAATGGTTTCACGAAAGGGGCTTTGATATTTACCTTTGAAGCAATGGCAGAAATTAACCATTAAAGCATACGGCAGCGCAGTATAACTCTTTCTGGATTTTATGAGTTTTCTCCTTTAAAATCATATAAATAGCCTGTTTTTTGACTAAAGGGGAGTATCAGTCCATGCGTATAGGCGTACCAAAGGAAATCAAGACATTAGAACATCGCGTTGGCCTTGTGCCATCCTCTGTTAAGGAACTGCACTCGCAAGGGCATGAGGTGTTTATTGAGAGTAACGCAGGTCTCGCCATTAACTTCACCAATCAGGATTACGAAGAGGCTGGCGCGCAAATCCTTCCCGATGCCAGAGCCATTTTTGATGCGGCAGAGATGATCATCAAGGTCAAAGAGCCTCAGGCCGAAGAGTGCAGCATGATGCGCGAAGGGCAGGTACTCTTTACCTATTTGCATTTGGCAGCCGATCCCGAGCAAACAAAGGCTCTCATGGACTCGGGCTGCGTGGCAATTGCCTATGAAACCGTAACGGGTCCACATGGGCATGGTTTACCTTTGCTGGAGCCTATGAGCGAGATTGCGGGGCGTTTATCTGTGCAAGTTGGCGCATATCATTTGCAAAAACATATGGGCGGGCTAGGGCGGCTTATTAGCGGCGTTCCGGGTGTGCGCCCAGCCGATGTTTTAATCATTGGCGGTGGCGTCGCTGGCTTTCATGCCGCGCAAATGGCAACAGGCTTAGGCGCGAATGTCACAATTCTTGAGCGCTCTAATGCGCGTATGCGCTTTTTGGATGAGTATTTTCATGGGCGTGCCAATATCATTTATTCCAATCTGGATATCTTAGAGCGCGTTATAAAGACCGCAGATATAGTGATTGGTGCGGTTCTAATTCCCGGAGCTTCGGCACCCAAGTTGGTCACGCGTAAAATGCTGAGCACGATGAAGAGGGGGGCTGTGATCGTAGACATCGCTATTGATCAGGGTGGATGCTGTGAAACCAGCCGCCCAACGACGCATAAAGACCCCGTTTATACAGAAGAGGGCGTTTTGCATTACTGTGTTGCCAATATGCCGGGGGCAGTAGCCCTGACATCGGCACTGGCGCTAAATCACTCGGTCTTGCCTTATGCTATGAATTTAGCAAATAAAGGCTGGAAGAAGGCCTTAGGCGAAGACGAAAACTTTGCCAATGGCCTGAATATTTGCCATGGCAAAGTCACACATAAGGGCGTAGCGCAGTCCTTGAACCTTGAATATACAAAAATCGATGATATTTTGTAATTCCATGCTTGACAGATCGGGCCACAAGAGATAAAAAATGCCCACTCAAATGCGCGGGTGTAGCTCAGTTGGTTAGAGCGCCGCCCTGTCACGGCGGAGGCCGCGAGTTCAAGTCTCGTCACTCGCGCCATTTGATTTTCTTTAAGGCCTCCTCAAAAAAATGTAAAAAAGCGGATTTATAAAAACCCGCTCTTTGTATTCAGTATTGATTATTTTTTATATGGCAATATTAGTAAAAACACTTTCCATGTAAGAAGTATCAATCTCCATATTTTTTGTTTTCTCAGTTATATCCATGCCCAAAAAACTGGAACTGTAAAATTCATATTTTAGAACCATAAATTATTCCAATCTGTACAAATTTACGTCTTGCTTGTTACCACGACCTATCCGCCCATGCTCAATATCAAAAAGTAAATAGGCAATATGGTCATAGCCCAGTGATTCAACTACTTTGTCCATGAGTTCCTTTTTATACATTGATTGTATACTTTGCGGCGTATCATCTGGTTCGATGTTAAGTTCAATTCCGTCAATTATCGTGCAGTTCGAAGTATGAACTGTTAGTTGAAGGTTTTTCTGGTTATTAAAACACGCCATAAGCCGTACAGCTTCTTCGGAAGTGTTTTGTAAGTTAGTTGGATTTAGAATATTTTGAATATCACGCCAAGAATCTGTGCAGGGCTCATTGACTTCTGCCTTAATCGTTTTAGATTCAATATCTATGATATGTATTCCGGTGATGTCAGCCGCAGCCTCAAGAAAACTTCGTAGATTAACTTTTTGTGTTTGCTCATGTTCTTGATACTCATCGATCATCTTTCTGGCATCCTTAATGCTCTTTGCATCTTTAATTGCTTTAAAGACATCACTGATATTTTTATGTTGTATTTCAACCATCTTTCTATCCTCCCAAAAGTTTTATGGTTTATGTTGTTAGGGGGATATTTACATTTTTCGAGGTATTATGGAATATTGTCGTGTCAATACGACAACATGCATGGTAATATATTGATATGATTGAAAAAGTACTGTCATCATTGGATATAGGGGATGAGGAAATCAGAGCCTATATGGCTTTGCTGGAGCATCAAAGTCCTGTAACTGTCGGTGCTCTTGCCAAGCAACTCGGCATGGCAAGGGCCTCTTTATACGGGTTTCTGGGCCGCTTGCAGGATAAGGGGCTGGTCAAGCAGACCATGAAAAGTAATGTTAAGGCCTTTTCGCCTGAGCCGCCTGAAAAAATAGATTTAATCTTTAAAAAGAAAATAGAGGAAGTCGAGGCATCGCGAAAGGATTTCAAAAATGTTTTGAAGGAAATCGAAAAAAAAGCCGCAATGTCGTCACTAACTCCACGCTTTACCATGTTCGAAGGTGTTGAGGGGGTGAAACACATCTTAAATGATATGCTGATGTACAGAAATATTGAGACATTCTCTTGGTGGCCGATCAGCGAAATGATGGACATCCTTAATCCCGAGTTCTTCCGCTATCATAATACAAACAGGATCAGAAATAATATCTCAGTGAGGGCCTTGTGGCCTAAGGGACGCGTGGTCAATGTCTCAAAATTTCCGTTTATGGGAGAAGGGCCGGGTTTTTTACGGGAGATCCGTATCGTGCCCGAGGAAATAGACTACACAATGGGCTATTGGGCGTATAAAAACAAAATAGCTTATCTATCTTCCCGCCGAGAAAGTTTTGGCTTTATCATTGAAAGTGACGAGATGGTCCAGACCACCAAGATGCAGTTTGATTTCTTATGGGAGCATTCCACAAAAGCAAAGGCGCGCGGCCCAGAAACAGAGGCTTCTTTGGAGGAAATAAGAAATTTTTAGATAATACCCTTGCGCTCTTTGCCGGGGGCTAATTCTTCGAATGTTGGAATATCCATGAACATAATGGTTTTCAAGGTTTTCTTGGTGTGGCTTTTCTGTCCGGCAACTCTATATGCCATCTTTTCAATCGTTTTCTCAAAGCAATTTCTGGCATAGCGACCATTTCCAAAATCATGATTAAGGAACTTTATTGCCTTTTTCATCAAGGCTTGAATAGCAGGCTTGGCATCTTTATGGACAATATAGTCATTATCTTTCGTAAAACTGAGATAGATATCAACCAATTCTTGCTCTGTATAATCATCAAAATAAAAATGATGCTTAATTCTGGAATTTAAGCCCGGATTTGCACGCAGGAGCCAATCCATTTGCTTTGGGTATCCTGCCATTATAACAATAAAATTATCCTTACTATCTTCCATCGCTTTAACCAGAGTGCTTAAGCATTCATGTCCAAAATCCCGTTCCGATGAATGATTGCAAATCGCATGGGCTTCATCAATAAAGAGAACCCCCCCATGGGCACGACTGATAACATTCAGAGTTTTAACTGCAGTTTGTCCGATATATTCCCCGACAAGGCCACTACGATCAACTTCGATAACATGCCCATGTTCCAGTATGCCGGCTTTTTGATATATGCTACCCATAATTCTGGCAATCTCGGTTTTTCCTGTGCCCGGATTGCCTGTGAACACAAGATGGTTGCTGTTATCTTGCGTTTTTAAACCAACCTTTTGGCGCGATGTATTAAATACAGCAAGGTTTTCAAGGATTTTTATTTGTTTCTTTATTTTTTCTAATCCAATAAAATCATCAATATTTTTAGTTACAACAGGCTTTTGAGAAGGCTCTTGTGTTTGCTTATTATTAGATAGATTCTTCGTTTTCTTGAAAGCATTATTGGTGAATACAGGGGGAATTCCAATTTCGTTCAACTTGTCGAGCTTTTTTTGTGCTTTTTCTTTGGAAAGCTCGGAGGATAAGTCATTTTCTATGATAGCCTTGTAACAGTCCTTTTCACTTTTAATCTCAAAGCTTTCATCTTGAAGCTCATAACCCTTACCTATCATATAGGCAATATCCCACAGACTATCTATCACGCCGTGCCGATAAGCCTTAAGGAGCCATTTCTCTGCAAGCACTTTACTGAAAGGGATGGGGCCCGTACCATCTAGAAACATACAGCCTAAGATATACTGGCTTTCGCCATCGCCATTTTCTGCGGCGTCCAGAAATTTTTGCAAAGGGGAGCTTTTATCTATTTGTTCCTTTTCATCTTGGTCTGAAGAGTGTTTTGAAAAAACGGGAGGAACCAAATTTTTTGTCATAAATTATATCTCCATATGCCAAAATATAGCACATAATAGCATATCTTTGAAATTTGAAGCAAATAAACTTGGGTTTAATTTGCTTTGCTCTGTGATTTTTTTGATGTGCGGTGTATGAAATTATTATGAAGCACTATGTTCCGGTATTTTCTATTACTTTGTTACTAAGCGCGGCGCTGCTTTTCGTCATACAGCCAATTTATTCCAAGATGATTTTACCATTTTTAGGCGGAAGCCCTCAGGTCTGGAATACGTCGATGTTGTTCTTCCAGCTTTGTCTGTTGTTGGGCTATGCCTATGCTCATATCTCGTCCAGATATTTGCAGGTCACGCAGCAAGCTATACTTCATATTATCTTGCTTATAATTGCAGCCTTAGTAATTCCAGCCGGCATAGGGGACGAACAAATCCCGCCGGAAAATTATAATCCTGCTTTTTGGCAATTATCTCTAATGGCGGGATCTATCGGGTTGCCGTTTTTGATTTTATCTGCATCAGCGCCCATGCTCCAAAGGTGGTTTTCTTATACTGACCACAAGGATGCACAAAATCCATATTTTTTATATGGGGCAAGTAATCTTGGCTCTATGAGCGGACTTTTGCTCTATCCGGTTTTGATTGAACCTGCCTTGACCTTAAATCAGCAAAATTATTACTGGTTTTTCGGGTTTGTCTTGTTAATCGGCGGGGTGGCTTTATGCTCGTTTGTTTCTAGCGGTAAGGGCTATGAGGATAGGAAAAAAATAAGTATATCAATTATAAAACCTATCCAGAGACTTAGATGGATATATTGGGCATTCATACCCTCGGCTTTGATGCTGGTTGTCACAACCTATATCACAACCGATATTGCTTCAGTACCTTTGTTTTGGGTTGTACCGTTGGCTCTCTATCTCGGTAGCTTTATTATCGCCTTTTCCAGAAAGAGACTAATTACTTTAGAAAAAACTTCAATTTTATTCGGACTTTCAGTTCTTGCACTGGTGATCATGGAATTATTGGCCGACTATTCTGCTTTTGCGACATATGCGGCTATTGTTTTGCATTTGGTGTCGTTCTTTTTAGCAGGGTTATTATGCCATTGCATTTTATATGCGCATAAGCCTGAAGCTGGAAACCTCACAGAGTTTTATTTCTTTATCTCTATGGGCGGGGCGATAGGCGGCTTTTTTAGTGCTATAATTGTTCCAAATCTTTTTATTCTACCTGTTGAATATGTCTTGATTATGCTTATGGCCTTACTGGTTCGTTTTCAGGGGCAGGGAGCGGAATGTCCTGACTGGAAAGATTGCAAAGTGTTATTGTTAGATAACAAATTCCTCGTTTTTATCGTCTCTTCAGTACTTTGTTATCTTATTCTAGCTTCAAGTGTTACCACTTATGCTTTGATCGCATTTATAGCATTTTATGGAATAGCCGTATGCCTCCTTGTTAAAAGTAGAGTTCTTTTTACAATAGCTATATTGCCTGTATTTTTCTTTCAAACCTCTCTGATACGCCATGACTCCATATACTATAACCGGAATTTTTTTGGATTCATGAATGTCACAGAAGTTAACGGTCAGCGCTACTTTGTTCATGGTAGCACAATTCATGGTACGCAGTTAGTTGAGAAAGGGATGCAAAAAACACTGACTGCTTATTACGTTGATGGCAGTCCTGTCTCCGAAATCTTCAAAATCCTAAACGCCTCAGGCGCAAAGAATATAGCAATATTAGGGCTGGGAATAGGAGGCTTGTCATGCTTTAGCGAAGAGGGAATGTATTTTGATTTTTTTGAAATTGACGAGAACGTCGCCGAAGTTGCACAAAATCCTGATCTTTTCACTTATCTCAGCGATTGCGCCCATAACTATAATATCATTTTAGGCGATGGCAGGCTTAAAATTGCTGAGCAGCCGGATCAAAAATATGATGCTATATTCCTTGATGCTTTTAGCTCGGATTCTGTGCCGATCCACCTGATGACTCTAGAGGCTGCAAAAACATACATGGATAAACTGAGTGATGATGGTGTTCTGATCTATCATATCAGCAACCGATATCTTGACCTCGAGCCAGTCCTTGCAGAATTGTCACAAGCCCTTGATATTCCGGCGCGCACGAAATTCGGTGTACTGCGTAAAATTAAAGGCACAGATATTCTGGGTAGTGAATCCCATTATGTGGTTCTAACCAAAAGCTCTTATTTTCTGGGTGTTTTAGATAAGGTCGGCTGGGATAATTTACGCAAACGGCAAGGGGTAAAATTATGGACAGATCAATATTCCAATATTCTAAGCGTTCTCTATCCACAAACGACAAATGCCAGACGTGCCGAGGAAACAGCGAAAATAAAGGCAGCCACAAAAAAAAATTAAAAGAATACAGTCACTTTTTTAGGGGTATCCTGCTTTTCAAGGTTTTCTTCTGAGGCTATTGCTGTTAAAAAGGTCGTTGATATTACAAGGACCCAAAGAGATTTTTCATGGCACCAGACAGCTTGCTTATCGAATATTTACCTATACTCGTTTTTCTCGTGATCGCTTGCGGGATTTCTGTAGCGATGGTGCTTGGCTCGTTACTTGCCGGAAAGCGCAATCCTGATCCAGAGAAAAATGCGGCTTATGAATGTGGCTTTGATGCCTTTTCCGATGCGCGTAATAAATTCGATGTGCGTTTCTATCTGGTATGTTTGCTATTTATTATATTCGATCTGGAGATTGCCTTTTTATTCCCATGGGCTATAACTCTCGGAAAAATAGGTGCCTTTGGCTTTTGGTCTATGATGGTGTTTCTTGGGGTGCTGACCGTTGGATTTATCTATGAATGGAAAAAAGGCGGCCTTGATTGGGAATGACTTAATGAATAAATTGGAAGAAATATATAAAGAAATGCAGCATAAAAAACTTCCCGAAACAAACGATGCCGTAACAGAAGGTTTGGAAAATTTGATCTTTGAATTATATTCCTATGATAGTGCCGTTGCTGGATGGGTAGAGGCCGCATATCAGTCTGAGGTAAGTGCATCTGAGTATAATTCTATACGGCAAGTAAAATTAGATATTGAAGATCTGAAAACAAAATTATTTGGTTTGGATATTGATGAAAAGGATAATCAGCTACGTGAGTATTCAGGTGAATATTTGTGTTTTTTGGATAGTGCGCTAGGGCAGGTTTTGAACTAATGGGACATGATAAACATATAATTTCCGCGCCGGAATATGATTTAAAAACAAATAACGCTTTGCCGCCTGCCGAGCAGCAAGATGTTGTGCCTGCCGCTGTTTCAAAAACATTAAATGAAAAAGGTTTTTTGCTGACCTCCGCCGATAGCTTGTTTGATTGGGCACGAACAGGGTCGCTTTGGCCGATGACATTTGGTTTGGCATGCTGCGCGGTTGAGATGATCCACGGCTATATGAGCCGCTATGACCTTGACCGTTTCGGCATGATCCCAAGACCTTCACCGCGCCAGTCGGATGTTATGATTGTGGCTGGCACGCTGACCAATAAGATGGCACCGGCCCTAAGACGCGTGTATGACCAGATGCCCGAACCGCGTTGGGTGGTCTCTATGGGCTCATGTGCAAATGGCGGAGGCTATTATCACTATTCTTATTCCGTGGTGCGCGGCTGTGACCGTATTGTGCCTGTCGATATCTATATACCGGGATGCCCACCAACCGCCGAAGCTATGGTTTATGGCTTAATGCAACTCCAGAAGAAAATCCAAAGAGAGGATACACGCATTGCCCGGTGAAGCTCTCGAAGATTTAGCAGAATTCATTGTCGAGAACCTGCAAGGTGTAGTTCTTGGCTCACGTTTCGAGCGTGATGAGCTTGTTGTTGATGCCAAGGCAGAGCATATCGAGAAAGTCTTGCAGTTCCTGCGCGATAATGCGGAATGCGAGTTCAAAGTTTTGATCGATATTTGTGCCAGTGACTATCCTGATAGACCAGAACGCTTTGAGGTTGTGTATAATCTTCTTTCCTTGCGTCAGAATAACCGTATTAGGGTAAAGATTTCAGTTGAGGAAGATCAAATTATACCAAGCGTCGTCAAACTCTTTAGCACTTCTGGCTGGTTCGAGCGCGAAGTTTGGGATATGTATGGTATTCCATTCGCAGATAATCCTGATCTTAGACGTATTCTGACAGATTATGGTTTCGAAGGTCATCCACAGCGTAAGGACTTCCCGCTGACAGGATATGTAGAGCTTCGCTATGATAATGAATACAAACGCGTTGCCTATGAGCCAGTGGAACTCACACAGGATTTTCGTCGTTTTGACTTCGTCAGCCCTTGGGAAGCCATAACCGATGTGCAGCTTCCTGGTGATGAAAAAGGAGCAATCCCTCCGCATGGCTGGACAGCGATGTCTGGCAGTGTCTCCGAATCTGATGTGCCACCGGATGTTGAGCCGGACAACGATAATCAAGAACCTAAAGAGGAGAGTAAAAATGCCTCTTAGAGAAAAAGTTGACACGCCTGATATTGCTATTCAGGAAGAAACACAGATCAAGCCCTATACTATGAATTTCGGGCCACAGCACCCTGCTGCGCATGGTGTGCTGCGTCTTGTGCTGGAAATGGAAGGTGAAATCGTAGAGCGCGCCGATCCGCATATTGGCCTACTTCACCGCGGTACAGAAAAACTGATTGAGCATAAAACTTATACGCAAGCCACACCATATTTCGATCGCCTTGATTATGTCGCACCGATGAATCAAGAGCATGCATTTGTTATGGCGACCGAGAATTTGCTTGGTATTACTGTGCCACAGCGCGCGCAATATATCCGTGTGCTATTCTGCGAGCTTGGCCGTATTTTGAACCATATTTTGAATATTACCACATTTGCATTGGATGTCGGTGCTATCACGCCAGCGCTCTGGGGCTTTGAGGAGCGTGAAAAAGGTATGGAATTCTACGAGCGTGTATGCGGTGCAAGGCTTCATGCCAATTATTTCCGTGTGGGCGGCGTGGCGCAAGACATGCCTGCTGGTCTGGCTGAAGATATGTTTGAATGGTGTGAGGAACTGCCTAAGTTTCTAAGCGATCTTGAGAGTTTGCTCACGAATAACAGAATTTTCAAACAGCGTACAGTTGATATTGGCGTTGTTACTGCTGATGAGGCACAAGATTGGGGATTCTCTGGCCCTATGCTGCGCGGTTCTGGTCTGGCTTGGGATTTGCGCAAAAGCCAGCCCTACGAAGTTTATGATAAGATGGATTTTGATATTCCAATCGGAAAGACGGGAGATTGCTATGCCCGTTATCTGGTGCGCATGGCCGAAATGTACGAATCTATCAAGATCATGAAACAAGCGATCGAGGAAATGCCAGAAGGTTACGTGAAGGCCAATGATTATAAGGTCACACCTCCGCCACGCGCCGAGATGAAAAACTCCATGGAGGCTTTGATCCACCACTTTAAGCTATTTACTGAAGGATTCCACGTGCCGACAGGTGAAACCTATGCTGCTGTAGAAGCACCAAAGGGCGAATTCGGGGTCTATCTGGTTTCAGATGGGACAAACAAGCCGTATCGTTGCCGTATACGCGCTCCGGGCTTTGCTCATTTGCAAGCCCTTGATTTTATGAGTAAAGGTCACCAACTCGCAGATACGGTTTCAATTATTGGGTCACTCGATATTGTATTTGGAGAGATTGACCGTTAAGAAACTATTCTTGATACCATGTCATTTAATTGGTTCAATCATCCTTTTGAACGGCGTATATGTTTGGGGGGATTTGTTACTAAGAGAAGGCGGTGGGCAGCCCGAAGTGTGGGTTCTAGTTAACCTTATAATTAGGTTTATGGCTGTATTTGGCTTTATCCTTGATATTATCGCAATTATCTATTTCATTTATTTAGTTAGCTTGATTTTTGGATTTTTTTTCGGAAGCAAAGAAAATAAAGGTCAGGTTTAGCTTTTATTTCTATAGACAAACCTTGACGCAGTGCGGATCTTCTTATTAATAAGTATAGAAGATAAGGAAATCTAACAGGTGATTAAAACAAAACATTACTTTATAGCACTGATCGTTATATCCCTTTGCATGACCGGATGTTCCAGAAAAACAGATGTTAAGGAAGTGGGAGAAGGTATCTATGGTGTAACGGCATCATCCTATTTATCATCCGGTAGCAGAGCAGCCGCCTTTGAAGAGGCTCTGGAAATCGCCAAGGAATATTGCAAAGAAACCTTTAATCATGTGCCCTGGGTAACCAAGATCACGTACAGAAAATCAAGGCCGCAATCCAAGGCTGTCTTTACGGATATAGAATTTGTATGCTTAGAGGAGGGTGATCCGGAATTGGAAAGATTATCGAAGATAAAAGTAGAAATAGAAGATAAAACAAAAAAGTTACCTGATCCATTTGCCGGACTTTTTAAAGATACAAAACCCAAATATTAGTTTTTCAGCTGAAATTTTTAAAAACCTCCTCAAAATCGGTGCGCTAGGACTGGACTTTCCTTTAGGAACAGGACATTATGAGGGCAAATTATTCTCGGGATTACCATGAAAAAACCTTTTGACTTACATGCTGACTACCAACCTGAAAGCTTTGTGTTTAACAAGGCATATCAGGGATTGGCTCAAGATGCGATAGCACGCTATCCGCAAGAGCGGCAGCAATCTGCTGTGATGCCGTTACTTGACCTTGCCCAAAGGCAAGTCGCCGAAGAGGGCGCGAAGGCTACACCTGTACATGGCGGCTGGATTCCGCGCGCGGCAATGGATCATATTGCAGAAGTTCTGGATATGCCAAAAGTCAAAGTCTATGAAGTTGCCAGTTTCTACTCCATGTATAACACCGCGCCAGTCGGGCAGCATCTCGTGCAGTTTTGCACAACGACCCCTTGCTGGCTGTGTGGTTCGGCAGATATTGTGAATGCCTGCAAGGATCATTTGGGAATTGGCATGGGTGAAACCACCAAAGATGGCAAGTTTAGTCTTATGGAAGTTGAATGCCTTGGTGCTTGCGTTAACGCGCCTATGGTTCAAATCAATGACGATTACTATGAGGACTTAACTCCCGCCAGCATGGTTGAGGTTCTGGAGACATTAGCGCAAGGTCTGAAACCTGAAATCGGATCACAAACTGGGCGCAAAGCATCCATGTCTGCCGCCGGGCCGACAACGCTAAAGGAAGAAGCCAAAAAGGCAAAGGTGGTTTAGAAAATGTACACAGAAGAACCAACGGATTTACTGGCATTAAAAGTTTGGTGGGCAACCGTTTGGCGTGCTTTGCCTATATCTTTTGTTGCTGGGGCAGTCGTAGGCGCAATTATAGGCATTATTGTAGCAATAATGGGCAGTAGTCCCGAAGCTGTTCAAGCACCAGCCGGCCTGGCGGGATTCCTGATTGGCATTTTTGTTATGGTGAAAGTTATTAAGCGCCTAATGACCAACGGATTTGGTGAGTACAGGCTTGCAGTTATCAAGAAATAAGGATGATATCTTAGATGCTCTCGGATAAGGATCGAATTTTTACGAATATTTACGGCTTCGAAGGTTCTGACCTGAAATCGGCTAAAAAGCGCGGTGACTGGAGTAAAACCGCTAGCTTTATCAAAAAGGATCGTGAGTGGATCATCGAAGAAGTTAAAGCCTCTGGCCTGCGTGGTCGTGGCGGCGCTGGTTTCCCGACAGGCCTGAAATGGTCCTTTATGCCTAAAACGCTGGGCGAGCGCCCACATTATCTTGTTATCAATGCGGATGAGTCCGAGCCGGGTACCTGTAAAGACCGCGATATCCTAAGAAATGAACCTCATAAGCTAATCGAAGGCGCATTGCTGGCTGGTTTTGCAATGGGCGCACACGCCGCATACATCTATGTGCGCGGTGAATTTTACAATGAGGGGTCTGCTCTCTGGAAGGCTATACACGAGGCCTATGATGCAGGACTTTTGGGTAAGAACGCCGCCAAATCCGGCTGGGATTTTGATATCGTCGTCCACCGCGGCGCAGGTGCTTATATCTGCGGTGAAGAAACCGCCCTCATTGAATCTATCGAAGGTAAAAAAGGCCAGCCCCGTAACAAGCCGCCATTTCCAGCCATGGCAGGGCTATATTCCTGCCCGACCACCGTGAATAATGTTGAGACTATTGCAGTTGTGCCAACAATTTTGCGCCGCGGCGGTAAGTGGTTCTCCGGCTTAGGTCTGAATGAGAAAAACGCAGGTACGAAGCTTTTTTGTATTTCAGGGCATGTTAATAACCCATGTAATGTCGAGGAAGAAATGGGCATTCCACTTAAGGAGCTTATCGAAAAACATTGCGGCGGCGTGCGCGGCGGTTGGGATAATCTTTTGGCCGTAATTCCAGGCGGATCGTCCACACCGATGCTGCCCAAGGACATATGTGATACCATCCATATGGACTTTGACTCTCTGCGCGAGGTCGGCACAGGACTCGGTACAGCAGGTATAATCGTCATGGATAAATCTACCGATGTGATACAGGCCATTTGTAGACTTTCCCAATTCTACATGCATGAAAGCTGCGGGCAATGTACACCATGCCGCGAGGGCACAGGATGGCTCTGGCGCGTGATGAAACGCATGGTGCAGGGCAATGCCACAGTCGAGGAAATCGACATGCTCTTTGAGGTCACAAAAGAAATCGAAGGCCACACTATTTGCGCCCTAGGCGATGCCGCCGCTTGGCCAATACAGGGGCTCATCAAGCATTTCCGCCCCGAAATGGAGCGCCGCATCATGGAATACCGCAAGGCGGCCTAAAGGATAGCTTATTTATGGATAATACTAATCTTGTTGAATCAGTAATTAGAGATGTAAAGCACTGCGCTGTCGAAGTGTATAACGAAGTCGGCAGGGAGAGTTATGAGAACATTTATGGCGCATGTCTGGAGAAAGAATTCGGGTATCAGGGAATAAAATATCTAGCGGTCGCCTCTATGCCCTTTTTTTATAAGGGCGACAGGATAAATGGATTAGAAATTAACCCTGTCTGGGTCGTAGAAAATACTTTATTGGTAAAGATTGACTGCTTTATTGATATGAAAAGAAATATTAATGAGATTGTAGAAAATCAAATTAGATTTACTGGCCATAACCATGCACTACTCATAAATTTTTCAACCTCGGGAAGCAGCAATCTTTTCACACGTGTTGATCTAAGGTAACCGATAAATTCAGAGGGGCATCAAACATTTCCGCCTCGAAATGGAGCGACGGATCATGGAGTAGCTTAAAAGTTATCGCATTCAGGTAATGTCCCGCCATCCGGTGCAGGTGGTGTCAAAGTAACTTCTGTAGCCATCGCATTTTCCAGATAAGGCCGCATCGGCACAGAGGCTTGGTTCTCAATGAAGTCTGGCGTAAGCATTTGCGCGCGCGTGAAGGTTTGAACAGGGCGTTGAAATTCTTCAGGATCAACAAACATTAATTGCGTACCGGCTTCAAAATTGACAATCACCGAACTAAGTAAATTTACATTGGCAGTTTTATCACTATCTGAAACAATAGTCATAGCGGTGAGCGGATCTTGATTAGGAAACTTGATAGTGACTTCTTCCAGATAATCCATATCCCGCATATCGGGTTTTGCAGACTTTGGAATAATATTAATTTCCCAATTTCTTTTATCTTCCGGCAATTGCTGACGTATATTATCTATTTGTCCCAATTTGGCTCTGGCTAGGTCCTCAAAAAAAGCATTTTGTTCCTCGGGAGTTTCAAAGAGCCCCGGCAAGAATTCATCAGACTCGATCACAACCAAAGAAAGCTTTTGTTGCTCTTCATCAACAACCAGAATACCTGTTTCTTCAACCAGTTCCGTTAATAATGTTCTCAAGGGGTGTTCATCAGATAAGCCACTGGCCTGTGCCATCCGTCCCGTACTTGGCCCGGCTGTCTTCTCAAAAAGAATTGTTTGTGGTTCATCTTCACCAATTTGCACTGAAACAATCCCTCCAGCTCCGATCATACGAAGATTATCTGCAACACCTAATTCCGTGCGCTTATCCGGATTATCCCAGTCCTTGCGAAAAAATGCACCAGTCGCCTCGGCATTATCCTGTTTTTGAGCAACAATAGAACCATCAGCAGCAATATCAATTTGATATCCGCTCTTATCTTGCGTCAATCGTCCAGTCAGAAAAAAACTGTCTTTTGAATCATCAGAATTAGCCAGAATTTCTGCATTATTTGTTGGAAGTGCCATATTATTCGCCCGTTTATCATTACTAAACCCGCACTGCTTGTACTCTTCGCAAGAGGGAATGTCAATTTTACTTGTATTTATATGAATATTTTCCTGTGGTGTCCGCTATGAGCAAAGGTTGGACAGAAGGATGACGGAAAAAGCAGGCGGAGACAATCCGAAAAAACCGTCCGTGGGAAAAATAAACCGGACCAAAAACTACGAAAGGTAAAGGACGTTCGAGCATGAACGCGCTCAAGCACGGCGGTCGTAGTCACAAAATGGAATATGTGCGCCAGATGCTAAGGCTAAATGCCGAGCTCATAAAAATGACAAGGCTTTGGCATAAATCCGAGAAATATATCGACATAAGGCTAGCTCTCAAACAAAAAAGCCTTACAAACGAACTAGAGGAATTTATGCGCTCTTCTTCAAGGTACTTTCGAAATAAATTGCTGCATTTTTGAAAATCGCCAGCCCATCAGATTCTTCCGGCACTTCCTGCCCGCCGCGCTGCGCGGCATCCTTTACTTCCATATAATCATCGCGCTGCCATGTGAACATACCGCGCTCTGGGTGGGGCATCATCACAAGCACCTTACCGCTCTCATCCGTAATCGCGGCAATGTCGCCAACAGACCCGTTCGGGTTATAAGGGAATTCCTCATTAGCAGGCTGACCCTCAGGTGTAACATAATGGAATGCAATCTGCTTATTAGCCTTAAGCTTCGCCAGCGTCGTATCTTCCATCATAAATCGCCCCTCACCATGCGCCACAGGGATATGCATGCTCTCAATCCCACTCAGCCAAGGCGAGTTATTCTCCGCCACCTTTAGATCAATCCAGCGACACTGATAACGGGCGCTCTTATTATACGTCACCGCAATATCCCGTTTGCCGTATGCCTTATCAAAGGCAGGCACAAGACCAAGGTTCGTGAGGATCTGACAACCATTGCAAATCCCCAGAGTTAGCGTATCGCGCTCCACGAATGCCTTAAGATTATCCCAAAGAGCCAGCTTCATCTTCTGTGCAAAAGCATTGCCTGATCCCGTATCATCACCGTATGAAAACCCGCCCGGCACGCACAAAACCTGATAGGCCTCCAGCATTTTCGGACTATCAATCACATCATTGATATGGACAATATCACCATCCAGCCCGACATGCCGGAACGCGAAGAGCGTTTCCTCCTCACAATTCAATCCGTAACCACTTAAAACTATAACCTGCGCACTCATGCTCTAATAACCCTTAAATGTATTCTTATACGCCGCTTCCAGTTCCTTGACCTTAAGGCTCGCCACATCGCGTATCATCAGATTTTCACTATAGCTCACAGAGCCGATATAATGGCACTGCTCAAAGCCTTTAAAGTTCTTCTCGAAAGCCTTCTTATTCTGCGGCGCAACGCTCACGAGTATCCGGCCCGTACTCTCGGAGAACAGCATCTTATCGGCTGCCAGGTCAAAGCCTGATAAATCAATCTCCATGCCTACTTGCGCGGCAATCGCTTTCTTCGCCAATCCCGCCGCCAGTCCGCCATAACCCAGCGCATAAGCCGAGGCTATCAAACGGTCACGGCTCGCCCGCGCATATAGCTTATAAAGCCGTAAATTCTGATGCGCATCTGTCTCGGGAACGTTATTCCCCAAAACCCCGTTCATGTCATAATACTCGCACGCGCCAAGCTCATCCTTCGTTTCGCCTAGCAGATAGACCAGATCACCTTCCGCCTTAGGGGCTAGGGATATTGCATGCTGTACATGCGGGATCACACCAATAGAGGACACCAGCAAAGTCGGCGGCACGGATATCTTGACCGCCTTGCCATCCTTATCATAGCCCTTAAAGTCATTGAACATGCTGTCCTTACCAGAAATAAACGGAGTCTCGTACTTTACCGCCATCTCGTAAATCGCTTCCACGGAGCGTTTCAGTTGCCCCAAACGTTCCGGCTCGTCCGATGAGCACCAGCAAAAATTATCCAGCAGGGCAAGTTGTGTAAAATCAACACCTGCTGCCACAGCATTCCGCACCGCCATATCCAGAGACGCCGCTGCCATAGCGCCAGCGTCAATATCGCTATAACGTGGGAACAACCCTTGCGATAAAACCACACCTTTAGGCGAGGACAGAACAGGGCGGGTAATAGAGGTTTCTGCATAGACACGGCCCTTACCTTGCAACGGCCCAAGAACTGCGGAACCTTGCACATTATGATCATATTGCATAGAGATAAACTCCTTGGAAGCAACATTAGGGCGCGCCAGAAGCTTGGCAAAAACCTCATTATAATCCTTCGGCGTATCCAGATTTGGCTCTTTCTCACCGCCGCGCGTAAAGGTTGTCTTGAGCGGCGTTTCAGGATTCCCGTCATGTAAGAAATCCATCTCCAAATCGAGAATAGTCTCTCCATCCCATGAAATCACCGCGCGCCCTGAGTCTGTATAGGTGCCGACTACAGTCGCCTCAACCCCGCGCTTGGCAAGATGCTTGATGAGCTTGTCTATATTCTTTTCCGGCACAGCCAGCGTCATGCGTTCCTGAGATTCGGATATCCAGATTTCCCACGGCGACATCCCCGGATATTTCAGCGGCACTTTCTCAAGCTCTACATGAAAGCCACCGGATTGTTCCGCCATCTCGCCCACAGAAGACGATAATCCGCCCGCGCCATTATCCGTAATCGCGCTATACCAGCCCAGATCACGGATTTCCTTGATAATAGCATCGGAGAGCTTTTTCTGTGTGATCGGATCGCCAATCTGCACAGCCGTTGCCGGAGAGCCTTCATCCAGCGCCACAGATGAAAACGTCGCGCCGTGAATCCCATCCTGACCAACACGCCCGCCAACCATCACAATCTTATCACCAGCATTGGCTTTTTTCTTGTGACCCGGCTTGCCGTTAATCTCGCGCGGGATCAGGCCGATTGTACCGACAAAAACCAAGGGCTTGCCGACAAAGCGATCATCAAAAACCACAAAACCTTGCGGGGTTGGAATGCCGGAGCAATTCCCGCCCGACTCAACGCCAGCCACCACGCCATGCATAATTGTAGCCGGAGAGAGAATAGGGTTCATACATTTCGCATCACGGAAATATTGAGGGTTACTACGCGGATCAGCAAGGCAAAACCCATAGCGGTTAATCACGGGCTTCGCGCCCTGACCAAAACCTATACAGTCGCGGTTCACACCCACAATCCCCGTAATCGCCCCACCAAACGGATCAAGCGCAGAAGGCGAGTTATGAGTCTCGACCTTATCTGTAATCAGGTAGTCCTCATCAAAAATAATCCCGCCAGCATTATCCGAGAACACAGAAACGCAAATATCACGCTCGCCTTTTTTCTCTCGGATTTCCTTGGTGGCGCGTTTGATGTAATGCTTGTAGAGGCCGTCTTTAACCTCATCAATCGGTGAGGCAAAAATCGTATGCTTGCAATGCTCCGACCAAGTTTGTGCAAGGGTCTCAATTTCGATATCAGTCGCCGCACGGCCTTCCTTTTTGAAATATGTTTGAATAGCCTTCATATAAAGAAGTGACAATCCCAAAGGACCACGGCGTGATCCGTCAAGATTTTCAATACCGCTCTTGCCGATTTCTTCTAATTCTTTATCCGAGATATTCAGGTCAATTTTATCAGCCGAGACATTTTTATTCTCCAGCTTGACCTTCGGCACGATCACATCCATCCCGCCGTCTTTTTTGAAAGTGGCATTGTCTTTGATAGAGCTACGCTGGATCAGTTTATTGGAAAGACTTTCTGCCAAAGCTTCAATATCGCTCTTTTTGACCTTGCCGGAAATCAGGTATAGCCGCGAGGAATATACTTCCGCATGATTATCATTGGAACACAGCGCCAGAAGCTCAGCAGCCGTATGTCCGATATTATCCGTCACACCGGGCAGGAATCCGATCTCTAGCGCCCAGTCAAAATCCTTAGGCGTCTGGTTAACTTTCTGCGTCACTGGATTGCCCAAGGCACTCTGGAATATATCATTAGCGGCTGTTTCATTTTCCGATGTGTAAACATCCACAACCCGAACATTTACTTTTTTCCCAAGCCCATCCATGATTTTTTCAATTTCAAGGCCGCGCCCATCATCTTTATGGGCTAGAATTTCAATCCGATACGTCATATAGTGGCAACTTACCTGTTGATCTTGCTTGCACGGCAGATTAAATAGTAGTCCGTAAAATATTTCAATACTCTAATCTTACGCGAGAGTAAAAAAAGCGAAAGTAAAGACAAAACATGCCTAAAGTCACGATTAACGACATTGAAATAGAGGTGGAGCAGGGCACAAGTATCCTGCAGGCTGCCGAAAAGATCGGAATTGAAATCCCTAGATTTTGCTATCATGACCGTTTATCCGTGCCGGCAAATTGCCGTATGTGCCTTGTAGAGGTAGAAGGCGGCCCGCCTAAACCTGCGGCATCCTGCGCGATGGCCTGTAGTGACGGCATGGTCGTGAAAACAGAATCCGAGATGGTTAAAAAAGCGCGCAAAGGCGTGATGGAAATGCTCCTGATTAATCACCCGCTAGATTGTCCAATCTGCGATCAGGGTGGTGAGTGTGACCTTCAGGATCAAGCCTATGGCTACGGCTTTGACCGCTCCCGCTTCCATGAAAATAAGCGCGCCGTTGAAGATAAAGAGTTGGGCCCACTCATTAAAACAGTCATGACGCGCTGTATTAACTGTACGCGCTGCGTCCGCTTTGCCGAGGAAGTCGCCGGAACGCCTGTTCTTGGTCAGTTCAACCGCGGTGAGGATGCAGAGATCGGTACATTCATCGATGAGATTGTCGCAACCGAGCTATCAGGAAATCTTGTGGATATCTGCCCTGTGGGCGCTCTGACCTCCAAACCTTATGCCTTTAAAGCACGAAGCTGGGAGCTTGAGAAAACAGAAACCATAGATGTGCATGATGCAGTTGGCTCAAATATCCGTATTGATTCGCGTGGTCGCGAAGTCATGCGCGTTCTGCCAAGGCTTCACGAAGAGGTGAACGAGGAATGGATCAGCGACCGCTCCAGATATTCCTATGACGGGCTAGCCAAAAGCCGCCTTGACCGCCCATTCGTCAGAGACGCCGAAAGTGGTAAGCTCCGCGAGTCGGATTGGAATGAGGCTTTTGAACTGATTGCATCCAAGCTTGATGGTCTAAAAGGCGAGGAGATCGCTGCACTTTCGGGTGATCTTGCCGATGTTGAATCAGTCGTAGCCTTAAAAGACCTTGTGACATCACTAGGCTCTCCGCATATGGATTGCCGAACAGATGGTGCAAATTTTGATGAAACCAAACGCGCGGGCTATTTATTCAATACTACAATAGCGGGAATAGACGAGGCTGATGCGATATTGCTGGTGGGCACAAACCCACGCCAAGAAGCCACAATCATCAATGCCCGCATCCGCCGCGCGCATCTGGAAAGAAATATTCCCATTGGCTTGGTCGGTGAGCCTGTTGATCTGACATACCCCTATGTTCATGTCGGTACGACGCCGAAGGATCTTGAGCAAATGGTCAAGGAACATGATAAAAGTGTGCAAGCCGAAAAGCCGATGATGATTGTAGGTATGAATGCTTTGCGCCGCCCTGATGGTCAGGCCATTCATGGAATGCTCCGTGATGCTGCAGAAAGCCTTGGTATGATCAAAAAGGACTGGAATGGCTTTAATATCTTGCATGATGCTGCCGGACGCGTTGGTGCGCTTGATGTTGGCTTTGTACCGCAAAAGAGTGGTAAGGGCTTTGCTGATATTCTTGCTGGTACAAAAGACGGTTCGATCAAGGCGCTCTTTATGCTAGGCGCAGATGAGTTCAATGCTCGCGTTAATGTCGGTTGGAAGACCTTCGTTGTTTATATCGGGCATCACGGCGATCACGGAGCGCAACGCGCTGATGTGGTTCTGCCCGCCGCAGCGTACACAGAAAAAGACGCGCTTTACGTGAATACAGAAGGGCGCGTGCAAATGGCCAAACGTGCGGTAACCCCGCCGGGTGATGCCAGAGTCGACTGGACAATCCTGCGCGCAATATCAAATCATCTGGACAAACCGCTGCCCTATGATTCTCATCATGAATTACGTGAGCGTGTCTTTAAGGAGTGGCCGCATCTCTCTAAGATCGATCAGATCGAACCCGCTAAATGGGGCAAGTTCGGGAAAAATACCAAGTTGCAAAAAGATGCCTTTTCTGCGCAAGCCTTGAATTACTATCTAACGAACTCAATCTGCCGCGCATCACCTACAATGGCAAAATGCAGACAGAGTTTTAAACAGGATATCGAGTATAAGGAGGCCGCCGAATAATGACCAAAACAACATTAGAACAAGTGCAGGAATTTCACGAGACCTACGGCCTTCCGGTTCTGGATAAGCCAAGTATTGCCGATGAGAAGACAAATAAGCTGCGTATTAATTTGTTGGCAGAAGAATTGGATGAGCTTAAGGAAGCTCTGGAAGAGGGCGACCTACTTGAAACACTGGATGCGCTGATTGATTTGCAATATGTGCTTGATGGCGCATTTTTGTCTTTTGGTTTGCAAGAAATGAAAAATGCCGCTTTTGATGAGGTGCACCGCTCTAATATGAGTAAACTCGGTGCAGATGGTAAGCCTATTCGACGCGAGTCGGATGGGAAGGTGCTTAAAGGCCCCGATTACTTCAAACCTGACCTAAAGCAATTTTTAAAACATATTCTAGATAAAAAGGATAAGGCAGCATAATGGATGCACTTTACGCATTTCTTTCTGATCCGTGGGCATATTGGTGGCTTAGAACCGTAGTTTATACACTAATGGTCGTGGTTGGTGTGCTTTTGTCCGTGGCATATCTGACCTATGCCGAACGTAAAGTAATGGGCGGAATGCAACGCCGCCAAGGACCGATGACTGTGGGGCCATTCGGTTTATTGCAGCCTATTGCTGACGGGGTGAAGCTTTTCTCCAAGGAAACGATTATCCCTTCACAGGCACACCGCGTGGTTTTCTTACTGGCTCCTATGATCCTCTTTGCTCTGTCTTTGGTGGCATGGGCTGTTATCCCATTTGATAAGGACTGGGTGCTGGCCAATATCAATGTTGGTGTACTTTATCTTTTCGCAATTTCATCCATGGGCGTATATGGCGTGATTATGGCTGGCTGGGCATCAAACTCGCGCTACGCCTTCCTTGGTGCGCTCCGCTCTGCCTCTCAGATGGTATCCTATGAAGTGTCTATGGGCTTGATCATCGTATGCGTTCTTCTGGTAGCTGGATCTTTGAACCTGCAGGAAAT
>DCKO01000016.1:0-3518 GCA_002320665.1 Micavibrio sp. UBA1672
TGATCCTTCACCGGCAGCAGGTTCGATTTCTGAAAGGTTAAGAGCAATCTCTTCTGCTGTTTGCGGCTCTTGAGTTTCCTGTTCCTGCGCCTCATCACCGGCAGCAGGTTCAATATCACTCATTCTCAAACCGTTATTCGCAAAAATCTGTTCTTCGATTTCAGCTTGCTGCTCTTCGAATGTTTTAGCAAATTCGATCAAGCCGTTATTTGGCTCTGATCCTTCAAATACGAGTTGCGCTGGCTCTTCATCTAAAATAGCATCTCTAAAATCTTCAAGTTCAAGAGTTGAGCCATTTTCAAAATTCAATGTTAAATTGCCGTCTTTTTGGGCAATCCCTCTGATATCCCCTTGCGGAAAATTAAAGTGATAGACTTTACCAGCTTCAAGAGCAATCTTACCGATGCCTGATACTTCCGGCGTTTCGATTGTAATTACGGCCAATTCAAGGCCTGTTTCGATTAATGGCTCGCTATTACCTGTAGTGCTTATTTTTTTAGATAAAAGATCTGCGTTACCGGTCTCTTTTAATACGTGTGATGAATTACTCATTAGTTACGCTCCTGTATAAACCCTGTTTATCACCCTCTTTTTCTATCTTCAAGAGAGACCCGAATAGCATTTATTAATACTTTCTTAACCATTCGGTCCTGTTATATATCAGATTTACATATGTTATGTCAAATATTCTTATGTGGGTATATTTTCCATAATATTGGGTGGGGTGGGTATAGATGTAGAACTCAATCGGCTTAATGATAACGCCTTTCCGATTACACTTGAATAACAGACTTATTATATATCCACAAAAAATATCGGGATTATCTTACGTTAATTATTTTGACAAACAATCTAGTACTTATGTATACTTCTATTGATAATAAAAATTACGGGTAAATACGCTATGAGCGGTACAAATATACAAGAAATTGCCGAACAAATTGAACAACTTCCTTATGATACGGTTGGGACACGCTCTGCGGCCACAGAATTTATTGCTGGATTGGGTTTGAATAGTGAAGCCAAATCAGATCTGATCCGTGAATTATATACAGGCAGCACACAAGAAAACCTCAGCTATCTGGACAATGTTATAACTGCCGCAGCAGAGGAAGATGCCACACAGGCGCGGCAAGATCAGGCTCTATATTTTCTCATGAGAGATATTGCCACATCGGATGAAATGCGCACAGAAAATGCAGCAGCCCTTACTCAAAGCTCTGAAATGGCTGAAACAGCGCTTGAAAGCACCACATCAGAGCCAGTTGAATCAGATATAGACCAAGAGATTGCAGCCATGCGTCAATTGGAACAAGACCTTCGTGATACAGCCATACGAAATATCGAGTTTTTTGCAGGCAATCCACAAATATCAGACAATCTTATTGAACAAGGCGTTTTTACAGCTGAAACAAAAGATGAATTCCTGAATAATCTGGATAATCTGAGCCATGAAGATTTAATGGGTGCTGTAGATGACTTGAAAATTGCCTATGGCAATCTGGATCAAGGAAATTTCGAGCCATTAACATCCGACCAACTAGATGAGATTGATGCCCTAAAAGAGCAAATCGTAGAAACAATCCAATCCGAGCCTGACCTTATGGCCTATGCATGCGAGGCTACGGGCGTAGAAGAACCCACAGCACAGGATATTGGGGGCTTACTGGCTGGCATGGATGCGGAGATGCTCCAGTTTACATTGCAGGAACTACAGCAATATGAAGCTCCCGCTGTGGCCGCATCCGCCGACATGACGGAACAACAAAGCATACCTGAACAACCGGAAGTTCTTGCAACTACAGGAGAACTGCCACCGGTAGATGTTACTTTGAGCAATGATCCCCTTGCCGTAACAGACGTACCTGATTATTCGCGTGATGCACGCGTCACCGTCCAGCCCGGCGATACTTTGTCCGAGATTGTGAATTGCTACTTCACCTATACCGGATTGGAGCTAGACACTGAGTCCATACGCAAACTGACAGAAATTATTGCAGATGCTAACAATATTGAAAATGTTCATGACATCAAAGCGGGTCAGGATATTATCATACCTTCCGAAGAAAAAATTATTGCTGCCTATGGAGGGCATGAAATTAATACTGAACAGTGGTATACACCCGACCAGATCAACACAGAAGATTGCGAATGCGAGGCCCCTGCTGTAGTGGCTGCTTTTGATCCATCTATGCGTTAATTTTTTCTAGTCAAATGTAGTTTCTGATTAAAAGCAGCCTTAATTTCTGCAATTTTTTATCATAATTTCATTCGCTTTTTTACCATATTTTCTTGCTATCCTTTTATAGTGAAAGGAGAACACATATGTTTACAAAAACCGAAATAAAGCAGAATTTTCTGGGCTGTCTGGAGATTTTCCTTTTTATGCGCAAAGGGATCGAGCGCTTTGGCACCTCGAATGTCTCGGCAGTGAAGTCTTTTATTGTGCCATTGGCATTACTTCCCTTTTCCCTTTTGGCTATAATGGCTGTTCAAAGCGAAACACCGCTTAACACCTTGATCGGCATTAAAATGGGACACCTTGCCATCACGGCTATACTCTTTCTGGCTTTCGTTTATTATTTCATGAAGCAATATGACAGGCAGCAGCATTTCTGGCGTTTTATTACGATTTCTAACTGGCTTAGTATCCCGTCCATGATTTTACTTTTGCCGCTATTGGTCGGGCGCCTTACAGGCATAGAAACAACGGCATTTGAATCCTATATCATCTTCACGGCAATTATTAACTATGTTTATCTGGCCTTTATCCTGACCAATTGTTTCAGATTGCCATGGGAGCTTGGCGGGTTTATTGCCATCGTATCCTTGGCGATTAACGAGCACACCTTAAAGATTGGCGCGGTTCTACACGAAAACTTTATGGCTTTATCCTGATACTCAGGAATACGGGTTTTTACTTGTGCGCACCAGCAAACGAATTGGCACAGACGGGATATCAAAATCCCGTCTCAGGCCGTTAATCAGATAACGGCGATAACTTTTTGGCAGTTCTTTGGGCTGAGAGACCCAAAGTGCATAAGTTGGCGGCCTTGTTTTAATCTGGGTAATATATTTTAGCCTATTTTGACGCCCCCCCACCAAAGGTGCCGGATTTTGGCTCTCCATCCCCTTTAGCCATCTATTCATCGACCCAGTAGAAACACGGCGATTCCAGATATCATAATGCTGTAAGGCGAGATCAAAGATACACTCTATATTTTTGCCGTTCTTGGCCGAGATCGTCACATAGGGAATATCACGGATCTGGCCCAGACCTGTATCCAGCCTGTATCTGATTTTATTTTTGGCTTCGTTGCGGTCTTTTACGGCGTCCCATTTATTGACCGCCAGAATAAGAACGCGCCCCTCATCAATGACGTGCTGGGCGATTTGCAAGTCCTGCTTTTCAAAGGCCATATTCGCATCGAGCACAAGCACCACGATTTGCGCCAATCTGATTGCCCGAAAGGAATCTTCGGCGGACATTTTCTCGATCTGGTTATCAATTTTTGATT
>DCKO01000016.1:3856-66567 GCA_002320665.1 Micavibrio sp. UBA1672
CCCGCCGTATCAACCAGCTTGAATTTGCGCTCGTCATATTCCCAATCTACGGCGATGGCATCACGCGTAATGCCCGCTTCCGGCCCTGTCATCACGCGCTGTTCTTTCAAGATGGCGTTGAGCAGCGTTGATTTCCCGACATTGGGCCGCCCTACAATCGCCAGCTTAATCGGCTTTTCAGGATCGATTTCTTCTTGCTCGAATTCAAAATCTTCAAGCCCTTCAAGCGCGTCAATATTATCCGGCAAATCATCGGCAGAGTCTTCGCCGCGCATATCCTCTTCGTCTTCTTCTTTAAAATACGGGCGCAAGGCTTCGAATAAATCATCAAAGCCGTCACTATGGGCGGCGGACAAAGCTACCGGATCACCGAAGCCCAGACCGTAACTTTCTGCTACACCGCTTTGTGTTACTTTGGCGTTTTCACATTTATTGACCACCATGACGATGGGCTTTTTTTGTTTTCTCAAGAACGCCGCAAAGTGCTCATCTATCGGAGTTACACCCTCGCGCCCGTCAATCACAAAGAGGATTAAGTCTGCTCTGGCCAGCGCCGCTTCGGTTTGCTGGCGCATGCGCCCTTGAATAGAATCGTCAAAGGCCTCTTCAAGACCTGCTGTATCGATCACCATTAGAGGCTGACCGTATAAGTCCCCTTCAGCCTCGCGCCAGTCGCGCGTCACCCCGGGCGTATCATCGACAATCGCCAGATGTTTGCCAGCCAGTTTATTAAATAAGGTGGACTTACCAACATTGGGCCGCCCGATAATTGCTATTTTGAGCATTGTTTTATAACTTTTCTTTTATCTTGATGCTCTTATAGGGCAGAACTTATTTCAGTGCAATCAAAGTTCCATCTTCGGCCAAAACATACATTATGCCATTGGAGATAATCGGCGTAATCTGCATGGCTTTACCGATTTTGATTGAGCCTGTCATTTTACCGGTCTTGGCATCATATTTCAGGATTTCCCCGTGCGAGCCAGCCAGCAAAATATGACCAGAGGCCATAATTGGAGATGACCATACAATCTCACCCTTTTGCTTTTCCGGATTTTCATAGCGTGGCACTTCCTCAACCCAGATAATCGCACCATCTTGTAAACGCAAGGCTACGAGTTGGTTATCACCGGAGAGCACAAAAACCGCATTACCAGCCACCCACGGTGTTGCCGAACCGCCGATTTCACGCTGCCAGATCCGTGTACCTGTATGTTCTTGGATCGCGACCAGCTTATCGGAAAAGCTCATCGCAACCAGAACACCGCGATCCATCACAGGCATCGCCTTGATATCGGACAGACTTTCAAGGCCACCGCCGAGACGCCTTACATTGGCAAGGTTATCCGACCATGCCACAGAACCATTTTCAACGCGCAGCGCTGTTAACTCACCGGATGAAAAGGCGGGCACAACAACCGATGTATTTGCCGCAGGGCTAGCCGCCCCGAGCAATCCTGTTGTCTCGCCGATACCGAGATAATCCCAAATTACTTTACCTGTGCTCGCATCAATCGCAAATAAGCGGTCATCCAGCGTGCTGACGAAAACGCGCCCACCGAGCGCAGTAGGCGCAGCTCTGGCCGGTGTCGGAAGGCCTGCGCGCCATTTGATTTCTCCATTGCCAACCGATACACAAATCAGTTCATTCGACCCATTGGTGACAAATAGAAAACCATTGGCAAAGGCAATACCGCCGCCAATTACATCTTCATCTTCTGCCTCATTGGAGACATCAACACTCCACGTTCTTTTACCGCTAGAGGCATCAAAGGCTGAAAGTATGCTTTCTGTGTCCAGCGTATAAACAACACCTTTCACGACGACTGGCTGCGAGGTTAAGGGCAATTCATGCTGGCTTCCTGTGCCGATATCGGCTTTCCAGAGGACCTTGCCACTACCTGCCCATGCCAGATTATGCATGGCATGATTTGGGAAACCTCCCGCTTGCGGCCAATATTCATTTTGCCATTCCTGTGGCAAGGTAATGCCACCTTCTTCAATAGCAGATTCGTCCGGCACAAGTGATTTTTGCAGCGCCAGAACAGATAATCGTTTACCCTCAAGTGGCGGGGCTTTCTTTTCTTCGAAAACACTGGATACGCCCGAACACGCAGAAAGGGATAACAAACAAGCACTTAATAACAGTGTTCTTTTTTTTGTGTGCATCAGCATGTTTAGTTACTTTCCCCTTCCTTTTTGGCAACATCTTGTTTCAAAGAATATAGCACATCCAGCGATAGCGCCTTTTGTTTCAAGCTATCAGGCACTGATTTTTCGGTCATCAGAAATTCAAGGTGATTTCTGGCATCGGCATAGTTTTTGATATTATTTGCCAAAATAATTGCAGCCTCAAGTCTTGCATGAAATCGCAATGGATTCTCGGGATTGTTCCAGACTTTTTCAAGACCGGAGATCACTTTTTCAGCCGTCACACCCTGACCAGCCTCAACATTTAGCATCAAACGCAAGACCATAAAATCTGCTAGTGATCTGATATCTCTAGGCAAAGAGGTATTGCCGCTCATATTCTGATAGAGTTTAAAGGCTTCTTCGGTTTTACCGTCTCTGGCCAAATTTCCGGCAACATTGAGTAATGTCAGCCCCTCAAGACCGGGTTGAAGCTCGGCAGCTTGCTTGATGATCTCATCGGTATTTTCACCCTCTAGCAAAACCAGCATTTTTTCTGTTTGCTTGAGATTCGTGCTGTCCTTCCACCCCTTATTGACTTCATAGCCAATTGTTCCGAGAATAACCAGAATGATCGCTCCGATGATCAGACTTCCGTAATTTTCCCATAGTTTTTGAAGCTTTTCCTGCTTCATAGCCTCGTCGACTTCGGCAAAAATATCAGCCATAGTGAAATAATCCTTGGATACTTAAATTTTGATTAGCGCTCATCATACTGATATTTCTTGTATGATCCAGTGTAAATAACACAATTGGTTAATCCTTCCACTTGATCGAGCATCCCATTGAGGAATGCTGCGGGGTTGCCACCTGCCCACCATGCTTTAAACCCTTCATGGCCTCCAGCAATTCCGGCACAGTGTCACTGGTAGCGGGTTTATTCATAGCACTATCTAGGCGTCCGCGATATTGGAGCATGCCATTACCATCAAAGCCAAAAAAATCAGGCGTACAAACTGCATCATAAGCTTTTGCGACCTCTTGCGCTTCATCAATCACATAAGGGAAATCAAATCCACTCTCTTTGGCGAAGAGCTTCATATTTTCAAATGAATCTTGCGGGTAGTTTTCGGTATCGTTGGGCATAATAGCAATTACACCGATTCCCTCATTTTTGAGCCGTCTGGCTGTTTCAGCAATGCGGTCCGTAATCGCCTTCACATAAGGGCAATGATTACAAATAAACATTACCACAAGTCCGCCTTCGCCCATAACATCGGCAAGCCCGACCATATTGCCATCAATATTACGCAAGGAAAAATCGGGAGCTTTAAAGCCTTCTTCACGCTGTGGTGTGTGCATCAAAACCATTTCCAACTCCTTTTCTTCCTAAAAATGCCGAAATCTGATATAATGAAATCTATGAGCAATGATGTTATCCTTAATCCAGCTTTTCATCAACCAGCCGGTTTTACACAAAATCAATTTAGAAAACTCGATCAACTTTACTGCATGACGGCTGCTGAAAAGGTTCTAACCTACAGAACTGTTGAATGTGATTTTGATGACGGAATAGCAAGCTATACCTATTTCAAGACCGAAGTAGATAGCCCTTATTTACAATTTGTTATCCGCAAAGTTGGCCCCAGAGCCACACATTTTGAGCTATATAAGAAACACAAAGGTTGCATAGCAAAAAGCAGTATTTTCGAGCGCACATACGAAAAACTTAGAGAAGAAATTGAAAAGCTGTTTGAAGAGTAAGTCATACGCCTTTTGAGCCTTGCCTTTTCATTCAAACACACGCTATATTTTATCATATGTACCGATCCACATATCATTCACAAACAAAGAATCCAAAATCCCGAATTAAAAAATATTTGGGATATGGGTGTTTTTGTGTTTTAGCATCGACCTCTTTGTTTAGCCCCCAGAAGGCTTATGCGGATTACGAGAAAAAATATATTGGCAAGATGCAAACGCATATTGCCGTTTATGAAGATACGCTTGTTCATTTGGCGCGCAAATACGGCATGGGCTTTGTCGAGGTGCGCGCAGCCAACCCTGAACTTGATCCGTGGATTCCTGGAGAAGGTGCAAAAGTCACCATTCCCTCACGCCATTTATTACCAGATGCCCCTCATGATGGCATTGTGATCAATCTGCCTGAAATGCGGGTTTTTGCTTTTGTAAATGGCGATGAAGAACCCTCTACTTTCCCTATCGGGATCGGACGGGAAGGATTAGGCACACCGACTGGCGAGACCAGCATTATTCGCAAAAAAGTCGGGCCGACTTGGCGTCCAACCCAGCGTATGCTGGATGAAGATCCCGAGCTTCCAAAAGTTGTACCGCCCGGCCCTGATAACCCATTAGGCACGCATGCCCTTTATCTGGGCTGGCCGACTTATGCTATTCACGGGACAAACCGCCCCTATGGAATCGGACGACGTGTTAGTAGTGGCTGTATCCGCATGTATCCCGAAAGCATTGAAGCCTTTTACGAGCTTATCCCAGTTGGCACGAAGGTTAATGTCGTCAATCAACCCATTAAGCTAGCTTGGATTGGTAATGAATTATTCCTCGAAGCGCATCCTGATCTGGATCAGGCACTTGCCATGGAGCAAAGCGGCGAAGTTCATGAGCAAAAGCTGAGTGAAGATGATATCAAGCATATCATTCAGATTTCCGGTGAGTATGAAGAATATCTGAACTGGCCGCGCATTCGCGCCGCTTTGAGGGAAAGAAAGGGCTATCCGATCCGCATAGGACGTCGCCCGAGCGATATAATCGAAGAGGTTAACACTGAAATTGATGAAGAAGCCGATCTTGATCAGGAAGAGACTTTAAATATCAAAAAAGCGCCTACAGAATCCCCCCCAGAAAAAGATGACCTGCAGGAGAAAATCAAAAGCGCTGCGGTTGCGGAAAAGCCGGATAATTCTCCGCCCAAATGGGGAAACCGGTAATTTTAGCCTTGCATTCGGCTGAAGCTATACGTTTGATAACATCATGATAAAATTCAAAGCCTATCTGACCGGATTTTTACTGGCGTGGTTTATCCTTTATGCCAATACAGCGTGGAGCTTGTCTACGCCTGCCCCCCTACCCTCTGCGGTGATGCATAATTCGATTATCGAAATCGGGAAGATGAAGCCCAAGCCGCGGCTGGATAAAAAGAAGAAAGGCACGGGAACGCAGGCACATCGTCAGCAGATTATCAAGCAAATAGAACGCCGCCAGTGGGAACGTGAAGCCCTTGAAACGCTCAAACAGCAAATCCGTAAACCCAACCCGTCTGAACAAATGTATTTTACATTCCTCAAAGGCGGGCTGGTTTTTCAGGAAGGCGGGCCGAATGGCGGACGTACCATCGAATATTATGTGGGCTTGAGCGAAAAAGGTTTAAAAACCCGCTATACCTATGACAAGGCCCTGATGCGGCCAGATGGCACAAAAATCGATTATGTCTCGACCTTCCGTAGCTTGCGCGAGGCAGAGCTCCTGATTGAAAAAACCATGCAGGAGAACATGAAGACGAGCCAAGGCCGCAAGGACATGAGTGACCTTGTGAAAGGCGCGCGGCAAGAATTAATCTGGCAGCATAACTTCCACAGCTCCACAGGGCATATGCTGAACGGCCCCAAAGGGGATATTATTGATGCTTATGGCGTTCAGGTCAGATTACGTCACGCGGATAGCACAAATGGCTGGCGGCTTCTTGAGGCCATGCCGGTGAAGGGTAAAATATCTGAAAAATTGAGAGAATTTACACCTTTCACTCACCCATCTGAATTCGAGAGCATTAGAGGACGAGATGCGGTCAGGAACAAGAAAAATAAAGAAATTTGGGTTAAAGATAGACTTCACAAAGATCATTATGAAGTATACAAAAACTTAAAAGATTTTGAAAAGGGTCGTCGCTCTCGTTCTGTATGGAATGATGGAAGACTAAAGGAAATATTCAAATGAACGACCAGAAATTACGTATTATAAAAAATTTACTTAACAGACACCAAGTTGTGAATATATCGCAAGTAGGAAATTCGGTTATTTTGGATTTTCACGGTGACGTCAGATTATTTATTGATAGCGGCAGCTCTGGCCTAGATTTTTCTCTAATCGCAATGACAGAAGCTGCTGTAGACTTAATTGAGAGTTTGTCGGAAAATTAGATATATTAAGAAATGATATGCCATCAATTGCATGCAAATGTGGAAATAGAATAAGTTGGTCGCTAATCCCCAACCCGATTGAGACACTTGCCTTTCCTGATACAGAGCGTGTTTCATACTCCAGTGTGATTGCCTCTGGTAAATTATATGAACAAACAACAAGTATCATGGAGTGCGATGAATGTTCCAGATTGGTGATTTTCTGGGATGGATTCAAGCATAACCCTGTTTTTTATAAAAAAGAAAAGTAAAGGGAAGGATATTTACAAACATGGCTATCAGCGCTCAAAGTCAAATTTCAGAAGGAGAAATGGATAACTTAGCGGGTTTGACCCCTGATGGTTTTTTGGGGGTGCGCGAAAATGCTTCTTCGGAGGAGTTTTTATATTTTTATCTTATATTTCAAGATTCTAGCTTTAAATTTTATATCTACGATCATCTTTTATACTGGGAAAATGCCGACAAAAATCCAGAAGATGACCTGAAGGATGGCAGGTCATATGTGGATCTATTGGCCATGTATGATGTAAAAGCGCAACCCGTTCGTAAAATACACATGAAAGATTATATGCTTACTATCCTATTGGAGACGGATAATTTCTATGTCGGACATAGTCTAAAGAATTGTGTTATGCATAAAAAAGCCAAGGAACACCAGATCATTAAGATTGATGTGCCTAAACTTGATTGCAAATGCGGACATAAGCTTGGCGTGCCAGATCAACCATTCCCGAATGAACTGCTCTGGCTTATGATCTCGGATGTTGAATATGATAACTATACGGGCTTGATTGATCTTGATGAGTTTTATCAAAAAATCAAAAGTTTTCTTTTGAAATGCTCCAAATGTGAACGGCTGGCCATTTTCTGGGATGGATTTGAGAATGATCCTACATTCTACGAAAAAGAAGATTGATTGCTCATGCGTTTTATTGAAAATCTGAAAAAATTAAGAAAACATACCGCTATTATGATAAATGAAGAGTCATTATTTGACGCCATAAGTTTTGTATGTGGTATGGATATTATGTTGGAAGAATCGATTTTATATGGCTTTCGTGAATGGTTACTTACAAAAAAACTCAAAAAAACATCTCCATTTTCTTTAGATGAAGTAGTTCAAACATATCTAGAATCTCAAGGTATAGATAAAAAAAAGCAAGCAGTGGCCTTTCTTGATTTGGTTTTCGAGTTTCTGGAGGATAAGGGAATAACGGATGTTAGATGAGTGTAAATACTTACACGCCGAATAATATTGGTAGGTTAAAATTGAGTCAAAAAAACACATATAATAGATATATTATTTTTTTTATACTAACCATCGGATTTATACAGCCCACAGGATCAGCGTGGGGATTTTACTCCTACGACATATCAAGCCATAGCGTGATATCACTGTCCATTACGCAGGCTGGCCACGGGAAACCCAAACCCAGACAGGAAAAAAAGAACAAGAAGAAGCAAACCACCATCCATCGCAAACACGTGATCGAGCAAATTCGCCGTAGCCGCTGGGAGCGAGAAAGCTTCGAAACCACAAAACGACAAATATTAGAGTCTAGGGCATCTGATCGTGCAAAATATAAATATTTGAAAGATGGCCTTATAGCCCATGAAGGACACGCCAGACAATCTGGTGGGCACACAATAGAACGCCATGTAGGTCTAAGCAATAAAGGCTTGAGAGACCGTTATGCGCATGATCGGTCACTCATCAAACGAGACGGAACAAAAACACCAGAAATTTCAACTTTTCATTCTCTTAAAAAAGCGGAGCACTTTATTGAGCGCACTATTCAGGAAAAAATGAAAACCAAAAAAGGCCAGAAGGAAATGAAAGATTTCCTGAAGCAACAAAATGGTGTTCTGGTTTGGAGTAAAAGTTTTGGCAGTGAGACAACAGGAAGCTCCTTACACGGCGTTAGCGGTCAAATTAGTAATGTTAATGGTGTAAGAGTTGTTTTAAAACGAGATGCTAATCATCGTAATGGTTGGAAAGTTCTTACAGCCTATCCAGAGAAAGGATAAGATTCATAATGACCAATGAACACAAGCATTATTTTTGGAATAAGGATTTTCCTAAGGCGGAAAAGTTTTTTTCCAGCTATTATTTTGACGGAGCGGCCCAAGACATTGCAGATACTGATGAAGGGGTCATAGACATTGCGCTTGAATGGAATGGTAGGAACTTTGTTCAGGATACTTATACTCAGTTGCAAGAATTAATTAATAGCGATATGGAAGATGATGAACTTCATGATTTTATTCATGATAAACTAGGCTCTGCCTATGTTGCAGAACCCGGTAAATCAAGGAAATGGCTGATTAGAATTTGCAAGATTATTGAAAACAAAACAAAGTTATAAATCACTTTGAGTTTTACTTGCCAGAAAAGCAGATCAAACAAGCAGAGAAATTTTGTAAATGGTGACTACCATTGGCACAAAGATCGGACAAAGCAGAAATATTTTCTTCCAGATGCCGGATAGGAAAAAGCTGGCGAAGCTGAAAAGGAAACATACAAACCATGTCAGTGAAATCGTCATCATGAGCGGGCCGTTTAAAACATAGTCTACGACGCCGACATTTGCTTCATTTTTTAAATCGATAAGCTGTAACTTGAATATAGAAAAAGCAATAATGAGCGGCCCTACGGAAAAACCCACCGCATTTACGAGAAAGAAAATAAGAACTTTTAGAAACGCCTTCATATCATCCGTTTTTTAGTTTGCCGATAGAATATAATAAAAAGACTGCCGCAAGGACAGTCTTTTCATCAGAATTCTTATTAAAACCCACTTGAATTATTTCATTTGGGCTCTTTGGAATACTTTCTCGGCAGGTGCTACTTCCATAGGCGCTGCTGCAGGAGCAGGCCGTTCATGTGTAGCTGTACGCTCCATTGCATATGGTGGGTCTGTGTCGATATCACCTGTTGCAGTCGTGTCACAAGCAGACAGAGCAAGTGTTGCCCCGACCAAGCAAAATGATGCCAATGTTTTTTTCATTTTAAATCCTCGTAATTTATTCAGTTAGGTTGCAATTTGCTCCAGAAATCTGCTGTTAAAAATTAACCGCAATTTCTAAAAATTATACTTAAGAGTCATTGCGCAATGCGACAGTGTTTTCAAGTCATTTTTTATGTTTTGCACATTATTTTATTTTTTTTTGGTTCATAACGTTGTTTATTTATCACACTTTTTTACCAAAATGGTGGCTCTAGTTTTGCTGCATTTGCCTGAAATATTTATCTACACCAATTACGATAGAGCGGGCTAGTTTTCTACGGTATTCGGGCTTATTGAGCATAATTGCCTCATTTTTATTTGATAGAAATCCTGCTTCTATCAGAATAGAAGGGATTTCTGGCGATTTTAAAACGGCAAAGCCTGCATATCTATGTGGGTTTTGGAGCATTTTGACACCAGATCCTTTCATATCCTCAACCAGCATATTCGCAAAATACTTGGATTGATTCGACGTCTCGGTCATCAAGAAGTCACCAAGAATATAGGCTACCTGCTCGTCTTCAATATCAAGATCAAGACCGGCAATCAAATCAACACGATTTTCCTTTTCCGCAAGTTTTGCAGTCTGCTCGTCAGAGGCTTCACGTGACAATGTGTAAACCGAAGCGCCACGAACATTTTTCTTATGGATTGTATCTGCATGAACAGAGATAAACAAATCGCCACTGTGTTTATGTGCAATCTCGACGCGTTTCTTCAAAGGGATAAAAATATCTTTTTCTCTGGTCAATTCCACGCGATAGCGTCCTGTGGATTCTAACTGACGCTTTAACTCATGACTAAGGGCCAAGGTAATATGTTTTTCATATATACTACCGCCGCTTGTGGCGCCTGGATCAACTCCGCCATGACCGGGATCGACTATGATCAAGGGCTTATAACGTTTCGCTGCACTATCTGTATTTCTGGGTTTTACGGGAGGGATAACAAAGCCTGCCTTTGTAATTCTAGCGCCGTCTTGATCACCGCCATGAGTGTAACCACCCCCACTTTCGACACTCAGAGTCCCGAATATTTTCGCCTCACCATTTTTACCGGAAACTTCTGCCCTCCAGTCAAAATCTATAACAATTCGATCCGATTTGTTTTTATTTTTTTTGAGTAAATAGGCTGTACTTATTGTAGCTGTTTTATCCAGATCAAAAACTATCCGTGAAATACCAGGCATCAATTTACCTTGCCTGATATCCTTGATGCCGGCTTGTGACGGTTTATCGACCTGCCCTGCCTTCCAGTCAAAATGGGGCAAATCAATAACTAGTCGCTCAGGATTATTCAAAACAAAGCTACGAAAATCTGCGGCTTCACTCAGGTCCAAAACCATACGCACCTTATTCGGATAAACGCCAAAACGTACATCATCAATGCTCAGAGCGTAAGCCAGCTTTGGTAGCATGACCAAAGCGCAAATAAAAAGAGTCAGATATTTTGTTCGTCGAAAAGCCATTTGAAATGCATATTTAGGTAAGTAAAAGCAGATATCAGGTTACATTCAATTTATATCACAACTTAATCGGAATTCCCAAAATCTAATTTTTGTTTACCCTAGAACCTGAAAGTCTTTTAAGCAGAGGAATCCATCTTTGACACTTATGATGATTTCACGTGGCGCAGATCTGATGATATACCCACACGGGTAATCATGAGAATCTTTCCAGCCAGAGAATTGGTAAACCGCCAGTTTTTGTTTTTGACCACTCGCGTTTTCCAATAACGCAAGCACACCATAGCGCCCTAAAGCCCGACCTTTAATTAGTAAATCATCAACCCCTTTATACCAGTCCAGTGTCCTGCCAGCCTCGTCTAAGGGCGGATAATTACTTGCTTTTTTATCATCTTGGGGCGTGGCATTCTTCCAGTATTCCCCAAGATTTGAAAAACAGTCCGCCACCAGATCAGGGGCAATCACAGCGCCTTGAGCACTTAGCGTTTCAACATCTGTTTGCGCATCACATTTCAGGGGTTTTTGGATGAGGATATCTCCGGCGTCAAATTTCTGCGTCATCTTATGCAAGGTCATGCCTGCGGCTTCGGGTTCATGCATAATTATGAAAGGTATTGGCGTAAGGCTTCTTGCACGCGGCAATAGAGCAGGATGCATATTTATGCCATAGGCTGCACTCTCATCAATGGGCGGGACCTTGTATGGGTAACCACAAGCCAAAAATACTTTGCAACCGTGATCACATAGCCCTTGGATATCCTTGGACGTTACAGTGTTTTCCTGCAAGGGGATATCATTTTGTCTGGCAAAGTCTTTCAACTGATCATTAAAGAAAAACATATTATCGCAAGGAAAGGAGAATATATGGAGGACTTCATGCCCGTCATGTACCAGCCGCAACAAAACATCCAATGAATAATCATAACCGAAAAATGCAAATTTCATGAGGGGAATTGTTCAGGAAAGAGTCAGAAGGATCAAGCCTTAATCGTCGACAGCGTCTAAAAGCTCATCAAAAATCTCGCCAGCGACTTTGATTGTATTCAAATTGGCTTTGTATGAAAGCTCTGCAAGTTTTAGATTCACGGCTTCTTCGGCCAAATCTACATTGGGCCCACCGACAAAGCCTTCCGCATTTGCATGCGGTGAGTTTGGGTCATAGGCAACTGCTACGGGGTTGTTACGCGGGATTATTTGTGTTTGCACACCACCAGCAGCATCGGCCTTTGATGTTGTGTCCAAAGGCGTATAAGGTGCCTGCCCGCCTTCTTCCAAAGAGCCACTTGTAAAGGCATTCGCAATATTAGAGGCGCTCGCATTCAAACGCTGCGTTGCAGAATTTAACCCCGATAATGCTATTCCAATGGCATTTGTCATCATTTTATTCTACCATAACAATGGTTAACATGTTATTTCTATATAGGTTTTGATCACAAAAAAGGTTTTGAATATGCGTAATCTGGTTTTTTCTCTTGTTTTTATTGCTCTTTTGACATCGTTTTCGCAACTTGCAGAAGCAAAAAAACGTAACTATTTGTGGCACTTCTTCCCTAAGCACTGGCAAACCATGGATTTTGATCCTTATCTCGGTCATCAACAAATTCGTCAGAGATCTTTGTGGGATGGCGATGACTGGACACCGGAAGCATGGATTAAAGATGCTGGAGATGAGCGCCGCATTATGCGTGATTTATACCAAAGCCATATCATTCTTGATCAACACAAGGATAGTCAGAATATACCTGTTCTGGTTGTCGGCGACCCGTTTAAAAAACTTTCAGATATGGATGCCCGCCGCGTTTTAAAATTCATTGATTATGTTTTTGAAATAACAACATCTGAAAAAGATGGCATGTTCTATGTCTATCATATTGACGATTCCAAAAACCCGATGGGTCTTTATAATAAATACGGATTTCAAGACAGATAATATTTAAAGGGGTGATACTATGTCAGACGTTGCTGTAAAAAGCCAAGAGGCAGGAGATGCCTTTGATAAGGCTTGGGCCTTGTTTGAAAATGAAAATTATGATGAAGCACAAACAGCTTTTCAGGATTTATTAAAAGACCAGCCTAATGCACCAAATTTCATTGCTTTGGGGCGAGTTTTAGAGGCAAAAGACAACCCGGTTGATGCCGTTAAAAACTATATAGAAGCCGTTAAGATCGATAAGGGCGCCACAGAAGCTTATGCACGAATGGGTGACATTTATACATCGCAAAGACAAGATACGCCTGCTGTTGAAAATTATGCCCAAGCCATTGCCTCTGATCCAACTAATCCTGTCTATAAAAATAAATTGATCCAGGTTGTCGGTCTAATGCGTTTCAAAAAAATGAATCCTAATTTAAAAGGGGTGTTATTGGAATGCATGGAAAGCCCCGGCGTAGAGCTTATGAATTTTGGTAATGCCTGGAGAACTATAATTTGTTCCAATAAGGTTTTTGCCTCGTATTATGTTATGGCAGAAGTCAAAAAATATGAAACATTTAAAAAGAGTTACAGCAAAGCCAAATCATTGGATGCACTAGCCGACCCTTTCTTTTTAACCGGCCTTGGAAATTTCATAGTACCGGAAATAACATTTGAACGTTTTTGCACATATTTACGTCGCTATTTGCTTGAAAGCTGGTCAGAAGGTAAAAATCACTTTATTGACCCTGATTATGCCGTTTTCATTCCTTGTGCTTTAGGAAAATATTGTTTTCTTACTGAATATATAATGACAGAAGAGGAAAGCGAAACTGCACTCCTAGAAAACCTGCAAAAAAAATTGGAATCGGATAACTCACCTTCCCTTGATGAACTGGGTTTATACTCCTGCTATAGACCTCTATATAATCTCAAAAACGCGAAAGAAATAGCTGCACAGCTAGAAGGGGGAGAGCATGTATCTCAAATCCCGAAATCAATTATCGAGGACTATTTTGAGCAACAGGAACTAAAAAAATCTATCAAGGCTTTATTCAAAATAGAAGATGAAGTTTCTTTGGCTGTACAAGAACAATATGAAGAGTTCCCCTATCCACGCTGGACAACATTAACTCATAAACCCAAGCCAAGAGCCTTTGAACAGCGTTTTGAAAATCAAAAGATTAAAATCCTAAATGCCGGATGTGGTACTGGTCGTGAAGCTCTGCAGTTGGCTTTAGACTTTCCTGATGCCAAGATTCTTGCAGTTGATTTGAGCCAAACCAGTATTGCTTACGCCCTAAAAAAGAAGAAAGAATTTGGTATAGAAAATGTGGAATTCAGACATGGGGACATTATGGCCTTGGGTGAGCTGGATGAAGAGTTTGATCTCATCGCCAGTTCCGGTGTGCTGCACCACATGAAAGATCCTGTTGCCGGATGGAAAAATCTGACAGAGCTTTTAAAATCAGGTGGATTGATGAGGATTGGTCTTTATAGCCGTGTTGCACGTCAAAATATTATAAAAGCACGCGATGTTATTGCTAAAAACAAAATTAAACATGATTCAGCCTCAATCAGGCATTTCCGTGACAATATATCACAGTACTTAAAGCCGAAAGAGATTAAGTTTTTCCAAAGACGAAGTCAGGATTTCTATGTTCTCTCCATGTGCCGTGACTTGTTATTCCACGTTCAAGAACATCAGTTTGATCCTGATGAAATAAAAGGCATCTTGTCGGATCTTGAACTGGATTTTCTTGGAATGTGGGTTGGTCGAGAAACTAAAGAAAAATTTGCAAAAATTTTTCCTGATGATCCTGATGGTAAAGATTTATCCAACTGGACAAAATTCGAACAAAAACATGATGATTTATTCCTTGGCATGTATAATTTCTGGTGTGAGAAGCCTGAATAATCATACAGTTTTTTGTTTTTTCTTTTGTTCGCGATATAAAATCAGCATGTTGCTGAATATAATGAGGCCTGCACCTGCGATATTATTTATGGTTGGCTCTTTGTCCCATAAGAGATAATCAAATACAAAAGCCCATATTATCATTGTGTACATGATTGGCGCAATAATTGATGCTTCGGCAAGTCGTAAGCTCTGCGTTTTACACAGAAGCGAGATTAGCCCTGTTGCACCTAAACCAACAATAATCCAAAGCATATCAAAAGATAAAGGCGCCTTAACCTCGGCAAAAGGCAAATGCACACTTGTTGCCAAGGTACCAAAAAGAACAAAGTAAAAAACGGTTCTGGTTGATGTCTCCGTGTTTCCCATCCAGCGCAAGCAAATATAAACGCATGCAGACTCAAAGCCCCAAATCAAAGCCAGAATGATCCCGAGAATTGGTAGTGGCTCATGGCTGCTAAACGGGCTAACCGTAATAAAAACGCCTATAAACCCAATCAAAACTGCGCTCAGCCTATATGGCCCGACTTTCTCTTTTAAAATCGGATAAGACAATAAGACTACAAATAAGGGCGAGGTAAATAACAGAATTGTTGTTTCCGTAAGAGGCATAATTGACAGTGCCCACATACCAACAACAATTCCAGTTGTACCTATTACGCCACGAATTATATGCGCCCATGGGCGCCCGGTTTTCAATTCAGCCAATTTTCGGGCACATAATATCCATAGCAATAAGGCTATGAATGAAAAGACGTTACGAAAGAACGTCACCTCTATAGGCCCCAAATAGCTTGAGAGAAGCTTGGAAAACAAACTCATACTCGCGAGCATAAAGGCACTTATGGCGGCAAAAATCACACCCAATATAACTTTATTATTCATTTTCCAACCTCTTGTTTTTCCCTACATATTCACGGTGTATGATATAAAGCTGCGCTGCCATGATGAGCGTCGCACCGATACTGACTGATAGAAAATCCAGATCATAGCCCCAGAAGAAAATATCCAGCAGGACCGTCCAGATCAGTGCAGAATAGGCAAAAGGTGTGACCAGTGATGCTTGCCCGTTTTTATAGGCTGTTGCGAGCAGGACTTGTGCAAACGCACCGCTTAAGCCTACGACAACAAATATCCAGAAATCCTGAGTTGTTGGCACTTCGGCAACCCATGGCAAGAAGATAGCTGGCCCGATTATACCAGCCAGCACAAAATAGAATGTGACGGTGATAGGTGACTCACTTTTCAAGCCCCGTAACATGATATAAATCAGGGCATGAGATAAAGCCGCAGCCAGAGCCATAAATAATCCGAATTGACTGATTTCGCCACTGGGCTGGGAGATTATAAACACACCGCACATCCCGATAATCACGGCGCTCCATCTATGGATGCCGACATTTTCTCTTAGGACAAAAAAGGCAATAATCGGCGTTATAATTGTCGAGGTGAAAAACAGCACTACCGCATAAGACATCGGCAAATGCTTTAAGGCCTCAAATGTTACAATAAGCCCCACCACGCCGGTTAAACACCGTGCCAATAACAATAATGGCTTTTTGGTTTTGAATTGCCCTGCCCTTTTTTGAAGCATCATAATCAGCAGCATCGGGCCAATCGCGACTACATTGCGGTAAAATGCAATCTCGATCGCATGATATTCACTGCTGAGATATTTAGCCCCCAGCCCCATAATCCCAAACATAAAATGCGCAGCGATAGCGCAAGCTATAGCCAATATTAGATTATCTGCTCTGTTATCATCTTCTTGTTGCATTCTTATGACTTTCAAAAAAGAAAAAGGGCCGCGATATTCTCTATCGCAGCCCTTGGTATTATTCCCTAACGATAGTTTTTTAGTTCTTTTCTTTATCCACGAGCTTGTTCTTACCAATCCAAGGCATCATGGCGCGAAGCTTGTTACCGACCTTTTCAATGTCATGTTCGGCTTCGGCTTCACGGATTTCACGAAGGCGGTTAAGGCCTTCTTTGTTACCGCCCATGAATTCCTCAACGAACGCACCGGATTGGATCTCAGAAAGGATTTTCTTCATCTCTTTCTTGGTTTCCTCTGTGATAACGCGGGGGCCGCGTGTGTAATCACCGAATTCTGCTGTGTTGGAGATAGAGTATCTCATATTTGCAAGGCCGGCTTCGTAGATCAGGTCAACGATCAGCTTGGTTTCGTGCAAGCACTCGAAATAGGCCATTTCAGGTGGATAGCCCGCTTCGACCAATGTTTCATAACCCGCCTTAATCAGAGCGGAAATACCGCCACATAGGACAGCTTGCTCACCGAACAGGTCAGTTTCACATTCATCCTTGAAGGTTGTCTCGATGATACCGGAGCGACCACCACCAACAGCAGAAGCATATGACAGGGCCAATTCCTTGGCGTTGCCTGTGGCATCCTGTGCGATTGCGATCAGGCACGGTACACCGCCGCCCTTTTGATATTCGCCGCGCACTGTGTGGCCGGGGCCTTTTGGAGCAACCATAAACACATCCAGATCAGCACGAGGCTTGATCAGGCCAAAATGGACATTAAGACCATGCGCGAATACAAGAGCTGCGCCTTGCTTAAGGTTTGCTTCGAGGTGGTCTTTGTAAAGATCGGCCTGCAATTCATCAGGAACCAAGATCATCACAACATCGGCCTTAGCAGCTGCTTCGGCAGGAGCAAGAACTTCAAACCCTGCACCTTGAGCCTTTGGCGCAGAAGCAGAACCATCGCGCAGACCAATAATAACATTGCTTACGCCACTATCTTTCATGTTCTGGGCGTGGGCGTGACCTTGTGATCCATAACCAATCACGGCTACAGTTTTAGACTTGATCAGATCCTGATTACAATCAGCATCATAATAAACATTTAAATTCGTATCTGTTGTACTTTGCTTTTCGGCCAAATTACCTTGTGACATCTTTATCCTCGTTATTTCTTCGCGATTCATCGCTATTCAATTTGCGGAAACAGCACTAAACAGGGTTTTGAGATAAGAATCAAGAAAAACATGCGCAGAATTTACGCTTTTAAATTGCGCATCATTTATTCACCCGTTAGGTTATTTAAAAATAATTTCATAATTGGAGAGAGTAACTTTGCAGGAAATCAAGCGCCGTGGTCTGATGTATGTTATGTCCTCGCCTTCGGGGGCAGGAAAAACCACGATTACCAGAGCTTTGCTGAATACAAATGACGATCTGGTTATGTCGGTTTCGGCTACCACCCGTACGCGCCGCGCCGGAGAGGTTCACGGACAGGATTATTACTTCGTGAGTGTGGATGAGTTCCGTGAGCTTATTGATGCCAAGGAAATGTTAGAACATGCGAAGGTGTTTGAAAATTATTATGGCACACCGCGTGAACCTGTTGAAAAAGCCCTTAGCGAAGGCAAGGATGTGATCTTTGATATTGACTGGCAAGGCACGCAGCAACTGGGGGAAATGGCCCGCGAGGACCTCGTGACCGTTTTTATTCTCCCCCCTGCCAGAGCAGAGCTTGAAAAGCGCTTGCGCACGCGTTCGCGCGATACAAAAGAATCAGAAGCAGATATAAGAGGCCGCATGTCCAAGGCCGCGGACGAGATGTCCCATTATTCGGAATATGATTATGTGATCATTAATAATGACGTGGAAGAAGCTATTCGCAAAGCCCAGCTTATCCTTGATTCAGAGCGCCTGAAACGCCGCCGTATGGTTGGGTTATCTGATTTTGTCAGAGGATTGAAAGAAGGTTTATAATTATACTTACTCTGGGTCTGGCTCCCAACGCAAGTCACCTTTAGGCTCTTGCACGGACACTGTTCCGTCTTCCGCCACATCACAATTTACAAATGCATATTTACCAAGGATCGCAAATTGCTTCTGCTTGTCTTTACCAAACGTCACATGCAACCGTGGCAGTTTTTCATTTTTCAAGCCGCTATAGTGATCTAATCTTGCATGACGCTTATCACTAAAAATTTTTCTTAGCCCTGTTTTCGAGACTTGCTCTGGCGCACTTAAATCTCTGGGGAATTTTTCATCAAACTCTTCAGCCAATTCAAAAGGAACTGCAACACCAATTGCTCGCTCCATTCCATCCAAAATAACCACAGATTTACCTTGGTGTATTAAATCAAGCGCTTCATCCCATTCACTTCCTAAGAAGTCACTATAGTGAGAAACAAAAGAATTTCTGCGTTCCTCTACTCCAATAAGGTCACCCCAATGATGCCTTGATAAATCAGAAACTTTTTTCATTCTATCACCCTAATTTTTTTAAAATTATCCTGTTTTAGGGGCTATGTCAAAATTTTGCGATAGCAAGGTAATCTTCGACAGATAAGTTTTCGGCGCGTTTGGTCGGGTCAATACCTAGTGCCTCAATTATGGGCATATACTCTTTCAGGCTGGAGCGGATCATTTTGCGGCGCTGGTTAAAGGCGGCAGCAGTGATTTTTTCGACTACAGCAAAATCCGGTGCATCATCCGGCAGGTCTTTGGGCAGGAAATGTACAACTGCCGAGTTCACTTTAGGTGGTGGAACAAAGGCGCTAGGCGGGAGATCATAGATATTCGAGACACGGCACAGCCATTGGCTGATGATGGATAAACGTCCATAGGCTTTGGTTTCCGGCTTGGCTAAAATACGATCAGCCACTTCCTTTTGAAACATTAAAGACATGGATTGATAGGTGTTTTTATCTGTTCTTATTTGACGCAACCAATTGAGCAATAAGGGCGTTGCAATATTATAAGGCAGATTGGCGACAATTGCCCGCGGCGCATCGGAAAGCTCGGTCAAGTCCGTTTGCAGAGCATCGATGCGAATAACTTCCAAATCGCTATTTGCTGCATCTTTAAGTGATTGCAGTGCCTTTACTGCCCGCTCGTCAAATTCGAGGGCAATTACTTTGGGCGCATTTGTTTTTAAGATGCTGCGTGTTAATCCGCCTGGGCCAGGGCCAATTTCAAAAACTGTCGTTTGCACGAAATCATTCGGGCTGGCGTTTAAGGCCTCGCGCAGAATTTTATCGGTTATGTTTTGATCAAGTAAGAAATTCTGCCCCAGTGATTTTTGTGCACTCAAACCATGATCAGAGATAACCTCCCGCAATGGTGGCAAGGCTTCGATTGCGGCAATACGTTTTTCTATGTGAGGCGCGCTAGACACGGATATCAATAAAGGATGAGGCTTTGACATCCAGCAAATGTCTGCGTTGCAGCCTTTCCAGTCTTTCATTACCCAGATTATATTCCACTTGCTGGCGTGAGGGCAGTGTATCCTCTGTTAATTGCCTTGTCTCGCGTAAGAATAATATATAATAGCCATCTTCTGATCTAATCGGGTTGGTAAGCTGGTTTTTTTTGACTTTCTTTAGGGCCTCTAACATATCCGGCGATATTTGCTCTTCATTCAGCCAGCCTGTATCACCACCTCTGGCTGCACCAGCCCCTTTGGAAAATTGCTGCGCGACCTTAAAGAAACTGGCCTTACCGTTTTTAATCTCGCTTATCAAACGGCTTGCAAGTTTGCGTGATTGTCTTTCGCTGTTTTCGTCAGAAAAAGGCAGATAAATTTCAGCTGCTAAATATTCTGTGGTGCCGATTTTACTGCGCATTCTTTCCAGCGCCGCGTCAATATCCTGTTCCGAAATAATAACACGTGGACGCAAGCGGCTTTGTACAACTTTGCTCCACGCAATCTGGGCGCGGATTTGGCGATAAAGTGTTGTGATATCAATGCGACCTTTTTTCAGCATTTTTTTGAATTGCTCGGGCTTCATTTTATTTTGCTGGGCAATCGTAGCAAATCCTCTATCCACTTCTTCCTGTTCAATAGAAAGTTTCATATTTTCGGCTTCTTGCAGCATGAGTTGCTCTTCTACCAGAGAGCCGACAATCTGAGGTCCTAATCTTTGGCGAATTTCCTGATTATCCGGCAGGCCTGATGAGGCGATAATAAGCTTTAGTCTTTTTTCAAAATCAGAAATGGAAATGGCATCATCATTGACCACAGCCACTATTTGCTGAGTTGCGGCATAAGCAGATTTTGTGTTTCCATCAATGACCGGAATAGCACCAGTTCCCAGCGCTATACCAAGAATTAATTTTAAGATGTGTCTTGTTTTTGACATTACTCAGGCTTTCATAAAGTTCTTTGAAAAACGGCCACCTGCCCTGTAAGCTTTTAGATACATTGGCAGTATTATATCCATGGATTTGGGGTGGATATCCATATCTTTAAAGCTTAGCGCATCATCAGCTACGATCACATCTGTTTTCAAGGATTCCACCTGATCCGGCGTTAAAAGCGGATTTGGCAGGAGACTTAAAAACATAGCTTCAAACTTGGCCAGAGAAAATGGCAAGCTTACCAACGATCTTTCGCGTCCAGTATACTTAAATAGCTTTTGATAAATCTCTTTAAAATCAACAATATCGGGGCCACCGAGCTCATAGGTTTTGCCTTTGGCCTTGCCTGTTTTTTCCGTCAATCCATATATAGCAGCATCGGCGACATCGCCTACAAAAACCGGCTGGAACTTGGTTTTACCGCCTCCGATTAGCGGCAAAAACGGTACAAAACGGGCAAGATGTGCAAACATATTAAAGAAATTATCTTCCTGTCCAAAAATCACACTCGGGCGCAAGATTGTTGCCGCGGGGAAAGCCTCTCGAATAGCTTTTTCCCCTTCCAGTTTTGTCTTGGCATAATTTGATATTCCGGCATCACAGCCCAAGGCCGATATATGCACAAAACGCTCTACACCCTGATCTGCACAGGCTTTGGCAATTGCTGTCGGTGTTTCAACATGTGCCTTTTTAAAGGTAGAACGTTTGCCGCGCTCGAACAGGATACCGATGCAATTCACAACATAGTCCGAACCCTTTACCGCATCGGCAATGCTATGATCATCGCTATAGTTACAGGCAAAGGGCACTATCTGCCCTACGAAACCACAAGGTTTGAGATCATAAGCACGCTCTGGTACGCGCGTAGCGACCTTGACCAGAAAATCCCGATCTGCAAGTTCCCGAATAATCTGGCTTCCGACAAATCCTGTACCGCCAAAAACTGTGACTGTTTTTTGTTTCATAGTCATAATCTTATATTTCGACTCCTGATTATTATTCGTTACTATGTCGGATTTAAATGCTTATTTCAATGACCTGATCGTTTAATCACCAGCAAAGCAACTTTTTAGAAACTTTCTTCAATCAAATAACGAATAACGAGGTATGAAGTTATTACTATTTGCCAGCTTGATATTAATATGCGGCCTCTTCGTCATTTTGCTCTATAGTCAAAATGCATATTCGGAGACGATCAAAAGTGACCACTATATTGTCGCTGAACTTTTTACCTCTCAAGGGTGCTCTTCCTGCCCACCAGCGGATAAGGTTTTAGCCTCCTTTGCTTCACATGACAATATTATAGCTTTGGGATTTCACGTGGCCTATTGGGATCATATTGGCTGGAAAGATACTTTATCACGAGAATTTAGTGATATCCGCCAGCATGGCTATGCTAATTCTTTTGGAACGAAGCGTGTCTATACCCCGCAAATGATTGTCAATGGAGAAATTGAATTTGTTGGTTCAAGGAAGCTTGATGCGCAAAAAGCTCTGAACAAAGCTTCAAAGCGACCTATCAGAAGTATCATGTTGGTAAAACATGGTGATGTAATTCAGATATCCTTGCCTGAAATGGATAATACTCCTTCCAGTCATATATGGGCATTCGGGTATAAAAAGGAATGGACACAAAATATCAAGCGCGGCGAAAATCACGGTAAATCTGTCCGATATGTGAATTCAGTTTTGACCTATGATAATATAGGACGCTGGAACGGTCAGCCAAAAACACTGCATGTTGATACCAAAGAAGGCATTGATGGTATTGCTGTTCTTGTGCAAAATGGTGGTTATGGGCAAATCATAGCTGCTGGTAAGATTGAATTTTAACTCATTCAAGATTTATATCTGTTCCGGCAATTTTAGCCATCGGAATCAGGACAAAAAACGCAAACAGATTAAAGATGAACATCACGACGGCTATCAATAGGATAGTCAGGCCTGTTAACTCATCAGAATCTCCGGTCGCTCCCATTCCGATCACCACACCTTCAAAAAACTCCCAATAGGGCCAGATCACAGCCCCTATAGCCATATTTACAAATAATGTTAAGGCAGCCATGGCTTCGACAATTGCTTTGAGTGATACATGGACAAGTTGATAGGCACCGCCATAAATCATAGCCCCTAAAAATCCGAAACCGATACCTGCCCGAAAACGGTCGTCATCTTCAATCCCCGGTGCATTCGCATATACGGCAATAAAAAGGATAAAGGCAATAAACAAGAATACACCGAGCATAGGCGTAGCCTTATCAATATTGTTGGTTTTAACTTCCTTTAATTGTGCTTCCAGCGCATTGATACGAATATGCAAGTCTTCGGACATTTATATCTCCTGTAAAAATCAGTTATGCCTTTTCGACAAAGCTATCCATCACGCGCTTTTTCCCTGATTTTTCGAAAGCAATATCCAGCTTATGTCCGTCAATATTGAGGATTTTGCCATAGCCGAATTTATTATGGAAGACCCTATCGCCGCGCGCAAAGACGGTGCCATCGCTGGATTGGACTTTTTTATCCCATGATGAAGCAGCAGCGGGCTTTGATTTGGCCTGAAAGCCACTGGAATCCCAATGACGGGAACGTCCTGTTTGTACCATACCACTTTGACTGACAGTTTCTATTGTCTCGGGCGGCAGTTCATCCACAAAGCGCGAAGGAATAGCGTTCACCCAGTTGCCGTATATGCGGCGGCTACTTGCGTAAGAGATAAAAGCTTTCTTACGTGCCCGCGTGATCCCGACATAGGCAAGACGACGTTCTTCCTCAAGGCCCTTCGTGCCATTCTCATCCATAGATTTTTGAGACGGAAAAAGCCCTTCCTCCCAACCGGGCAGGAACACATAATCAAATTCCAAGCCCTTAGCCCCATGCAATGTCATCAGAGTTACAAACTCGCCTTCGCTGCTATCCTGATTTTCAAGGACAAGGGCGACGTGTTCGAGGAATTCAGGCAAGGAATCATAATCTTGCATGCCGCTGATGAGTTCCTTGAGATTTTCGATACGGCCCGGTGCCTCGGGGGTTTTATCTTCCTTCCACATTTGCATATAGCCGGAGTCTTCCAAGACTTGTGCGGCAAGTTCTGCATGGTTCATAGTCTCCAGCATGCTGCGCCAACGCTCGAAATCATCCATCAGCTTCATGAGTGTGCCGCGCATCTTTGCGCGCAGCTCTTCGGTCTGGGTCAGGTCTATCACCGCCTCACTAAGGGAGATGTTCTTGGCCCGCGCATGGGCATAAAGGGTTTGCACAGTTGTATTACCGATGCCGCGTTTTGGCGTATTGATAATACGCTCAAGCGCCAAATCATCATTTTTTTGCACGATAACACGCATATAAGCCAGTGCATCGCGGATTTCCAAACGTTCATAGAAACGCGGCCCGCCGATGACTTTGTAAGAAAGGCCGAGCTTCAAGAAACGCTCTTCGAATTCGCGAGTCTGGAATCCTGTGCGCACAAGAACAGCTATTTGATTAAGACTTGCCCCGCCGCGCTGAAGGTCTTCGATCTCTTCTCCTACCCAGCGGGCTTCGGCCTCGCCATCCCAAAGACCACACACCCTGATCTGCTCGCCATCACCTTGTTCTGACCACAGGGTTTTTCCTAAACGCGTTGTATTGTTTTTTATCACTGAGTCGGCGGCTTTGAGGATATTATTCGTCGAGCGGTAATTTTGCTCCAGCCGAACGATCTTAGCGCCCTCGAAATCTTCCCCGAATTTCAGGATATTGCCAACTTCCGCACCGCGCCAGCCATAGATAGACTGGTCATCATCGCCTACACAGCAAATATTGCCTGTGCCTTGAGCAAGTAATCGAAGCCAGAGATATTGTGCCACGTTTGTATCCTGATATTCATCGACGAGGATATAACGGAAACGCCTGTGGTACTCTTCCAGCACATTTTGATGCGCCGGATTTTTCAATATGGTGATCATATGAAGCAGCAAATCCCCAAAATCACAAGCATTCACCGCACGCAAACGCTCCTGATAACGTTTGTACAAATCCGGTAGCTTGCCCTCAGCCAGTTCAGAGACTTCATGCGGGTCTATTTGTGATGGTATTAATCCACGATCTTTCCAGCGATCAATAAAGCTGATCATCGCTTTTGGTGCCCATTTTTTGGTATCTACGCCTGAGGCTTCCATCAATTGCTTGAGCAAGCGCACTTGGTCATCAGGATCGAGAATTGTGAAATTACTAGAAAGTCCAACCAGATCAGCGTGACGGCGTAACATCCTTGCTGCTAAAGAGTGGAATGTGCCAAGCCACCAACCTTCGACTGGCGCACCGCCCATCATATGACTGATCCGCTCTTTCATTTCACTGGCTGCCTTATTGGTGAAGGTTACGGCCAGAATTTGAGATGGATAGGCTTTAGCCGTATTCAGAAGGTGTGCCAGACGCGTTGTCAAAACGCGGGTTTTTCCAGTCCCAGCACCAGCCAACACCAAAACCGGCCCGTCCAGTGTTTCAACGGCTTCTAATTGGCCTTCATTCAAACCATCCAGATAAGAGGAAAAATTTTGCTCCTGAGCCGTAGCGGGTTCTTCGTGAATCTCATACACATCATGCATGGATTATTGATACGGCTTTTTAGCCCGACGAACAAGTGTGATATTGCGTTAAAATTATCAGGCTTGTTTTCTTGGTGCGCCTGCCGGACCGGAGACAACCTGATTACGCCCGTTATCTTTGGCAGAATATAAAGCCTCATCCGCACGTGATATCAAATTATCAAGCTTTTCAGGGTTCTTATATTCAGCAACACCAATTGAAATCGTAATCCGTGCAATACTTTCACCTGTTGCCCGATTGACAATATCTTTACCTGCAACTTCCTGACGGAGATATTCAGCCACGCGGCGCCCACCCTCCAGAGGGGTGTCTGGCAATAAAATAGCGAATTCCTCACCACCATAGCGACAAGCAAGGTCACGCCCCTTAACTCCGTCTTTAAGGGTCTTGGAAACAAGTTTTAAAACCTGATCTCCGACCTGATGACCGAAATTATCATTAAAGGCCTTGAAATGGTCGATATCCATCAGAAGCAATGAAAAAGTATCGCACTCGCCGCTCGCTACCGCTTGAGATAAACGCTCTATCTCCATATCAAAACTCTTACGATTTGCAAGTCCGGTCAAACCATCTGTTACAGCTTCTTTACGGGCAATTTCCAGATCACGCTGCATGTCTTGCATGATAAGATTTGAACGCTTGAGAAGTTCTTTCATGCTTGCATTTTTTTGAAGCATCGTATTTGTTTCGTCAAGAATTCCACCGAGCATTTCGTTTATTTCATCTTGTGTTTTTTCCTCAGTAAGTCCTTTTTGTGTTCTTTTGAGGCTTTGATTATATCCTTCTGTCCATTCATTAGCCATAGCAACAGCGTCAGAAACATCATTGATAGTTTTTTGTATCTGGCTACCTGCGCTTTCTACAACTTTGCTGTTATTTTCAGCACTTAAAAACTTCTGGTATATTTCAGAGCACATGTCGTCATTGATTGGCTCTTTATCAAGAACATGATCAATGGCATTTTTAACTTCCGGCTCTACTTCCGAATAATACACGAACCATAATTTATAATTTTCAGGTGTCGGCATCAGGCCAAAAGTTTCTATCGCAGCCATAGCCAGATCACAAAACTCTTTTGTTTTTTCGATTGGATGAAAATATGTCAATTTTTGTGGCCCAAATGTAATTTTTCACAGCATTCTTAAGCGCATGATATAGGATAATTCCTAACACGGAATTAAAAAAATCAAAAAATATAGTTTTTATGGTTAAGAAATTGCATTTTGTGCATATGCATAAAGTTCGTTCTTGATCTCGGACATATGCTGAGCTAGACGGCTTTCATTGAGCTTTGATGCGATAGAAGAAACATCAATTTGAGCATTCTGTGTTGTAACCGGCTCTCCAACGCCTGAACTTGCAATGTGATCACCGACAAACGCCATATGAGAAGCACCAACCTCCACTTCATATGAATCATTCAATGCGCTAACAACAACATTATTACCGGCATCTGCCAATGCAAAAACTTTATCCATGCTGGCTTCTTTGTGGTAATTATTTGCAAAGTAATCATGATTTTCCAGAACATCAGTCAAGGCCATTTTAATATCTTGCAATGCCTGAAATTCCGGTTGTTGATCTACTGTTTGCGTTACCAACATTTCCATTTTAGCCGATGACAGGCGCGCCAGATTTTCCTGTATTTCATCAACATTTGATCCAGGCGAAAGCACTTTACCCATTTTTTCAGAATCAAGAGCTGGTCTTGATTGAGCAATTTTAACCATCTCTTCAATCAAAGCACGTTTTTGGTCTCTGTTAAGGTTATCTTTCTGGTTGGCAATTTGCGTAGCCCCTTCTGCAACAGCCGTCACAGCACCAGCCATACCGCCAGAACCTACTTGCACAGCTGCGGATCCCTTACCGAGGTCACCTGAAGGCATCATTTGCTTTACGACACTGCTTTTATCCGGCAGATCCAACTGATCCTGAAGATTATCAACAGCCATTTCCAGATATTCTTGAGCCACAGCCTGATGGTCATCCCAGAATTGTGACATTTGATCCATTTTCTCTTCAGCATCATCATAGTAATTATTTGCCTTGTCATTTTTGATCTCGGCTGCCGTTTCAGCCTTGTTCACATCAATTTTTAGGTCACTGATATTTTCAGCCTTGGATTCAAAATCAACTTCGCTGTTTTCTGTCAGGACATCTAATACAGATTCATTTGGATCATCGTCTTGGAATAGAACATCTTCATTGTTTGAAGTATGATCACTATAAACAGCTGCGGTTTGTGCTTGGGCCGCATGCCATGCATCAACATCCATAGATGGCAAAAGTGTTGATAAATTATCTTCATATCCACCAAAACGTTTTTCACCGTGATTCATGATGGGTCTGGAAACACCTTCAGGATCTCTGGACCTGAACTCTGTTTCAAAATTCTGGTTACGCTCACCGTAATTTGCTAGATCCGTTAATGTTAAACTCATATTTTATTGCCACCTAGTTATTTAATCTCATCAGAGTCTTAATCTCTGAATTTACCCGCAATTTCACGCTCTACGTTAGTATAACGCAAAATCTTCAAAAAACACAAATAAAACATAATTTTAGGATTTTAAACCTACCCGCCTATAGCTGATTGCTTCGGATATTTCATTTTTACCAAGCCTATCTGCCCCGCCGTTCAAATCGGCAATGGTTCGGGCTACGCGCAAAACCCTATGATATCCACGGGCTGAGAGCCTGTTTTGCTCCGCAAAGCGATTGAGCAAGTCCTTGGCTTCGGGTTCCATCACGGTAATCTCCTCCAGAATCTTGCCATCGGCTCTGGCATTGATTCTGCTTCTGGTATGATTCTCTCGGGCAGCAAAACGGTCCTCTTGAATCTGTCTTGCCGCGGCGATGCGGGCGGCAATTTTCTCGGATGGCTCTCCGGCGGCAATATCCTGTAGCTCAATCACGGACACGGGCGGCACTTCGACGCAGATATCAATCCGGTCCATTAAAGGGCCAGAAATCTTGGATTGGTAATCAAGCCCGCATCTTGGGGCCTTCGTGCATTCCATCTCGGGATCACCAAGATAGCCGCAGCGACACGGGTTCATCGCGGCGATCAGCTGGAAATTTGCCGGATAGCGGATATGGGCATTGGCGCGCGCAACCAGAGCATCCCCCGTTTCTAGAGGCTGGCGCAAAGCCTCTAGCGTGGCGCGCGAGAATTCCGGCAATTCATCAAGGAAGAGCACACCATTATGCGCCAGAGAAATCTCACCCGGTTTGACCTTTTGCCCGCCGCCAATCAGAGCTGGCTGCGAGGCCGAGTGGTGGGGTGCGCGGAACGGGCGATGCCTGACAAGGCCGCCTTCGGGCAAAATGCCTGCCAGTGAATGCACCATGGATAGCTCCAGCGCCTCTTTCGGACTAAGGGGCGGGAGAATGCCGGGAAGGCAGCTCGCCAGCATTGACTTCCCGCTACCGGGCGGACCGATCAGGAGAAGATTATGCCCTCCGGCGGCGGCGACCTCCAGTGCGCGCTTAGCGGTTTCCTGTCCCTTTACTTCGGATAAATCTGGAATGTGCAAGGCTTCGCCCTCGGCTATAGCGGCTTCGGGGCGGCTTAAGACTTGCGCGCCTTTGATATGGTTGATCAGTTGCAGGAGATCATGGGGCGCGAGGATATCAAGCTCCCCTGCCCAAGCGGCTTCACCGCCGCAAATTTTGGGGCAGATTAAATTTCTTTTATTCTCGTTAGCATAGATAGCCGTTGGCAGAACCCCCGATACAGGACGTATCGTTGCATCAAGTGATAACTCACCCAGCACGACATATTCCTCTAGCTCCTCCTTCGGGATAATGCCCATTGCGCCAAGCAAGCCCAGAGCTATGGGCAGGTCGAAATGGCTGCCCTCTTTGCTTAAATCGGCAGGGGCCATATTCACGGTGAGGCGTTTGGGCGGCAGGGAAAGGCCAAGGGCATGAAGAGCAGCGCGCACGCGCTCTTTACTCTCTGCCACGGCCTTATCAGGAAGACCTACAATATTAAAGGCCGGAAGTCCGCCCGAGAGCTGCACCTGCACGTCAACCGGCTTGACCTCTATGCCCTGAAAAGCAACTGTGTTCACGCGCGCGACCATTTAGTTAGCTTTCTTTCCTTGTTTTCTTTTAATGATAAGAAATAATAAAAATGCCCCTGCGATCCACAAAAACAAACGATTTTTAAACAAAATTTCTATCATCAAGTTAATATCTGCAAATATTAATGCAATCTGAAAAATATATGGCAAACGCATGTAGCTCAAAACCTCTTGCTTTGATACACATGAATTTCTGACAACAGGCTCGAATATCAAAATTCCATTCTCATACCGGCCACCGATTAATTCACTATTGTTAGAAAAAAAGTTGACCGTTGTAATAGTCATTTCAAGATTTTTTGTACCTTCAGGCAAACCTTTCAAAGCTTCTTCAACCAAGAATGTTGCTCTCTTAAGCTTTTCTGGATTTTTAATTAAATTCAACCGTTCTTCCATTTCCAGCCTTCCATAAAAGGCAATTTCTGCATCAGAATGCCAAACTAATGAAGTTACTCTGGGAGGAATACACTTATCAATCTGCGTGCGTGCAGGTAATTGTGGAGTGCACATTAACATCCCCATTGTGCTCAGAATGCAGAGATAATAAATTCGTTTCTTGCATCTCAAAATTAAAAGGCCTTTGTTGCTCCTTATTCACACACCCACAAAAAGACTATGACAAAAAAAAATCGTTAATTAAAGAATTTTAACGAATTCTTAAGTTTATTTCTCTACTGAATTAGTTTATTATGATATACGACGATACAAACAAGGACATGACTATGGCACAGAACACGAACTCGCTCGAGTTTAACGTTTTGCCATGGAAGACTAACGGTTTAGAAGTACACTCTATACTTTCTGCTTTAAGCCGAAACAAATCGCCCGATACACAGGACTTTGTTTCAATACATAATACGATGAGTGATTTATCACCCGGGGCGGCGCTGCTTTATGCTGCGCGCTCGATGATGGAAGTTGCCAAAAGCGACTTCCTGCTTTCCTTTGATCCTAAATTCCTTAAAGGGGAGTGCTCAAAAATCATCAAAGCCTATAAAGATGAGAGCAAAGGCTCTTATGATCTCTTACAGGATCTCGAAGATTTTCACTCATTACTGGATTTATGTTATTTGTCTTACGAGATGGATTATCCTTTGGTCTCCGAGATCATTGATATCCTTCGCAAGCAAATCAGCGCGCAAATCGTGATTATGGATGAGGTTCTGGATATGAAAGCGAGCGCCCAAGATCAGGGTTTTGTGAATAACATTATTCCATTTCCGGGCTGCAGTGTAGAAGTATAAGCTCTCTTATTTAGAAACCATTGGGCCAATCTTTTTTCCGCCTAGCAGATGCAAGTGAAAGTGCGGCACTTCCTGCCCGCCATTCAGGCCGGTATTGGCAATACTGCGAAAGCCCTCAGATACGATATTTTGCTCGGAGACTATTGTTTCAACGGCAGAGAAAAATGCTTTTAGCTCTTCGGGCGAGGCTTTTGCCCCGAAATCGACAATCGAAACATACTTCCCCTTTGGAATTACTAAAATATGAACTGGCGCTTGGGGTGATATATCCTTAAAGGCCAGAACATGGTCATCTTCATAGACTTTATCGCAAGGGATTTCCCCTCTTAGGATTTTTGCAAAGATATTATTATCATCATATTCAGGCATCGGTTTATCCTTCTTATTCAGTCATTAAACTACATTTCTTTGAGATATAATCTCTTGATTTTCTGCTTCAAGACACGCCCTCAGGCCGTCTTTATAGGTTGGATATTTGAGGCTCACACCTAGCTCGTTTTTGATTTTATCATTTTTGACGCGCTTGTTATCTTTATAAAAACTCAGCGTAATTGGTGCGAGGTCAGCCTTTTCGATCGGGATAAGAGGCGGCGATTCTATGCCGATAAGCTGGCAGGCATAATCAATAACCTCATGACTGGGCGCAGGATAATCATCGCAGATATTATAAATTTCTCCGCCCTTTGGATTTTCCATTGAGACCTTAATGACTTGAGCAATATCCTCGACATGAATGCGGTTAAAAGCATGACCAGGTTTATCGATACGGCGCGCCAATCCTGCACGGATAGAATCTAATGCGCTACGCCCCGGCCCATAAATACCGGCCAACCTGAAAATATGGACAGGGATATTATATTGCTTGAATAATGACAGCCATTGCTGCTCGGCCTTCCAACGACGAGAACCGCGCTTAGTAGAGGGACGCGCTTCCGAAGTTTCATCAACCGGACCACCGTTACGATCACCATAGGCTCCCGTAGTGGACAAATACCCAACCCATTCAAGTTTCGGCAATTCGATAATATCTTGCAGATATTGATTAAAGCACGGATCACCTTCACTATCAGGGGGAATCGAAATCAGCAAATGTGTTACATCCCCCAAAATGAATAAGGGGTCAGGCAAGGGCACATCAAAATCAAAGATATAGGATTTTATCCCCTGCTCTCGCAATTCTCTTTTCTTGTCATGATCCCGTGTTGTGCCGGATATCTTCCACCCTTCTGATGGGGAAAGCTCCCTCATAAGGTAGTCGCAACTATATCCATATCCAAAACAAAATAGATGTTTTTTCATTTCACCATTCCCGCTTATTATTTCTCACGCGCTTTTTGCGTAAGGTAACACTCTTTTGACGCCCGGAATATCTTCTTCTAAAATTTCCTGAAAACTCTCCCTGGCTTTTACCTTTTCATACCAGTTTCTGGCGGCCTTATGTTCATCCCACGGCACATCACCAATATAATCAATACTTGATAAATGAGATACAGCAGCAATGTCAGCCAGAGAAAATTCAGGCCCAGCCAAATACTCTCTGCGCTGCGTCAAAAATCCAATATAATCAAGATGGTAGTGAATGTTTGTTAGACCTGCCCTTACCGAAGGTCCGTGAGGTTCGCCCATATTCAAAAAGCTTTTCGTAACCTTCTCACCCAAGAGGTGATCGGTCACTTCAGAGCTGAACTTACGATCAAACCAGTTGATTAAACGACGCGTTTCAGCTCTTTGAACGGGGTCTTTTCCAATCAGGCATGCTTGCTCGTATATTTCATCAAGATATTCGCAGATCACAAGAGAATTAGCTAATATAGTCCCGTCCTCTTCAACCAGAACAGGCACATCGCCTGCCGGATTCATGATTAGAAATTCGGTTCGTCTTTCCCAGACTTTCTCTAGTTTTAGCTCATATTCCAGCCCTTTTTCATTCAACGCAACACGAACTTTGCGCGAAAAAGGATGCAGCCAAAAATGATAAAGAATTCTCATAAAAAACAGTCTAACTTACTGTTTCCAATATGCAAAGCGGAATACGGGCACGCTAACAACAAAATAACGATAAGCACTATAACCCATTGTTATTCAACGGTTTATTATTGTGCATGCGCCTGAAGATTTATTGTGAGCGAAACTTCATTTTCTATCGTATCTGTTTTTTTCCATTCACCCTGACCAACACCGAAATCGAGCCTATTTAAGACAATTTCAGCTTTCATTACAGCATCTTGCTGGCTATTGCTTTCCTCAATTAGCAATTCAAATGGTAAGGTAATCGGCATCGTTACGCCGCGAATCGATAGTTCGCCATTCGAGATAAATTTATTTGACTCTTCTGCCTTTTCGAAACTCTTTGATTCAAAAATGATATACGGAAATTCTTTAGCATAAAACCAATCTTCGGATTGCGCCTGAGCATCACGATCGCTACTGCCTGTCTCTAAAGTCGCCACTGGAATTTTAATATATACAGAGCTTTGATCCAAAAATTCAGGATCAAAGAAAATATCGCCTGCGATATCGCTAAAATGACCAGAAAACGGTGCGCCGCTTTGTACAACACTAATATTGATTATACTGGCTTCTTGATCAACATCCCAAGCGGTTACTGAAGCTGTTTTAATTTTATCAGACACAGTTTTTAGCTCAGCCCTTTCCTCATGTGCATCTTCTTCGTGCTCACGATGCTCCTCTTCACTTAATTCATGCAACACTTCTTCGCCGGCCTTATACACTGAAGGCGCAAATAATAATGCGACAGCTAATGTCAAAAATATACCGGCCTTCATTCCAAATGATGGCGAAGTCATACGCTTAAGTGTTTCATCACGATCAATAAAATGATGTTTTAATGCCCCAAGAATGTGCAATCCGACAATCGCTATCAGGCAAAGCGCCATGATCTCGTGCGCCTCTTCACTAAGCTCGAAGAGGTTTTCATTTTTTGTCGTAATCGGGGGCAAAGTAAGGCCAAAAAACTTAACAGGGAAATCACCAGCCGAAGACATGATCCAGCCACTTAACGGTATCGCCAAAAGTGCGAGATAAAGCAAAACATGGACCAGGTGAGAAAGCCCCTTTTCCCAAGACTTATGGGTTGGAAGAGATTTCGGCTTTCCCTTTATCACGAGCATTGCAATTCGCAACACCAGCAAAATCAGGACCAAAATTCCAAATGATTTATGCAGGTTATAGAGCTGAATTTTATCATCACTATACTCCATTGCGGTCATATTAAAACCCACGAGCAACAGCACAAAAATAATAAGTGCCGTTGCCCAATGGATTAGTTTCGATAGCTTATGATAGCTTTGTTGCATATGATATTACTGTTCTTCTTTACGAATGCCTTCAACTTCAATGCGGATTTCAACATCGTCTCCGATTGCAGGCAAACCGTAATTCATACCAAATTCTGAGCGTTTTAGATTGGCTGTAGCAGAAAAACCGCTTACGAATTTACCACTAAAGGGATGCTTATCTGATTTGTTATGTGTCACATTCAACGTTACAGGCTTGGTGACACCAAGCAATGTCAGGTCACCTGTAATTTCTGCAGTATTATCTCCGGTCACATTAACTCCTGTGCTCTTGAATGTCATTTCAGGGAATTTTTCGACATTGAAAAAATCCTCATTTTTCATATGCGCGTCCCATTTTTCATCATCCATATCAATACTAGCAGTATCAATAGTAACTTCTACGGATGAATTTTCGGGGTTTTTGCGATCAAGAATATAATGACCACCAAAATCAGTAAATTCGCCCTCAGACTTTGAAAAACCAACATGGTCTACAAAAAATATGATTTGAGTATGGACTGTATCAAACTCGTAATGTTCCGGTCCTGTTTTCGTATCTTCTGCAAAAGCCGGACTTGCCGTAGCGCCACATAAAATAGCCATGATTGTTAAAATCAGTTTCTTCATTTCTTTCTCCTTGTTCTTCACACAATTAATTAACGTTAAAAATTATAATGTTCATAAATAAACACAGCATAATAAGCTCCACCGGCGGCAATCAACCAGTTCAGGATCCCATACTTTAGTTTCAAATACTTATCCTCCAGAAGATCTTCATTGGATACGTTTCGTAGCATAAAAAAGAGTAAACCTTGCCCTGCGATAAATCCTAATATGAAGCCTATAAAGCCAATAACATATACCATTCGTCTTGCTCTTGCGTTTGATTACACGTATACAGAATTTAATTGCACGGTCTTATTTCACCGTGATTGGCGATCAGAGTCAAACCCATTTCTCGGGATTTTTAATATGGTTTTTTATTACATCGTCATTCTTGCCATTATCCAAGGGCTGACAGAATTTTTACCTGTCAGCTCCAGTGGGCATTTGGGTCTGTTTCATTGCTTTACCGATCATTGCGATCAATGGGATGCAGAAAACCTGACCATGGATATTGCGGTTCATGTCGGCACTCTATTTTCTGTTTTGCTTTATTTTCGTAAAGATGTTTACAAAATGATTTTAGGTGGAGTTGATATTCTGACCCGCAAGGGTCTGACCCCGAATGCCAAGCTGGCTTTATTTGTTGTGACAAGCTCTATTCCGGTCATTTTATTTGGTCTTGCGCTCCATGCTTTAGAGCCTGACTGGTTGAAAACACTATATGTTATTGCGTGGGCAACTGTCATTTTCGGGATCATTCTATGGTATGCAGATGAAAAATTTTCAGACAATAAAACAGTCGAGAATTTGACCTTGAAAGACGCTGTTGTGATTGGTTGCGCTCAAATGCTGGCGCTTATTCCGGGGACAAGCCGATCCGGGATTACCATGACGGCAGCGCGTTTTTTAGGGTTTTCCCGAACTGAAAGCGCACATTACTCTTTATTACTATCAATTGTAGCCATTAGTGGTGCAGGCGCATTGATGAGTATAGATGTTATAAAAGCCGATGATTTTTCTTTGGGATTTGATGCACTGATTGCCGTGATTTTATCTTTTGTCTCTGGCTTAATTGCGATTGCAGCTATGATGAAGTTTCTGGAAAAATCAAGCTTTAGAGTCTTTGCAATATATAGAATCTTGCTTGGAAGTTTATTGCTAGGCTTACTTTATGGCGGCTATATTGGCTAGTTATTTCGGGATATCCCGATGTTCCACATAGACATTAATATCTTGCTTTTCAAACCACGTCTTAAGTGTTTCAATCGTAAAAACCGAACGGTGCTTACCGCCCGTACATCCAACAGCTACGGTCAAATAGCTTTTTCCTTCATGCGCATAAAGAGGCAGTAAAGGTGATAATAATTTTTTAAAATTCTCCAAAAACTCGTCAAAGGCTTTATCCTGCTTGATATATTCGCCTACTTTTTTGTCCATCCCTGTCAGTGGTTTTAGAGTTTTATCCCAGTGCGGATTTTTAAGAAAACGCACATCCATCAAAATATCGGCCTCTTTGGGAATACCTCTACGAAAACCAAATGACATCAAAGTGACAGCCATATTCTTTTCTGGCTTTGATATAAAGAAGCCTTCCAGAATGTGGCGCAAGTCGTGGATTGAGGTTTCAGAGGTATCAATGATAAAATCTGCGGCATCAGATAGAGATGCCATCATTTCCTTTTCAGTTTTTATCCCGTAGAGCAAGGATTTTTGCTGGGCCATCGGATGGCGGCGTCGCGTTTCTGTAAACCGTTTTTGAAGCACATTATCATCACATTTTATATAGACTAACCGCGCCTTTAGTGACTGCACAGTATCGAGAATTGAATCCGGTGAAAATCCCCGCGTTCTTGTATCAATCCCGATAGCAATGTTTGCCCCTATATTTGTATGATGTGGCTCGGTTCTTTCTAGTAAATCCTTGATCAGAGTTGGCGGAAAATTATCAAAGACTTCATAATGAAAGTCTTCAAGAACCTTAAGGACCGAAGAAATTCCTGCACCAGATAAACCTGTAATAATTAAAGGGCGTCCCTCGTGTTCTTGCTGAATAAAGGTTTTCTGCTCACTCATACTGTATTCAAGATCACAACAAACCTTGCTCCTTTGATCTTGTTTTGATTATCTTTTATGTTTTCGGCAAAAATCATCCCATTATGAGCCATAACAATTTGCTTACATATAGAAAGCCCTAAACCTGAGTGATTGCCGTAATCTTCATGCTGGGGTCGTTCCGAATAAAACCGTTCAAAAACATTTGTTAATTTACCTTCCGGAATGCCGGGGCCACAATCTTCAAAAAATATACTGACGCGTTTAGACTTTTTTTCAACTTTAATGTGCACAGTCGAACCAATTGGTGAAAATGAAAGTGCATTCGATAAAATATTATGAAAAACTTGTGTAAGCCTGCCTTCACTTCCGAGTATTTTTACGACCTTGTCAGACAACCGTAATTCAATTTTAACACCATCCTTAATTGCCTTAACAACCTTGTCTTTGTCATTATGCTGCTCACGCTCCAGTGGGTCTTTATACATATCGACAAGATTCCTAAGGACTTTACCCAAATCTAGAACATCGAATTTTTCACGAGACAATTCAGCATCAAGTTTAGACGCATTGGAAATATCTGTGATCAATCTGTCCAAGCGCTCAATATCATGCTGTACAATTGAGAGCAGTTTATCCTGATCCTCTTTTTTCTTCACTTTTGATGCTGTTTCTACAGCACTTTTTAAAGATGTAAGCGGGTTTTTAATTTCATGGGACACATCTGCTGCAAAAGACTCAATAGTATCCATGCGTTCCCATAGAGCTTGTGTCATTTCACGTAGCACCACCGAAAGTTCACCAATTTCATCATTTCTATCCCGCATATCCGGAATGTCATCATAGGTCATTTTTCCTCGCCTGACATTCTCAGCTGCCGAAGCTAATTTTTTTAGAGGACTTGCAATCACACCGGATAAATAAATTGAAATCAAAATTGTAACTAAAAAAGTCATCAGAAAAATTTTAAAAATATCATACCAAGCCTCTCCCATAGCTTCCCTGATTTCATCTGCCGTATGAACGACCAGAATCGCCCCAATAATGCGCTTTCCATCAAATACAGGCATAGAACCAGTAAGAATATAATGCCCCTGATCCTCGGGAGACTGCCATGCAGTCATACTTAGTTGACGTTTAAACGCATCGACGACATCTGGATAATCAAAACCATTTGTCGAATTAATACCTTCATAAACTCTAAGGTTTACAACATTAGGTAATATGTTTAACAAAAAACGCCCAGCTTGTTTCAAAATTTCAAGACTTTGTAGCTCATCTGATTTTTGTTTTGGCTCTAGAAAAGTATAGATATTCTGATTTTCTTGAGATTTATCTACAATACTTGAATCGGCCAGAAGCTCTCCATTACTTTCAAACACCAAAATTCGTTTACCTAATGCAAGACCAAGACGACTAACAATATCAACAGCTTCATCTTTTGATATTCTTTTATGCATCTGGTTGCCCTCAATATATGATAACAAAGCGCCTTCCATTAAGGTATTTGAAATCAAAAAAACTTCGCTTCGGAAGATTTCAAGTTTTGAAGTAACCAATTTTTCTTGATATTGACTGAGATAGACTAAGCCTATGAGCAATGTAAAAAGAGCAATGATATTAATACCAATAATGCGTAGGGTAAGTTTTGTTATTCTGCGTTCGCTGCCACCCCAGTACAAATCGAAAAGCTGTTCGATTTCACCCTTTTGACCACCAATACGAAACCAGCGCTTACTCTTCTCGGTATCTGTACCCGATCCCGTAGAGGGTTTCGATTCTGTCGAAGTCGTCATCAATTTTTTTGAATTTTTTTCTGACACGTTTTATATGTGAATCCACTGTTCTATCATCGACGTATATATTCTCACCATAAGCCATATCAATCAACTGGTCTCTGTTTCTAACATGTCCAGGCCTGATTGCCAAAGATTTTACGAGCAAATACTCAGTTACAGTTAAATTGACTGGCTGACCTTTCCATGTACAAAGATGCCGTGAATCATCCAAGTATAAATCCCCGTATTTAATAGTTTCATCACTTTTCTCTTCCTTAACTTCACTTTCTGCTCCGTTCATAATATCTTGCCGCCTAAGCAATACTTTTATGCGTTCAAGCAGTAATCTTTGTGAAAAAGGTTTTGTTATATAGTCATCTGCCCCCATCCTAAGACCAATAACCTGATCTATTTCATCGTCTTTTGATGTCAAAAAAATAACTGGTATTTGGGACGTTTCTCTTAATTTCGATAGCACTTCAATACCATCCATGCGTGGCATCTTAATATCAAGTATAGCCATGTCAGGCTTACCCTTTAAAATTCCTCCCAGACCTGACTCTCCATCATTGAAGGTTTCAACATCAAAACCTTCTGCCTCCAGAGCCATGGAAACAGATGTCAGAATATTACGATCATCATCGACCAGAATTATTTTCTTTTTCATCCCATTATTGTCACAAATTCTTGAACATGTAGCAAGAATTTCTATTAGTGCACATCAGGATATTTATCTTACTTGCCTATCTATGGCGTTAGTTATTATTCTTGCTTGGACGGAATGGCCAAATCCACTTTGCAAAAGCCGGAAGCTTACGGGTTTGAATCCAGACCTTCCCTTTCCCTGAGAACTTTGTAACAAAGCCTTCACCAGAGAAAAACAGAGATTTATAGCCGCTAAACTTGGTGACCTTATATTCCAGACCTTCTGTAAAGGCAACAATATGGTTATTATCGATTGTGTATTCATCTTCGACTTCGATTTCGACAATACCGCCATAGGAATTAAAGAAAACATCGCCATGGCCAGTACATTTGATCATGAATAATCCAGCACCTGCAAAAAAACCCTTCACGAGGCCTTGAAATTTTGTGGCGACATCCACGCCCATGCCACCTGCCAAAAACGCGCCGCTTTGAAGGAAAAGTGCATCTTCTTTATCGGCATCCAGATGATAATGATAAATATCGCCGGGCAAGCCGCTGGCGAAGGTAATCTCACCGGGGAATTGCTCAGCTGTGAATTCATTGATAAACAGGCTTTCACCCCCCATAAATCTTTTGAAACCGCCTTTGAATTTGGTTTTCATAGAAATATTCGTGTCCATTGAAACCATTGCCGAAGCCTCAGCCTTGATTTTCTCATTGGCCTTAAGTTGAACACTCAATCGGGCAAAATCAGGACGCCCTTGAATTTCATGTTCAAATTCCTTGGGTAAATTCAATGTTTCCATGACTTCCCCGTCAATATCTACGGGTTTGATCTGTGCATTTTGTTCCATAGCCATAACAAATAAATCCTTTTTTAAATTATCGCGGTCTGAGCATCGGGCCGAGAATATAGCCGAAGGCTGACTGATTGTGGCTTTGACACCATAATCGCCCCTTACCCTTGAAACGGGCGACGAAACCTTCTCCACCCATGAATGACCCCATCCAGCTTGATCCGGCCTTGGAGAGTTTGAAATCAAGCCCTTCTTCAAAGGCCACGATATGGCCGGTATCAACAATATATTCACCATCAACATCTACTGGATATATTGCGCCAAAAGCATTTAGTAATAACTCACCCGAGCCACTAAGCTTGATCCAGAACATACCTTCCTTGGCGATTAAGGATTTAAAGCCTTGCCACTTCATATCCATATCGACATTTCCCCAATGCGCAACAAAGGACGAGCCTTGTACGATCAGGGTTTTGCCATTCTCTAAAGGACGGTGAACAATATCGCCGCTTAGTGTAGGCGCAAGAAATAACGTAGCCTTATCGGCTTCGCATTTATAATGGTTCATAAACAGAGATTCACCAGCCAGCAGCCTTTTACCGGCTTTGCGTAAACTGCGTTTACCACGTTTATGCGTTGTGGTTTCAACGCTCAAGCCCGGTGACATTGCCACCATAGAGCCACCTTCTGCGGTTAATTCTTCTCCGGCATTAAGCTCTAACTTGACGATTGTATTGGCCGGACGTTGTAATATTTCCGTTTTCATTGTTTACGTGTCCTTCCCGTTTAAATTCTTGGATTTAGATAAGAGGCCAAGCCGCTCAAGCTTCGGCTTTGCAGCAAAAGTGTGCCTTTGCCGTTCATGCGCGTTAAGAACCCCTCACCACTTGTCATGCTGGAAATCAAACCGCCAGAAAGTTGCAAGTGCATAGACATAGAAGGATCATAGGCCACTAAATGGCTGGTATCGACCAGATATTCGCCGTCAATTTCTTTTTCGTAAATATGACCATATGCGCCAATCCATAAATAGCCTTTACCCGTTGCCAAAAGACGAAACAGACCTTCACGGGCGATAAATGATTTAAACCCTGCCCATTTGATTTTTATGCTTATGCCCTCTGTTGAACATAAATAAGCGCCAGGCTGGATGAATTTATCTTCCCCATCCAGTTTGATCTGGTGAATGTCACCGGGTGTTGGCTGGGTGAAGACAATTTTTTGTTCTTGAGAGGCCTTATTCGTGAATGTATTGATAAATAGTGTCTCACCACCAAAAAACTTTCTTGCTAGGCCTGTGAAAAAGCCACCATTGAATTTGGTTTTCATATCTATGCCGACATCCATACTCACCATCGCATCGGATTCAGCCACGATGCTCTGCCCGGGATCCAAAGTCATCTCTATATAGGAAAAGGATGGTTTGCCTTCTATTTTACATTTCATGTTTTACCTCTTTTGCCGTTTAATCTTCTAAATCCGATATTTTCTGCTTTAAATCCTCATACGCGAAATCTATTGGCGCGTATTCCCCTTTATATTGCTGCATCATAGCACTCAGATTTTCTATGCGTTTTTCGCTGGCTGGATGCGTACTCAAGAGATTCGCTATTTCAATGCCGTCCAGCATATCGTCTTCCTTGAGTTTTTCAAAGAACTCTATGAGTCCAGCCGGAGAAATCCCCGCCTGCAATAGATAATCAAACCCATATTCATCGGCTTCTTCTTCCTGAGCGCGGGAATATTTCTGCGCGAGTAAATATCTGCCCTGATCCCCGATTGTGTAAACCAGATCACTCATACCGGATGCCAGAATGCTGAATAGAATTCTGCCGCTTAAATCCGAGATAATCTGCTTGAGGCTATGTCTTTGTGTAACATGCGCCATTTCGTGAGCCAAAACCCCGAGTAACTCCTCGGGTTTATCGGATTTTTCAATTAATCCAGTCAGCACAACAATATGTCCGCCCGGCATTGCAAATGCATTAGCTTCAGGGCTTTTCATCAAATGAACCTGAAAATCATATTCACCTTTTTCGGCGACTGATAATAAAGGCGCAATAAGTGTATTAAATTCTGCCATGATTTCGGGATCATCAACCATGGCTGAGCCACCAGCAAATTGCAGGTTGAATATCTGATCACCCAGAGATTTTTCTGTCTCATAAGGCACATTTTTGGCGATAAACCCTGCGACAATTGTCCGCTCGACAAAGACAAAATAGGAAGGCACCAGAACGGCCAAGGCCAAAGCCACGAAAGAAAATATTAGGGCAAAGTGGTGTTTTTTACGTTCTTTGACAGCCCCTTTGGCCGAGGCATGCTTCTTGAAGGCTTCGTGTTTGAATAAATCAAAATCTGTCACATGAAGTGTCATATGGCCCTGCATCTTGTCTTTGAGATACGCCACTCTTTTCGCTGTACCACCAAAAGTCACTTCGATATTGCTTGTTGAGAAACTTACTTCACGGTTTTCATTGGTAAAAGTCAGACAACGCCCGTGAATGGTCAATTCTCCACTTTCCCTGACCGGATCGGAACCATCAATATAAATTCCTGCTGATATTTTTTGCACCGGCATGCCACGATTTCCCTGTGTTATGCTACAGGAAAAGGTAAAACAAATCAGGCATTAAGCACAAGTGTGATTATGACTTTATCTTTTTATAAAAGGTCGACTTGGCCATACCCAAAGCTTTTGCGGCTTGGGTGATGTTATGATCATAATGCTCGAGGGCAAGCTGAATGGCTTCATCCTCGATTTTTTGCATGGGCTTGAAGCCTCCATCATCCGTGATAAGGTTTATAGCTTGGCGCGTTTCAGTAACGATGTTCAATGTAGGTATGTCTTTACCGGATAACAAACTGGAGAAATCATCTAGCTCCAGAATATTGTTGTCCGCGAGTGCCATTGCTCTATTCATAATATTTTCAAGCTGACGCACATTGCCCGGCCAATCATAGCCCGTCAAATGTGAGAGTGCTTTTTGGGATATATCTTTTGGCAGACCGCCTTCCATTGCACAAAAACGCTCTATGAAATGATGCGCTAAGGATGGAATATCTTCTGCGCGTTCGCGCAAGGATGGCACATGGACTGGGAGAACATTCAACCGAAAAAACAAGTCTTCTCTGAAATTTCCTGCGCTTACTTCGCTTTCCAAATCACGATTAGTAGCTGATAAAATACGGACATTTACTGATATTGGCTTTCCTGCACCAACAGGCTCGACTTCTTTTTGCTGCAACACACGCAGCAATTTCACTTGTGTATCAAGCGGTAATTCCCCAACCTCGTCGAGAAAGATTGTACCGCCATCGGCTTCTCTGAATTTTCCGATTGCCTTATCCGTAGCGCCTGTGAACGCGCCTTTCTCATGCCCGAATAAAGTGCTTTCAACCAATTGAGATGGGATTGCCCCGCAATTCACAGCTATAAAAGGTTTTCCTGCACGGGAACTTTCACCGTGAATGGCCCGCGCAAAGACTTCTTTACCTGTTCCCGTTTCCCCAGTGATCAGGACGGGCAGGTCACAATCTGCGGCTTTTCGTCCCAAAGTAACGGTTTTTGATAAGCCATCCTCATAGCCGATCAGGTTTTCAAAGGTAAACCTGCCTTCTTTTTCACTCTTAAGCCTTGAGACTTCACGCGATAATGTGCTGATTTTCAGGGCATTTTGTACCGTAATAACCATGCGTTCGCCTTCATAAGGCTTGGTCAGGAAATCTATAGCCCCCAGTTTCATCGCCCACACGGCGTCATTAATATCTTTGCTCCCCGTCAGCATAATGACAGGGATAAAGGGGTATTTTTGTTTGAGAACCTCAAGCGTTTCCATGCCACTCATGATTGGCATCTGTATATCCATAATTATCAACTTAACATCTTTCCCCGGCTCTGATTCCATCACTTTCAGAGCCTCACGGCCATTAGAAGCCTCAAGTGATTGATATTCCAACTTTCGTTGAAGCAACGTGACTAGCATCTGGCGCTGGAGGTGATCATCTTCAACTATTAAAATTTGCTGTGACATAACATAGTTATTATCCCACAAAAATGATTAAAGAAGCGTTTGATTTTGAGAAAATTACGGATGTATTCTCATTTTCGAACGTTCGATTTTGAGAATATTCTATGACCATAAAATATAAGTCATTGTTATTAAACAATTTTTAAACTGGCACGCCATTTGCAATGACATAATACACGAAACAGATTTTGGAATTCAGATTTTTACGCATTTACTAGTTAAACACATTTCTAGCCCACCTCAACTCAAGACTCACGCCAGTCCCCTCAGGGGGCTGGCATTTTCTTTAAGAACTTAAAAAGGCCTTTTTATCAGAAGCTTCTGGATATTCCAAAAATCACACGGGAATCACAGCCATCGGCGCACTCGCTTGGCTCGTCCAGATCTGTATCTACATATTGCAGTGACAAATCAAAGCCAGCATATGTGTATCCCAAGCCCACAGACCAGTCTGTATAATCGGGAACACCAAATGCAGCGTTATCGTCAATTTCCTGATACCCTACATGACCGGATAAAGAGAAATCATGCGGCAATGGAACATCGACATTCAATGCATAATATTGTGCATCGCCGCTATCCCCGAAATATTCCGGCGAGTAGTTCACAGAAGCCGATGCCGAGAATATCTCAAAATCATAACCAACAGCCAATGAGCCTTCCCAAAAATCATAATTAAGAGAGCTATCTGCGCCAGGATAGGCATAGTAAATTACACCGATATCGTAGTTGATATCATGAAATGCATTGCCGTAGCCCGCATAGAAATCAATTTCTACATTAGCTTCGTCACTATCATTGAAATCAACATTTGACCCCCAAATACCGGCATATAAACCGCTATCATGAGAGATATCAAAACCACCCTGAACCGCTGGATGCTCATCTGACTGAGCAATACCGCGGAATGAATACTCGGTTACAAAACCAATATTTGCAGAAAGCTCGACATCAAAATCATCTGATGCAGCAAAGGAATGGACAGGGTATAAAAACGCAGTGGCAAGTGCTGTATAAGCGATGATTTTCTTTTTCATCGTGACCGCCTAAATCTAAAAGAATTAATTATGCTATAAAATTAACACAAAGGAAAAATTGTGCAAGTGTAATAGCTTAATTTTACTGCAAAAAAAATGCCCCTCCGATTTTAAGTTTCGGAAGGACAAAAATTTTATTATCAGGTTATATCTTAGAATCTGTAAGATACGCCAGCGCCAACAATCCATGGATTCAGGTCAACATTATTGGCCTGAAGAGGTGTTGCGCCAAGGTTAACATCAACATCGACTTCCAGATTGATATATTTGGCATCAAAGTTAATACCCCAATTATCATTGATCCAGTAATCGAAACCAGCCTGTGCAGCAAGGCCGAAACCACCTTCTACGTCAAGGTCGTTAAAGCCCGTGCCATCATCTTCACCGTAGAAGTATGAATAGTTGATACCTGCTCCAATATATGGGCTGAACTTTTCATCAGGCATAAAGTGATATTGCAAAGTCAGTGTCGGGGGTAAAATCCATGTCTCACCCAGATCAAGCGTGCCAGCATCCAATGAATGCTGCGCGGTGGCGGCAATTAACTCGGCTGCAATGTTTTCTGTGAAGAAATATGTCAGGTCAACTTCAGGCGTAACCGCATGGCCAACATCTGTTCCTAATGATGTACCGTCTACAATGCCATCTCCGTCCGCAAAAACGCCAATACCTCTGAGACGAATCTGAAATCTTTCCTTGGCGAAATAACCTTCACCAAGATCTTTCGCGTATGACGGAAGACTTAACGTTGTCAACGCAACACCGGCCAACAAAGCCGTTCTCATAACTTTTTTCATAGTAAAAACCCCTTTAGAAAAATAAACTTGGACAGGATAGTACTCGAATGAATCTGATAATACTTGATAAGAGTCAATTAATCATCGGTTTTTTCATCATCATCCAATAATATTCTGTGCGCTGCACCTTCCAAATCCTCATATTGACCGGATTTGAGTGTCCATATGAAGGCTACTAGCCCTATAAGGCCTAGGAATAATGCAATGGGGATAAGATAAATAAGAACGCTCATGTACCCAATTTTAACCGGAAAGAGTTGGCGATCACAAGCAAAGATGATCCTGACATCGCCAAAGCCGCGATAAAAGGTGTTACATAGCCCATAATAGCTAAGGGGATTGCTATAATATTATAGAGAATTGCCAAGGCAAAATTCTGTTTCACAAGGTTTTGTGTTTTTCGGGCAGTTTTATATATCTCGTAAACTGGGCCAAGTTTATCCCCTGTGAAAATAATATCCGCGGCATTTTGTGCCATATCGATCGCAGTACCCGGCGCAATAGAGACATAAGCACTTTTAAGAACAGGTGCATCATTTAAGCCATCCCCTACCATGAGAACTTTGTGCTCCTCTTTTTGTAAATTTTCCAATATTTTATATTTTTGCAGAGGTGTTTGCTCGGCATATATTTTTTCAATACCAGCTTCTTGTCCAATTCTTTCAGCAACTTCTCTGCGGTCGCCAGAGACAAGAAAGGATTTTATATTGGCTGACTTTAGGTGATTAATCACGTTTTTAGCATCACTCCGAAGTGTATCTTCAAAGTAAAAACAGCAATATTTTGAGTCATCAATATTCAACCATAATTCTACAAAACCTGAGGGCTTCGCCCCTTTATCTCCGCACCATGTGCGGCTACCGAGCTTTATAGTTTGACCTTCGTATATGGCAGAAAGCCCCTGCCCTTCATGTTCCTGAATATCATCAAGCTGAAGCAGTTGTCCTTCATAAGCCTTGGTCAGAGCTTTGGAAAGTGGATGCAAACTGTGGCTAGCCAAAGAGGCTGCTAGTTGAAATGCTTTCTTATCTGGTACATTTTTTAATTTCAGCTCTCCTTCAGTCAAAGTTCCGGTTTTGTCAAAAATAGCCGTATCAATGGCAGAGAGTCTTTCTAAAGCATCACCTGATTTTACAAACACGCCCTTCTTGATGAGTTTGCTTGTGGCCAAAACCTGCACAACAGGAACAGCCAGCCCCAAAGCACAGGGACAAGTGATAATTAAAACCGTGATGGCGATCATCAACGCATCTTGCCAGATAATCCCGCCCAGAAATATCCATCCTAAAAATGTTGCGCCAGACATAGTGTGCACCACTGGCGTATAAAGCCGCGCTGCCTTATCGGCTAAACGCACATAAGAAGCTTGTGCTTGTCCAGCCTTGTCCATCAAGCGTACAATATCAGAGAGCAACGAATCATCGGCAGCCTTTGAGACCGTCAGGGTTACTGGCGCGGCAATATTCATGGTACCTGCAAAGACCTCTTGCCCTATTTTGATTTCCCGTGGCAAAGTTTCGCCTGTGACTAATGATGTATCGACGGTACTTGCTCCGCTTTTGATGATGCCATCAACCGGAAATTTTTCTCCGGCTGCGATCTTAACCATCATGCCTTCTTTGAGATCACGAATTAAAACGCGTTTGGTTTGATCATTTTGTAAAACAGTTGCAAAGCCCTGAAAGCTCTGCAACAGATTATGTGCAGAAGAACGCGCATGATCTCTTGCCTTAAAATCCAGATAACGCCCGATCAGCAGGAAAAAAGTCAACATCACCGCCGAGTCGAAATAGACATGCTCACCGCCATTAATTGTTTCAAAGAGACTTGCTCCACTGGCGAGAATTAGTGCCAATGAAATAGGTACATCCATATTTGTATGGCCAGTTCTCAAAACTTTCAGCGCTGACCGGAAAAATGGCCTGCCGGAAAAGGCAATTGTGGGCATGGCAATTAGCGCTGATATCCAGTGCAGCAATTCGCGTGTGCCCATGCCCATAGTTTCTGCAGTGGTGCTCCAGATTCCAACCGAGAGCAACATCACATTGCCCATAGCAAAGCCTGCAACGCCTAAACAAAGCAATAAAAACCGCTCTTCGGATTTTGTGCCTTCTTCTAATGATTTTTCATCATAAGGCTGCACGCCATAGCCAAGATTTTCAACTATTTTGATAAAATCATTAGCGCTTGCAGCATCCCCTTCCCATTCAATATATAGCCGCTTGGCAGAAAAATTCAGGCGCGCGGTTTTGACTTCCTGCCTAGCATTGAGAGCTGATTCAATTTTCTGAATGCATAATGCGCATGTCACGCCCTGCACTAAAATGGATAAATTCCAATTGCCATCTTGCGCTTTTGCAGCGAGTGTTTCATAGCCAGTTTCTTCGGTTTGGTTTATTCCGCTATGATTGTCAGGCGTGTCTTGTATTGCGAGGTTTTGTCCCATTGTGCTTTCAGTTGGGCTTCCCATTTCCCTTTCAAAGGTAAATCCGGCTTTGCTTCATAAATACCGTTTCCTTTATGATCAAATGTAATATCAAAGTCATAGCCTTTTTTGACAGGGCGCACCAGATGGGCTGTCACTTTTGCATCAATAGGCACTCCATCAGCAGCTTTTAATTCCCAGCGTAAAACACCATTTTTGAAGTTTGCTTTTTGATTTAACTCTGGCTGGGATTTTGCGCTTTCAAGCGTTTCATCATAAGCCAACCCCTTCTCATAGGGCTTATCCGTGATGACGCCACTATGGCTGTTCACAGCTGTAATAATGTAAACAGCATTTACCGCAATAATCACAGCGAAGAAAGCAATAAAGCTTAAGAGAACCCATGTCCCTTTTTCAGGAGCTAAAATACCGTTACTCATTTTATCGATCCTTTCTTGTGATAAAGACGCTTTCATAGGTATCGGTAATCTCGCCGTCTTTTAGTGTAAATGTGATATCGCGCGGCGGGCCGGCTTCAACATCGGCATGAACATAGAAATGATAAGAGCCGACACTATCGGCAGGAACATATAATTTATCTTTGCTGGCATCCCCTGCTGCCTTCACATCAATATCTGCATTATCCAGTCCTTCAAGGCTTAGTTGGTAGGTGCGGTGTTCATGGGTTTTATTCTGGATTTTTAGAACATAACCGTTGCGGATTTCGCCGCTTGAAAGTTGTACAAAAACAGGGTTACGATCATGTAATACTGCTATATCAAGAGGTGCTCTGGTGATCAACCCATAGAGCATAATGCCACCAACTATCGCAATCACACATGAGTAATAGATGGTGCGCGGGCGGATAAATTTGAATTGTGTTTCCTTACCTCTGGTCAGGGATCTCATATGATTTTCAGTATCATAGCGGATTAGGCCTTTTGGCTTATTGATTTTCTCCATGACATTGTTACAGGCATCGACGCACAGACCGCAGGCAATACATTCCATTTGCAAGCCTTGGCGAATATCAATGCCCATAGGACAAACCTGTACACAAAGGCTACAATCTATACAATCGCCGTGCCCTGCCTGTTGTTCACCCTTTTTTAGTTTACCTCTAGGCTCGCCGCGGCGTTCATCATATCCGATAATCAGCGTATCATTATCAAACATCGCGGATTGGAACCGCGCATAGGGACACATATAAGTGCAAACTTGCTCTCGTGCAAAACCCGCCATCAAATAAGTACTAAAGGTCAGACCAATAATGAACGTTAGCACCGTTGGTGAAACATCAAATTCGAAAAAGCTGCGGACCAATGTCGGCGCATCATTGAAATAGAGCACAAATGATCCGGCTGTACACCATGCAATGACCAGCCAGACAAAATGCGTTAGCCCCAGCTTATAGATTTTTTCCCATGTCCAGGGTCCTTCACGAAGTTTTTTACGGGCATTTCTGTCGCCTTGGAAAATACGCTCAACCCAGACAAACAAGTCTGTCCAGACCGTTTGCGGGCAAGTATAACCACACCATACGCGTCCCAAAAGACTTGTAACAAAAAACAATCCTATAGCGGCAAGAATAAGGATACCTGTGATGTAATAGACTTCTTGCGGCCAGATTTCGATCCAGAACCAATAGGCCCGCGCATTGTTCAGATCAATTAAAATTGCCTGATCCGGCGCGGTTGGACCGCGATCCCAGCGAATAAAAGGTGCCAGATAATATATGCCAAGGGTGACGATCATTGCCGCCCATTTCAGTTTACGATACCTACCCCAAACGCGTTTGGGATAAATGCGTTCCTGCTTGGCAAAATATTGTAACACTGTTTTTACTCTTGGTGTGAGGGGTCATTATTGTCTTGTATATTCGTATCGTCTGATGGAACAGTTTCACTGTAAGTATCATCTTTTTCACCGCCACCTAGCTGATGAATATAGATGGCCAGTTGACGTATTGTGTTTTTGTCAAGACGCTCGCCCCAAGCTGGCATCATACCTGCTCTGGCATTATAGACTGTCTCGTAGATACTTTGTCGATCACCACCATAAAGCCAGATTTTATCCGTCAGATTTGGTGCGCCAAATTCTTGCAAGCCTTTACCATCTGCGGCGTGGCATGATGCACATTGCTGACCGAATATTTCTTTGCCTTGATCATAGCTATCTTTATGATGACCACCTGAAAGTGTCAGCACATAATCAACGACGGCATCAACCTCTTCTTTTTTCAACAAGCCATCCTTACCGAAAGCGGGCATTTGTGAGACGCGACTATCCAGATTATCTGCGCGAATACCATATTCCAACGTCTGGTGAATATCTGATAATTTACCGCCCCAAAGCCAGTCATCATCATTTAAATTCGGATAGCCCATACCGCCTTGCGCACCTGTACCGTGACATGTCGCACAATTGTCTTTGAAGGCTGATTTACCGCCCGCCATAGCAAAAGCATATAGTTCAGGATCATTTAAAACTTCTTCGTTGCTGGCCTTTTCAAACCGCTCCAGATAGGTTGCCTGACGCTGTACAATTTCTTTCTGACTTTCAGCCAGTTCTTTATATTGTGTATATCCAGCGGTTCCTTTTGTATGACCAGATAGAGTTGGCCATGCAGGATACACTACAAAATACCAAACAGACCAGAGAATACAGATCAGGAATACCCATACCCACCAGCGTGGCAAAGGATTATTCAGCTCTTTCAAGCCATCCCATTCATGCCCTGTGGTTTCAACACCGGAGACATCATCAACTTCTTTTTTATGTTCTTCATTATCGCTCATTCGTCATGCTCCTGAAGGGGAATATTGCCATGATTTTTATAGGTATTTTTACTGCCTGGGCGGAATGTCCAAAGGGTAACCGCGCAAAAAAACAGGAAGAAAAACAGCAGACCTATAAGCCCTAAATTTGCATCTGCAAAGAAATGCTTCATTCTGCACCTCCTGTTTCTCCGATATCCTCAACATCTTTGATGGCATTGAAATCTACCATCGTGCCCAAAACTTGCAGATATGCGATCAAAGCATCCATTTCAGAGATGATATTCGGCTGACCGTCAAAATCTCTTGCATTTACTTTTTCACCATAGCGCTCCTGCAAACCACCGATCTCAGAGCGCGCCTCACCATGGGCTTGGGCTATTGCATCTTTTTCAGCGTTTTCGATCATTTCATCTGTATAAGGTACACCCAGTGTTTTGAGGGTTGCCAAGTGTTTGTCCAAATCATGCAGTTTCGCGCCTCTTTTCAGAAGAAAACTGTATGATGGCATAATCGATTCAGGCACTAGATCTCTTGGTTCAACCAAGTGCGCCTTGTGCCATTCATCTGAATATTTCCCTCCCACACGAGCCAAGTCAGGGCCTGTTCTCTTAGATCCCCAAAGGAAAGGGTGATCATACATGCTTTCAGCAGCCAGAGAATAATGACCATAACGCACAACCTCATCACGCAATGGGCGAATTTGTTGTGAGTGACATGCCATACAGTTTTCACGGATATAGATATTTTGTCCGGCCAATTCCAGAGGCGTATAGGGACGCATACCTGTTACAGGCTCGATGACAGTTTCTTTGCGAAAGAGCGGTATAATCTCGACAATCCCGCCTATCGAAATGACGACGATTACCAGCACCAAAAGCAATAGCGCATTTTTTTCTAAATGTTCGTGGTTGCTCCAACTCATGCCGCAGCTCCTTGTAGTGCGTTGTTATTATATTCTTTTTCATTCACATCGCCGCGAATGGTTCTCCAGAAATTGTAAGCCATTATCAAGGCCCCAGCCAGATAGAGAACCCCACCCAAAACACGGATGATGTAGAATGGTTTCATGGCCATTACACTTTCAACGAAGGAGTATTCCAAGAAGCCCATCTCGTTGTAATCACGCCACATCAGCCCTTGCATGATGCCGGAAACCCACATCGCCGCTATATAAAATACGATACCGAGCGTTGCGATCCACAAATGTAAAGAGACCAGCTTGGTAGAGTATAGTTTCTCGCGGCCCCATAGTTTTGGCACTAAATGATATAGAGCACCAAAAGATATAAACCCAACCCAGCCCAAAGCGCCTGAATGCACGTGACCGATTGTCCAGTCTGTATAGTGAGACAATGCATTCACATAACGGATAGACATTAATGGGCCTTCAAATGTGCTCATACCATAGAATGCCAATGCGACAATCATGAATTGGAGAACCGGGTCTTCACGTAATTTATTCCACGCACCTGACAGGGTCATAACACCGTTGATCATACCACCCCAACTTGGCATCCATAGCATAATAGAAAATGTCATACCTAAAGTTTGTGCCCAATCAGGCAAAGCTGTGTAGTGCAAATGGTGAGGTCCTGCCCACATATAGATAAAAATTAAAGACCAGAAGTGGACAATTGATAAACGATAAGAATAAATCGGGCGCTCAGCTTGTTTGGGAATAAAGTAATACATCATCCCCAAAAATCCTGCAGTCAAAAAGAAGCCAACAGCATTATGAGCATACCACCACTGAATCATCGCACTCTGGACACCGGAAAAAGCTGAATAGCTTTTTGCATCCAGAACGCCGATCGGAAGAGCCAACCCGTTCCCAAGGTGAAGAACAGCAACTGTAATAATAAAAGCCAGATAGAACCAATTTGCCACATATAGATGTGAAACCTTACGATTAACAATGGTCATGAAATAAACCACAAGATAGGCTACCCAGACGACTGTAAGCCATAAATCAGCATACCATTCAGGCTGAGCATATTCTTTGGATTGGTTTACGCCCAGAACATAACCAAGAGCAGCAATCACAATGAAGAATTGATATCCCCAAAAGGTAAAATTCGCTAGACCATCATTCCACAAGCGCACATGACAAGTGCGCTGAACAACATAATAGCTCGTTGCGAAAAGAGCATTTCCTCCGAAAGCAAAAATCACAGCCGATGTATGAAGTGGACGCAAACGTCCAAAGCTTAAATATGGCTCAATATTCAAGTCAGGGAATACCATTTGCAAGGCAATAAATATGCCTGCAGCAAAACCAACTATCCCCCAAAATACCGTTGCCAAAGTGAATTTCTTGACGACATCATAATTATAATTCGGATGTTCCATGTTCATTACTTTCTTAAAAAATCATCGCCCCAGCTAAAAAAAACAGCCAAATCGAACTAAATACAAGTGCGCCCTGCGAAAGACGCGAAAAAAATTCTGGATATTTACTCCTGAGCGTATCGCCGCATATACCTACCATCATGAGTGCGGGCATTGTCCCCAGAGCAAAAGACCCCATTGCGATGCCGGAATATAAAGGTGTTTCAGCCATAGAAGAAGCCATCAAAGCTGAAACCACCATACCACACGGCATAAAACCTAACAAAATGCCCAGAGCATAACGATGTATGATAGAGGGGTTATGCATAAGTCTAGATGTGAACTTGGAAATTATGCCAAACGTTCTGGCCACTTGAAGATTTACTGCCCAGGGAAATACCCGTCCTAAAACCGGAAAAGCCGTCACTAGAAATATAATAGCGGCAAGTAGCAGAAAAGGCGCTGTCAGAATTGCACGGCTATCGGAAAATAAAAAGGCCAGATTTACAAACCCTCCCAATAATACCGCCAGAAAAACATATGTTGTCATGCGGCCCAAATGATAGGGAAGCAACAAAGCAGAGCTTAATTTATTAACCTGACAGTCACCTTTTTTTTGTGCCAAGACAAATGGTCCACACATAAACGTACAATGCGAAAAACCACCGGCTAGCCCTGCTAAAAAAAGGCTGACTGGTAATCCGTAGGAAACCGTAAAATCATTGATGCATTGCGCTAACATTTTAATAGTACTTAATTTCGAAAATCTTTTTCGGGCACTCTAATAAAGTATGCGTTATATTGGGCATTGACCAAAGTCAATTCTGATTGTAAATATTGCCTCCACCAAGGTTTTAAAGCAAGTGTAATGGATATAAAAAACCTCTCATTATTGAAAGATGGCTCCGAAACCTTTCTTACGGCTTTGGGAAAACAGGCTCATGTCCTGAAATGTGAAAAAGGAAAAATTCTTTTTCTTCATGAAGATACAGCCGAATATTTCTATATTGTCAAAAGTGGATGGATCAAGTTATTCCGTGAAACTCTTGATGGCACGCAATCCGTTAATGATATTCTGGGCAAGGGAAATGCTTTTGGAGAAACCGCTCTTTTTGAAAACAACGTTTACCCCTATAGCGCCGAGGCTGTCGAGGCTTCTGAAATTATTTCACTCCCTCTCAAATTACTGAAAGAAGAACTTGAGCATAATAATAAATTTTCTATGCATGTTATGAGGCACATGGCACACCAACGTCATCAGAAAGATATGGAGATCGAACACAGAGACCTTCAAAATGCTCCGCAACGCATTGGATGCTTCCTACTCAACCTTATTGATCGTGATGCGCATGGTGCTGCGAAAATAGACTTACCTTACGATAAAACCCTGATTGCCTCGAAGCTTGGTATGCAACCGGAGACTTTTTCACGCGCCTTATCAAAGTTAAAGGAAAAAACAGGCATCCATATTAAAGGCTCTCATATTGAATTGTATGACCCGAAGCAATTGATCGAGTATTGTTGTTCGCATTGCTCTTCCGAATTTCCATGTAAGGATTTATTAGCACAAAAGTAAGCGGCATAATTATGCGCTTAGTTTTTTTGACTCGAGAGTATCGTGAAGTAATTGATACTGCCCGATAATAGCATGATGCAGTTTTATGATATTGTCCGTATCATTAGCAGACAGCATTTGCGCTTGATCACAAATTTTTGCCATAGCATACGCGCCGATATGAGCACAGGCACCATAGAGCTTATGTGCCATTTCATCCCAGTCTTCATAGTTTTTGGTCTCAAAACTACTTTCAAGTTTCTTAATATCTTGCTCTAGATTATCAATAAAGATACCTAATATTTTTTTTTCTGCGGCCTCACTCCCGTCCGTAAATTCATGGAGATGATCCCAATTGAAAATTTGACAATCAGATTTGGTGTTTTTTGTAATATTTTCTTTTTGTGTTTCTGTAGATGTTTCGCCCGGTATCCAGCACGTCATGATCTGTTGCAACTTTTCTTTATCAACTGGTTTACTAATATAATCATCCATACCACTGGCCATGCATTTTTGTTCGGCACCTTTCATGGCATCAGCCGTTACAGCAATAATAGTCGGTTCGTTTTCTGCGGTTTCCATTTCTCGTATTTTTTGAGCCACTTCAAAACCATTCATTTCAGGCATTTGACAATCTAATAAAATTAAATCGTAATTTTTGTTTTTAAATAAGCTTAGCGCCTTCTTACCACTATCTGCCTCATCAAAGTCTTTAAAACCCATCTTTGAAAGGGTTTTTTGCATGAATAGCAAATTCACCGGATGATCATCGACAACCATGATTTTGGCATTCGTATTATACCCGAGCGGCTTATTATTGTGACCCTGATCTTCTTTAAACTGCTGCACATCGGCAATTTGCGCGGGGATTGCAACTGTAAACATGGTGCCTTCTCCTAGCTTGCTTTCCAGTTTTACAGCGCCCCCCATTAGCTCAACCAGATCCTTGGTAATAGACAGGCCCAGACCTGTTCCTCCATATTTTCGTGAAGTCGAGCTGTCGGCTTGCTGGAATTTTTTGAAAACTTTATCCTGCTTATCTTCTGGAATACCAATACCAGTATCTTTTACAGCAATTTGGAGTAAAATCTGGTTATCAACTTGCGGTTTACACTTCAATGAGACAAGAATAGAGCCTTTATCTGTAAATTTAACGGCGTTACTCATGAGATTATTCAGGATTTGTTGCAGCCTCGACGGATCGCCCAACACAAAGTCAGGCATATTACCCCGAATTTCCGTTTCCATAATCAAGCCTTTTTGTGATGCTACAGGCCTGTGAAGCTTTTCAAGCTGGTGGATAATATCAGAAGGGTTATAAGGAATAGATTCAACGCTGATTTCTCCAGCTTCTATTTTTGAAAAATCAAGCAAATCATTTAGCAAAATCAGCAGATTTTTAGAGGAACTGTTAATAGCCTCAATTAACTCTTTGCTTTCCTTGTTTAGAGAGGCATCAAGAAGAATATCAGAAAGTCCGATTATGCCATTCATCGGTGTTCGTAATTCGTGAGACATATTGGCCAGAAAATCTCCCCGTGCCTGATTGGCCTGTTCGGCTTCCTTGCGGGCTTGCTCTGTAACTTGCTGACTTTTTTGCAGCTCTTTTTCATAGCTTTTGCGCGCCGTAATATCGTAGCAATAGACAATATAGGCTTGTTCATCATCAATTTTTGTCGTCATGATTGTCTGGTGAAAAACCTGAGCTTCTATGGCAACTTCACGCATAGAAACAGTTTGTGTCTGTATGATATTGTCTATGTCTGATAAAATAGGGTGTTGTTTTCCTAAGTTCTGGATATCGGGGAAAGTCTTAACTGCCGCAGGGTTTATAAAGATAATCTCGCCGCTATTTGTAATCTGGATGAGAGGAAAAGGATTTTTTAAAGGAAGTTCGGCAATTTCTTTTGTTTCCTGTTTTGCATGTCGCAAAAAAATTTGCGCTTCCTTTAAAGCCTTGCTCTTTTTCCAATTCAAAAAAAGCATAAGCGAACAGAATATGCTTATTAGGGCTGTGATATTCATCAATTCTATATCTGTTATCATGAAAACAAGCCTTTAAGTCATGCCTGAGGGATTATTAGCGGCTTTGTGCCTTGCCCAAAAGCGCGCGGCATTCTTTTTTGCTTTGGATCAAGGGAGACTTCTCGACATGCTGATATAGCTTATCTCGTGTGAAAGGCTTTCCTAGAAAACCTTGTGCTCCAGTTTCAAGAGCACGCATGATATTTGCCTTATCCTTACGACCACTAAACATGATGACATAAGCCTCGGGATCAATCTGGAATAGGGTTTCAAGCACTTCATGACCGCCTATATCAGGCATGCCAATATCCAGAAAAACAGCATCCGGTACTTGAGAGACATATTCGCTCAAGGCTTCCCGCCCATTTGCAGCATACGCAATTTGATAATCTTCACGCAGGACATTACCCGCCAATGTTCTTGATAATTGATCATCATCGACCACCATGACCAAAGGATAATCCCTTTGGTCCCGTCTTTCTTTGAGGCTGGAAACTTTATCTATATCCATTTTCGAGAGAGTCTCGAAAGCTGTTTTCTCGGCTTTTTCCTTGCGTTTTTCCTCTATATCCTGCGCTTGGGCAGTCTCGGCATTATTGATCTTTTCCTGACATAGTTTTTCTAAATCTTCCCAATGATCATGGATATCGAAGATACTGGCCTGACTAAGTAACTCAGGCATGTTGAGATCTTTGGAAAGCCCTTGCAAAAAGTCGTTGAATTGGCGCTGCATGAAACCGGCCATCAAGATAAAGACATCCTGATCATGACACATATATATTTGCGCCATATAAGAATCCGGAATGTCCTGAAGAGTGCTTAAGAGCGTCTCAAATTTCTCTTTCCTCGGCAAATCAACCCTTGAAAGAGCAATATAAAAACAACGTTGTGATACTGTTTTTTTCTTACAGTTTTTAAGTTCCTGATAGAGCTTATGCTCTGTATTTCTAGCGATAACAATCATGGTTTTTCTTCCTTTCTATGCCGCCAAACGCTCGAATGCTTTACATGTTTTCGAATATAAAATTTTGATATCTTCCATCGTCTCAACAATGCTCTTGATGTTTTGTTCGCATTCAATTTCACCCTTATCGATTGCTTTGGCCGTATATTCCACGTCCTTGGCAAGCTCTGATAATTTGAGCGCACCCATTTGTTTGCTTGTTGATTTTAAACTATGTGCAGGTCGTATTGCTGCGTTGATATCCTGAGCTTCCAGAGCAGTTATGATTTCAAAAATCCGTTCCTGACTAGTCTCGATGTAGATTTGGAGTATCTCCTCATATTCTTCTTCGAGTGTGACTTTGGCCTCTTCTACGATATTAAGATCAAGAATTATATTGTCTTTGTCTTCTTCTTTTATTTGCTCTTTTTGCGGCAGTTGAATTACTTTCCTGTCATGCTCTCCTGTTCCCTTACCGGTTATTAGCTGATATACAATTTCCTTTAGAGCTTTTTTCCTGACCGGCTTGGTTAGGTACATATCCATGCCAGCTTCCAAACAACGCTCTCTATCCCCTTTCATAGCGTTTGCTGTCAGCGCTACAATTGGTAAATTTGCATTTATAAGCCCTTCCTCCTTCAAAGCGCATATTTTCTTCGTGGCCTCGAAGCCATCCATAACAGGCATGAGGCAGTCCATAATTACCAGATCAAAGTGTTCTCTCTTTACTGCTTCGAGGGCTTCCTGACCATTTGAAACAATTGTGAATTTTGTTTCCATTTCTTCCAGTGATTTACGGATGAATGTCTGATTGACCAGATTATCTTCTGCAATAAGTATATGCGCCTCTGGCACTTTCATCCGTTTTTCATCCATAGTGTCTTTACCCAAACTTTGCGTATCAATGCGAATTAATATGTCACGCATACCGGAATCGTATTTACTCCAGACATATGCCAGTGTTTCGATCATAGCTTTGCTGCGCACAGGCTTTGCGATATAGGCTGAAAAGCCTTTTTCTACGAACAGGTCATCACCCAACGGGTTACCCGCAGCGGTTAGCATTACCAAGCATGTTTCCCGGAAATCTTCGTAATCCTTAATCGCTTCGGCAAGCATTTCTCCGTTCATTTCTGGCATCAAATAATCAATAATCACCATTTTGTAAGGATCATTTTCGAAATTTGCATCTTGCATCATCTCTAAGACCTGATGACCGTTACTTGCTATTTCGCAACGCATTCCTGCCATTGTAAGCTGCTCGATGAGCAATTGACGTATTACAGGTAAATCATCAACAACTAGAATACGAAGTCCTTTTAAGGCCGGAGGCTTTGGCTGTTCATAAACTTCCTGATCATTGCGTGTGAAAGGGATTGTGAACCAGAATGTTGACCCCTGACTTTCCTGACTATGGACATGAATTGCTCCACCCATCATTTCAATGAGCTTTTTACAAATAGAAAGGCCAAGGCCAGTTCCACCATATTTGCGGGTTGTAGAGTTGTCGGCTTGAGAAAATTTCTTGAATATCTGTCTTTTGGCATTTTCAGATAAACCAATTCCTGTGTCTGTGACCGAGAATTTTAATTCTGTTTTATCAGAAGGAAGATTTTCATCCTTATTTTCTTCTATTGTTATAATAACATATCCGTTTTCAGTGAATTTAATTGCATTATTAATCAGATTACTTAAAATCTGACGAATGCGGACAGGATCTGCAAAAACGAATTGTTCGCTTCCTGGAACGTAGCGCACAGCAAGTTCTATTGCTTTTTCTCGTGCCTGTACAGCATAGAGCTTTGCTACGTCATCAGCCAATTCAAGCATATCAACAGCCATTGGTTCTAATTCCAACTTGCCTGCCTCAATCTTGGAAAAATCAAGAATATCATCGATAATTCTCAAGAGTGCCTCACTGGAGCTTAGAACAGTTTCCGCATGTTCTTTAGCCTGCTCCAGAGTCCGTGCACTTGTTATTAGTTCAGCCATGCCCTGAATACCATTCATAGGTGTGCGGATTTCATGGCTCATTGTTGCCAAAAAGTCTGATTTGAGACGATTAGCCTCTTCGGCTTTTGCTCTTGCTACTCTGAGAGTATCCATATTTGTTCTCATTTGACGCAAGAATAAGATTGCCATTGTCAAAGCACATAGAATTGCAAAGATTATAATTGTATGATTATTGTCATATTTTTCTAAAAATTTTTGTGTGGGTGTAAAATGCCAGACCAACAGCATTTTTCCAACATCCGAAATATGTGTGTATTGGTACGGTCTTTGATCAGATTTAGAAACATTTCCAAATACAAGGATTGGCTCAGCCCCTTTTTCTATTTTTTCTACGTAATATTGCAAAAAGCCGTCATTTTGCTCTACTTCAAGCACTTCTGCGACCAAAGCTTCATAATCAATAACACTATAAGCTATGCCAGAGAGCGCAGATTGTTCTTTATTTTTGTACACAGGCGATAAAATAACCAGATAGTGTTTAAAATTTTTGGCATTTGCCTTTTCTTGACCAAGAAAAGTAAGCCTTTCCAGAAAATACGTTGTTTTACCATGATACAAAGTATTTTGAATCATGTCATGAAGCTGGCTACCATTGGGGATATTATAGCCTAAAAGTGCCTGATTCTCGTTTGGCTGGATATTTGCGATTGTGTATGCGTCTGTTTGCGTATTGTAATCCACCCATCCAAGCGCATCAAAACTTGGGTTGTTTTCCAGGGGGTCTTTTGTAAAGCTATGGAATTCATTGCCACTGACATCGTTCGAAGATAGATAAAAATTGCCGATATTATTCAAGATTGTTTCATGTTCCTTGATCTTATTTTTTATCAGTGAATAATCTTTGAAAGCTAAATGTTCAAAATTTTCCTGTGCACGCTTTTCCTGTGATAAATGTACCATCCAGGCTACTGCCATGGATAAAAATACGCCAATGATCAAGACTAATACATGTGTAGGCCATTCCTGCAAAATATCGTGGAAAGAGCTATCTGTTTGATTGTTTGATTGTTCTTGTTGATTGGTATGCGTTTTTTGAGACCAATAAGCAGCCTTCCATAATATGGCAAGAACGACTAAAAACACCGTTGCCAAAATTAAAGGAAAATATGTTGATATCTTGAGCGAAGTATCACTTAGAACTGTAGCAATCTCATCATGTGCAGTGCTGTAGTCATTTTCTACGGACGTCATAAGGATATCCAAACCTATTAGAGCCGGTGTATCATCTACTTTCACTAATCTATCTATTTCTGAAGCTTTATGCCCAACCGAGACAGCTGCTCTGATAACCTCAAGGTTATCTGCATATTCATCAATAACTTCTTCTACCTGCTTTAAAGCTTTTATTTCACGATTACTAAGCTTTAGATCTCGGTATGCCGTGAATATCCTTTCAATGTTGCTTAAATTTTCTCTTGCCTCTTTCAGATAAGTTCTATCTGTTCGCAAAACAAAGTTTTTAAAATTATGGATCAGTCCACCATAACCTATTTCATCGCGGAGATCGGATAATAATACGGTTTTCTCTCTGATAATACCTTGATACCCTTGCCAATCAGCTTGAGAGCGATCTACTGAAATTGTCACATATTTTGCATAAGAAAATATCGTAATAAGTGCTACAATAGTTATCATTAGCAAAGGGAACGCAGAGTTTTTTTGCTTGTAAAACATAATTACCACTCCAACTGTTTGTCATGGCCGACAAAAGCGACGGCCTGATTTCCTTTTTTGTTATAGGTTAGTTTATCGAAACTAGTTGCCCGCGCCTGAGCTATGCCGCGGCCATGATTATCTCCCGCGCGCATAGGGTCAATTTTCATAAATTTTTGCCATTCAAAACCATCGCCCTGATCCTCTACGACAACATAGATTCCATCGTCTTTATGCGCGATTGTTGCGACTGCAAATTTCTCGGCATGTGCCGGAAGCTTTTGCATGCGCTTGATTTCGGCGCGCCACGTTCCTGCATCGACCAATTCGGTTTTCTGGTCATAGCCTACCCCTAAATTTCCGTGCTCAATTGCATTGATCAGCAATTCTCCTAGACCGGGCAGTACGCGTTTAGGATCTGGAAAACAATTTGCCATGAAGGCTGACAGGCTTTCGGCTTCGGATAAAGTTTTAAAATTAAAGCGGCAGGTTTCTATCAGGTTAAAACTGGCGCGGTGTTTTCCCAATTCTTCGGCCAGGGTTTTAGATTGCTGCGCCTCGCGAACCGCAGCAGAAAGAACAGATCGCAACATCTCTTCTTTGACCGGCTTGGTCAGATAATAGAAAACACCGATATCCAGCCCTTCTTTCATCTCATCAGGGGAATCTGCTCCGGTGACCATAATGACAGGAATATTTCTCAGATCGGGATTATTCTTTATTCTTCTTACGGCCTCCATGCCATTCATGATCGGCATTTCTCTGTCCATCAGAACGACATCGACTTTGCCTTTATTAGCTTGCAGAACCGATAATGATTCCTGACCATTTTCGGCCTTCATCATTTCATGCCCCAAATCCTTGATTTGCTTTTCCAGAAATTTCATAGACAGCAACTCATCTTCGACCGCGAGAACACGTATAGGTTCATCTCGCTCCAATAGGGTGTAATCAATGTTGTCTTCGTTTTTGTATTCCATCTTGCTACCTTTCGGAAAATGCTGTTTTGATTGATATATGAATAGGTTTCAGGAGATATTGAAGAATGGTTTTTTTACCTGTGATTACATCGGCCATAACTGTCATGCCGGGCATGATGCGGTTTGAAATATTACCGCCCACAAAATTATGCTGCAGCAATATACGGCCCTGATAATAGCGCTCACCATGATCATCTGCAAAAGTTGTTGCAGAAATTTGCTCCAGCTTACCTTCTACCGAACCATATCTTGAGAAATCAAAAGAGCTGAATTTCACCTGAACAGCTTGCCCTACTTTGACGTGACCAATATCT